>JAEDMC010000019.1 GCA_016303225.1 Kiritimatiellia bacterium
CCGCGAGCGCCTTGAGAACGGCCTTCTTGACTGCCGCGCAGGCGACCTTGTGGTTCTTCTGCGCGCCACCCGCCGGTTCCTTGACGATCTCGTCGATCGCGCCGAGCTTCTTCAGGTCCGGCGCGGTGATCTTGAGCGCCTCAGCGGCTTCGGGAGCCTTCTTGCCGTCGCGCCAGAGAATGCCAGCACAGCCTTCGGGAGAGATGACCGAATAAACGGCGTTCTCCATCATGAGCACCTTGTCGCCGACCGCGATCGCCAACGCTCCGCCTGAACCGCCTTCGCCAGTCACGACGACAACGATCGGCGTCTTCAGGAGCGCGAAGAACTCGAGGGACTTCGCGATGGCCTCGGCCTGCCCACGCTCCTCGGCCTCACGTCCGGGATACGCACCGGGCGTATCGACGAACGTGACGATCGGCAGATGGAACTTCTCGGCGAGCTTCGCGAGGCGCATCGCCTTGCGATAGCCGTCGGGATTCGCCATGCCGAAGTTGGCCGCCATGTTTTCCTCGACGGTCGCGCCCTTGTGGTGGCCGAGGATCAGCACCTTCTCCTTGTCGATCGTCGCGAAACCGCCAATCAAGCCCCGATCATCGTTCACGAGGCGATCGCCGTGCAGCTCATCAAAGTCGGAGCAGATGTACTTGATGAAATCGCCAAGGTGCGGTCTCTTCGGATCCCGCGCCAGCTTCACACAATCCATCGCCGTTTTCTTCGCCATACTTTAAACCTTAAACTTTGAACATTCCTCTGTATTGAATATTATATCAAAAAACAGCCCTTACAGAGCACCAGATTCCGTCTAGTTTTGCCATCATACCAACAAACATTTTGCCGAAATGGAGTTTCTTGTATGCATACTGAAAGAATTATGCATACCGAAAGAATTGCTCGTCGAACGCGAAGTTCCTTTCGGGCGAACTCGCGACCTTCCTGACGGGACGCTATGTCGAGATTCGCCTTCAGCCGCTGAGTTTCGCCGAATACAGTTCGCTTTCCCCCGAATGAGACTTCGCCGGCTGCTTCTCGCCGACAAGCCGAGCGACCAAGGACGCATTCTTGAGAACATCATCTATCTGGAACTGAAGCGCCGCTACCGGGAGGTCTTCGTTGGCACGCTCGGCGCCAACGAGATCGACTTCGTCGCGCTTGAGAACACCGTTCCCCATTACTACCAAGTCGCCCTCACCACCCGTGAGGAATCGACTCTCCTTCGTGAACTCGCACCGCTCAAGGCCATTCGCGACAACCATCCGAAGACCCTGCTGACCCTTGACCGCGATCCGCCGGCCAACTTCGACGGCATCAAAAAAATCAACGCCATCGACTTCCTCCTCGACCCGAAGTCGATCGAGACGCTGTAGCCGCTCGTCCGCCTTCTTGACGCACCAACTCCTTCTCGCGCCCAACTCTTTTCAGAGACGCAGGGAGGAACCACACTTCACCGAGACCCCGGACGACAGGATTTGCCAACCAACCCGCTAGAACTCTAATCCCGCGTAGACACGGAACATCCAGGGGCAACGCTCGACTGAGCCTGTGACGTTGCGGCCATTGATGTCAATGTCACGATCAAGGAACCGAGCGAGGAAATCAAAGCCAAGGCACATGTGCCAATAATGGAACAGACCGCCGAGACCGCCGATGCCGTAGCAATCCCACTGGCTGAACCGCTCGGAATCGGAATAGATGCGTCCCCGTCGGACGCTGCCTTCATGTCAAAATCAAGTTCTCCGCGACTGACGGCCACGCCAAGCGTGCCCACCACGCGAAACCACTCCGTTCCAGCGGAAACGCCGCCGACTTGCCCGTCGCGACACTCGCCGCGCCAGCCCACAGACAAATCGCGCCCACAAGCGCAAACATCTGCATCATCTCTTTCATGCTGCCTCCTTGAAAGCTTTTTTGCCGTCCGATCCAAACCCACGGGCTCTCTTCTTACTCGACAAATACAAAAAGAAGCGATCCAAGCCCCTTGTTTGAGCCCTCGGATTTTGATACACTTTCACTCGCTTCTTTTTGTATAAACCCATAAGAACGAAAATAGAATACAAATGACCGTCAATCGCCAAGAACTTCTCAACCGCCTTATTCGAGCCAAACACAACGGTTTTGTGAAAATTATCACTGGCATTCGTCGGTGCGGGAAAAGCTATCTGCTCTTCAATCTGTTCCGCAATCATTTGCTTGAATCGGGTGCTGACGATGACCATATCATTGCCATTGACCTCGAAAAGGCCGATGATGATACGCTGCTGAATCCCATAAACTTGCGCAAACACATTCAGGCGAGGATCAAAAACGACGGGAAATGGACTTATGTTCTTCTGGATGAGATCCAAACCTGCAGTACGGTCTTGCGCGAAGGCGTCGACCTCGCGCGACTCCATCCCGAGGACGTGCCGCAGGCGTACATCACCTTTTACAAGACATTGAGCGCCCTTCGTACCATGCCTAATGTCGATGTCTATGTGACAGGATCCAACTCCAGATTGCTCAGTTCTGATGTCGCAACCGAATTCCGAGGTCGAGGGCAGGTCATTCACATCACCCCGCTCTCCTTTGGCGAATTTTTCCAGCTGCACCGGAACACATCCAATCCGTACGCCGTCCTGAACGAGTACCTGAGCTACGGCGGTCTTCCCGAATGCGCGCTTTTCGAAACCCACCAGGAAAAGGAATCCTACCTCAACGGGCTTTACCAAACGATTTACATACGCGATGTCGTCGAACGCATGAAGTTGCGCGGAGAGCAACCACTCGCTTCGGTCATCGACGTTGCCATGAGCAACATCGGCAGTCTCACCAATCCGACAAAACTTGCCAATGCCTTGAAAACGCGAGGCGGCATCACGGCCACCAAGGACACGGTTTCCAAGTATCTCGGCTACCTGGAAAACGCCTTCATCCTCTCCAAGGCCTCGCGATTTGACGTTCGCGGCAACCACTACCTCGACTACCCTGCCAAATACTACGCCGCCGACACTGGACTTCGCAACGCCAGGACGGGATTCCGCCAGATGGAGTTCACGCACCTGATGGAAAACGCCATCTACAACGAACTGAAACGGCAGGGATACACCGTCGACGTCGGAGTTGTCTACCACGACACGACAAAGGCGGGCAAGCACGTTCGGCCATCCCACGAAATCGACTTCGTCGTCAATCGCGGCTACGAGCGCATCTACATCCAGTCGGCATGGATGATTCCGGACGCGGAGAAGATGGCCCAAGAAACCTTCTCCCTGAAGCATACGGGCGACAACTTCCGCAAGGTGGTGATCGACGGCTCCCCGATGGCCATCAAGCACATCGACAACGACGGAATCGGCCATATCGGCCTTCTCGACTTCCTCCTCGACCCGAAGTCGATCGAGACACTGTAGCCGCTCGTCCGCCTCCTTGACGCACCAACTCCTTAGAAGAAATGGCGAGATTCCTCGAAATATTGCGGAAAATTGGTCGGACCGACGAGATTTGAACTCGTGACCTTTTGCACCCCAAGCAAACGCGCTACCAGGCTGCGCTACGGTCCGACACGGGCGCGATTAGGCGCTGAGGTTCCAGATTTGTTGATTGGTAGCGGGGGCTGGATTTGAAGCGGTTATTCGCGTCTGGACGCATCCGTCCCGCCGTGAATTGTTCGCTTCTCTTTCCTTTTCCCTCACTTATCCAACTGGGCTCACTGTCGTTCGTCTACAGTTCGTACTCAGGGTCAGCCGGTGCGGGTTGCGCGGGGTTCGCTTGCCGTCTTTCTCCGAGTGGGATCTTGGCTGCTCCTTTTGGAACACCCGCGTATTATATCAAAAATCCCGTCGGGACGGAATGGGGTATTTTCACTATCGAGAGCGCCCGCCGGGCCGGGACCGACTCCGGTCCCGGCGGGGTTCCCAAATCACTTGGCCTCCTTCTTGGCCTTTCGGTCCGCGTCGCTGTCGCTGGTTATCCTGCGGTAGACGTTGAACGGGATCCGCGTCGGAGCCGTAGACTTCAGCATGCGCTCGAGGTCCTTCTGTATGTTGTCGTAGTTGAGCGTCGCCATGTCGTGCACCGTGAATCCGATCGTCGTCACCATGCCGAGTGCGCCTTCTATCGGAAGGATCTGTCCGGCTCTTGGCGTCTCACGCTTGAAGATCGCGTTCAGTGTGGTCTGGGCGAATGCACCGAGGAAGAACACCCGGGAGAACTGTCCCATCAGTACGTCGATCAGCAGTGACCAGTGATACCCGTCCTTCTCCCACGGCGGCTCCTCACCCATCGCGGCCTTGTATGCCGCGATTACGAAGTTCATGGCCGCCGGCATCAGCACGTGGTTGATGACCGCTGCCCTCCAGAAGCGCTGTCTCGCTGCCGCGATCTTCTTCTCGCCCATCTGGTAGCGCACCATGTCGCGCCACTCGCGCCAGGCCTGCGTCTCGTACTGGAGCTGCTGGAGCGGCGACGTCGCGAACTGCGTCAGGAGCCGTCCGATTCGTCCGTGCTCGATCTGAAGCATGTTCGTATTGTAGGTGCGGCCCGACTGCTGCGTTTCTTCGAGGAGGTTGAACGTCTCTGTGATGGCGAGCTTGTCGGCCGTCTCGTAGTCCATGCCTTCGTTCATGTGCTTGTTCAGCATGTCCTTGTAGACGCCCTGGGCTATCCATCCGCCTGGAATGAAGTCCCCTCGCTTGAGCATCCACATTCCTGCGCCGGTCAGGAATCTCATGGCCGGATTTTCCGACGGGTTCATGTTGAGTCCCTTCGTGGCGTAGTCCATTCCGGATCCAACCTTGTTCCCGTACCTAACCTTGTACTCGTCCGACTCCATGAGGTGCTTCAGCACGTTCTTGTCGAAGTGTGTCATGTGGCGCCAGAGGTCGGCGAAGCCGCCGTCGAGGACGTTCGCCCACACGAACGGGCTGGTTGTCTGCTTCAGCGCCGAGAGCGGGTTGAAGCCAAGGTACGCGTAGGTCACGAAGTTCACGGCCTTGTCTGCGGCCGCGACTTCTCCGGGCGTCTGGCTTCTCACCTCGCCGCCGTTAAACGTGGCCTCGAGCTGTTTCAGAATCTTGCCGAGTTCGCCGTTGCCGAACGCCCGCTTGACCGTCGCCTGGAATCCGACCGACGTGACGATGTTCCTGATGAACGACCCTCGCTCGGCCCAAGCCGTCAGCTTGGCCGACTCCTTCGAGTTCTCGAAGAAGAGTCCGATGATCGTCCGCGATTCGTCGAAGTCCCGGTCGCTCTCGACGCGGCGCGAGAAGATCTTGCTGATCGGGTCCCATCGCTGCGTCGGGTCTGTGTGGAGCGTCCTTGCCTTATCGTCGATCCAGCGACGCACCGGGCAGTATAGCGGATCGGGCGAGTCCACCTTGTGGCCCACCATGCGTTCCGTCACCGCCGATAGCTGGTCGCGCTTCGCCGCGTAGAACGCGCGGAGCATCTCGATGAACCGGCTGTCTTCGGCCGTCACGACGTTCGCGGCAGTTCCGTCTTCCTTCAGATACCTAAAGTTTCTGATCAGTTCTGACTGTCCTTCGCGTCCATTCGCCTTGATTGCGTCTTTGAAGGAGCGCTGCTCGAGCGAGACGAGGAGTTGCAGGAGTTGCCCGTAGGTCATCGTTCCGACGTATCCCTGGTTGGAGATTTTCTCGGAGAGCTCTTGCGGGATCGGTTGGTCCATCCGCTCAAGGTACTTCTTGATCGCCGCATTGTCAGCCGTTCCGTCCGGCTTCTGGAAAATCTGCCCGAGGCCTGAGAAGAACGCCTCGCGATCCTCCTGAAGCGCTTTCGCGTAGGCCGTCTCGCCGTCGCCGAGCATGACCAGCAGCGAGTTGATGGCGTTCTTCGCCTTGGCCTGCTCGTCTGGGGATGCGAACCGCGTCAGATGCTGCAGGCGCAAGCGGATCATTCCGTTCAGGGCGTCAAACAGGCGTCCGGAGAAGAGCCCCTTCTCCTGGTATTTCTGTCCGTTTGGTCCGACGATCGCCGCCGTGAAGTCGCGGCGGATCTGGTCTTGCTGCGCCCGCGTGTCCTTCCAGGCCTGCTCGAGCTTTGCTGCTTCCTCCTCGAGGTACTGGAAGGCGGCGTTCTGGAGGTCGAGGATTTCTCCCGGCATCATCGAGCGCATTGCGCCGTACTTGTCGAGGAGCGCGAGCTTCCATTGCGCCTTGAGCGTCTCCGCGTCCTCTTGCGCGGCGGCGGCTACTTCGCGTCCGGATTCGTCGTACACCTGCGCCCGGCGATCGATGATCTCGTGGAGGTTTCGGTACTCTTGTTCGAGCTGCGACGGATCGCCGTTTGCCGATATCCGGGACAGGTCGCAAACGCGGCAGATGTACCGCGCCGCCTCCTCGACCCAGCCGGTCACCTTGCGTTCCGTGTCCTGCTTGAACTCGTCGAAGTCCGGGTCGTTCAGGAACCTCTCCTTCAGGTCTTTCTTGAAGTTGGCGATCAGGTCGACGCGGCTCACGCGCACGGCCGCCTTGTTGATGAAGGCGAAGATGTCCGCGCTCATGCGCTCGATGCGATCCGGCCTGATTCCTTTCTCCATCTCCTGAAGGCGGCGGTTCACCCAGGCGCGAGCGCCGTTGCCGAGTTTGGCCACCCGGGCGTTCGTGACGAGTTCTCCTGCTGCGTTCAGCATCTTCGGCGCGAGCAGCTTGTCGGCGAGGTCTTGCAGCTCCTGGCGGGCGCAGATTCGGTAGTATTCCGCGAACAGCTTGTTCTGCTGCGCCTGCCCGATCGTCGTCAGTCCGTGCGTCTTTGCGAACTTGTCGGCCGTCCAGACGCGGAGGAAGGCGGCGAATTCTTCGGGCGTCTTGAATCCTGCCTTCACCTCGGGCGGCTTGACGTCGAACCTGCCGTTGCCCGAAGCCGTCGCTTCGGGAGCAGAACCTTCGCCCTCGGCCGAGGCATCACCCGATTCGACGAGACGCTGGCGGGCCTTTTCGCGGCGGTCGGCGGCCTGCGCGTTGTTCTCGGCGGCGCGTTTCTTCGCTTCCTCGATGAACTTGGCGACACGTTCTGCGGCCTCCTTCATCATCACCTGGCGCTTGTAGCGGTCGGCGTCGGACATCTCCTCTTCGTCGATGTCACCCGAAGCTGGCGCTTCGGGAGCAGAACCGGCTTGCTGCTGTTCGGCGGTTTCGGCCTCCTGCTCCTCGGTCAGCTTTTTCGCCTTGCGGTATTCCGTCTCGAAGGCGTCCGGGTTGTTCTCGAGGATCTCGGCCGCGAGGTTGATGCCGGTGTCGCCCTCCATGTCGGCGAGCGTGGCGGCTGTGAAGTCGTTCATCATCCGCTCGACGCGCTTCTGCGTGAGGGCGTTGATCTGTCCTACGCCCTTGTGTGTGAGTTGGCTTCCAAGCGACACGCCACCGGCGAGGATGCTCTCAATCCTCTTGTCGAGATCCTTCTCGCGCTTTATCATTGCGATTGCGGTCCCGACGTCGCCGTTTCCGGCTGCCTTCTCGATCGCCGTGCCGCGCATTCTCTCGGCCAGCTTGTCGGCGTTCTTGAGGATGCGCTTCGGGTCGACGACGTTCATGCCGAGCGAGAGGCCGATGCGGGCGATCGTGCGAGGACGCGGGAGCGGCCCGTGCGCGAGCTTGAAGTAGGCGACGTAGTTCTCGAGTGCGTCCTGCGCTTCTTTCTTGTCGCCGTCCTGGGCGATTGCGGAGATGGCGCGTCTCGCGTCCGTTTCCACGTCGCGGTATACGGAGTGCCGCGCCACCGGCTTGCCGTTGATGTCGGTCATCTTTCCGTCGCCGTAGGTGATGATCTGCTTCGCCTGCGGGACGTCCTCGGTCTGCCACGGCGCGTTGCCGTTGTTGACCGCCCAGGTTCGGAGGTCGGGGTCTGCGCTCGTCGAGGCGAGGCGGGCGAATCCTCCGTACATCTTGAAGTTCGTATTTCGGCGGGCGGCGTTTCGCGCCTCGACCTCTCCTGCGAGGCGCGGGTAGTTGCGAGGCCCGTAGTCCTCCGTGTTTCCGCCATAGGCGAAGCCTTCTGCGGCCTGAACGATGTGCTGGATTTCGTGCGTCAGCGTTTGTACTCCCTGCTCGTTCAGGATGTTGCTCGGCTCGTCGTCCTTCCACTGGACGCAGTCCCAGCTGATTCCGATTGTGTGTCCGTCGTAGTATCCGTTTATTCCTTCCATCTCGTCGGAGTCGGGATCGAGGATAACCACGTTGATGTTCTTCAGCTGCGGGTACGCGTCGAATAGCATCGGTGCTATCGCCATGTCCTTTAGCGGAGCATATTTTCGTTCCTCGCCGTCTTTCCAGATCAGCTTGGCGAGGCCGTTGATCATGGTGTATCCGCCACCCATCGATTCGGGATACTTCATCGTTTTTCCGAATCTCTGTTTCGGCTTGATGTTGGGAATCTCGACGCGCCATTTTCCGTCGACACCCATCCACCATCCTGTCTGGATGTAGATCTCTTCGCGTGTCTTGTCGTCGTATTCTCCCGCTGTATCGAACATGTCGAGTGCTTCGGCAAGCCGAACTCCCCTGTCCGGGTCCTTGCGCGCCTTCGACTTCCGCGCCCCGATGATGATCGAGTGGCGCAGCGTCTCGTTCTCCTTGGATAGTTTCTCGTTCGGATCTGCGGCGCGGCTTGCGTCGCCAAGGACGAGGATGTCCGCGTCCGGGATGACCGCAAGTGCTGCCCTTGCCGTAGTTCCGCTCGCAAGAACGTTGTCCACGACCATGACCGGGCGTCCCTCTGGAATCTTCGCGCCTGTCGGGTGCATCGTGACGGCGACCGGCTTGTGGAGGCGCTGCTTGTGCGTGTAGTTAGATTCGTGAGGATCAGACTTGAGCGCATCGACCACTTCTACATCCGGGCGGATTTTCGCGATTGCCTCCGCGAGCGACTTCATCGTTGTCGCCTTGCCGGTGTGGCTCGGCATCGGAACGAGCACGGCGTTGTCGTGCACGTAGTCGGCGAGGATCCGCGCGCTTTCGGCGATGGCGTTCTTCTCGCCCGTCTTAATCCCGTGTGCGAGTTCGCGCATTCTCGTTCCGTAGTATCTTCCGGCGGCCATCACGCTGAACCGAACCGAATCTGTAGGCGTCTCGCGTTCCGTCTGAATCTGCACCGAGGAGCGCGGCTCGACTTCCTGCGGCTGACGGCCTGCGGTGATTACAATGGCGTCAACCTCCTGCTTCGTGAGGATGCGGTTGACCTTCATTGAGCCTGTGATGATCCACGGATCCGTTGCCGGGTTCGCGTTTGTGCGGTATTCGTAAGATCCGTCCTTCGGGAGGTGCGGAAGCCCGGCGAGAGAGTGCTGGAATTTACCGCTCGGGTTGATTCCGTGCTTCATCGCCTCGTCTTGGTAATCCTTGTCGGCGGCGTATTCTACCTCGGCCCAGACGAAGTCGGCAGGGAAGTAGCGGCCTACTTTAATGAGTTCGCCTTTCTGGTTGCGGATGCCGAGGGTGTTATCAACCTTCTCTCCGCGATTGAACTGCAGCGCGTAGGGGATTTTGCCGAGGTGCCATCCAGGGCGGTATGCGAGGGTTCCGCTGCCGCCTTGCGTACCCTTGCCGCCAGCGCGCACCTTGTTGCGTCCGGTCTTCGATTGCTCGACGATGGGTGCGGCGTCGGCGTCCAGCCATACTCCTACCGGGGTGTCGGCTCCGTTCGGGTTAGCCACCATCGGCGGGTAGAGCTTTCCGTTCTTCTGGAAGAATACCTTGTATCCTATTCCGGTCTTCTTCGGCGGAGGATCCTTACGGATGCTGAAGCGCTCGTGGAACTCGGCGACGAGCGATGGGCCGACCTGCGCGGGCGGCTCTCCCGTGGCGGCGAATTCGCGCAGCTCGCGGTCGATGCGGCCTGTTTCGCCGGGGGCGTACTGCCGCGCCCAGTCGGAGTAGTCGGAAGGTCCGACGCATTCGACGAGGAGGCGGGCGGCGGGGTAGCGCTCGGCCGCGGCGGCGAAGAAGGCGCGGATGTTGTCTAGCTTCTTCGCGTCGGGCCTGCCAGTGAACTGTATGCCGAGCTCGACAGGGTCGCCTGACGCGGTGAAGATGCCGCCCGTGACGCGGACGAGTCCTCCCTTGATGGCTGCGGCTACGTACGGGGTGGCGTCGCCCTTGTCGATCAGCTCCTTGTCGAGTTCGTCGCGGTGGCGCTGCGTGTAGCTCCAGCGGATGTCTGCGTGTTCGCCCATCTCGTCGTAGTCGAGCCATTCGCCGTCGGGCGTGATGTAGGCGACGAGCTTGGGGTCTGCGGTGGTTCCGAACTCCTTGACGGCGCGTCTGATCTCCCGCGCGGTCATGGGTGCGGAGTTCGCCCACGCGCGGTTGATGGAGAAGCGTACGTCAGATGAGCTGGCGTTGCCGCGCATCTCCGGCGGGGTCTGCTCCTGGCTGGCTCGTTGCGGCTTCGACGAGGCGATCTGTGTCAGCGGGGCGATGTGCTTTCCCGATTTGAATGACGCCTCGATGAGGTCCGCGATGTCCTGCGCGTTCAGCGGCGGCAGGTAGAGGCGGTTGAAGTCGGTCACGGGGACGTTCTTGCCTTCGTAATCGAGCTCGGTGAGGATGCCGTCGCGGAAGTCGTACTGCATCCTGCGGTTACGTCCCCCTGCGTCGATGTAGTGCTTGGTGATCGAGATTTCCTCTTTCGTTATCCCGTCTCCTGGAAGTATCAACACTTCCTCGCGTGCGCGGTCGACCTCGTGCCATGTCAGTGACATTCCGTTGGGATGTAAGGAGATTGATGCATGCCGTCCGTATGGCAGGTGGGTTTTGAGGGTGCGAAGCGTACCGTCCTCGTTAAAGGTGCGGTTGATCTCCGAGTCGTCCTTGTTGCGGTCTGGCCAGAATGCCTCTGCCGATACGTTGCCGTTTCTCCAGTAGTGCGTGGTCTTGTACGGGACGCCGTTGCGGCGCTCGGTGACGACGTGGTATTTCTGGTCGTCGGCGAAGTTCCATTCCTCGTAGATGCCGTCGGCCTTCGGGTCGCCCTTGCTGATCTTCGTGGTGCGGATTTCGCCGTTTTGCATGAGCTCTTGCTCGAGTGTGCGGCCTTCTTCGTCCTTCGTGCGGAACGGGATTCCGTCGTGCGAAGCGTCCGTGCGGTCCCACCACTGCTCGGCGGCTTTGTTCATCCTGTCAGGATGCCGTTCGCGCATAAAACGCGCAAAGTCCTCTCCGTCGTATTCCGCCCATTCTTTTTCTATTTCTTCACCAAGTCTCCCCGCATACAAATCTTCAATGTCAACATCATCCGCCTTGCTGCGATCCGTAGCCATGAAGGCTACGAGCTTGCCGTTCTTGAAAGCGACGCGTTTGGGGAGCGCGTCGTAGTGGTTCCAGTAGTGCCAGGCGTCGTCGGTGAGGTTGCCATCTCCGTCGCCCTGCAGGAGGCACCAGGGGCTGGCGTCCTTGCCGAAGTGCGTGTTGATGATCCTGCGCATCGCGGCCTGTCCGGCTTTGTCGTCCTGCACGAGGTAGGTGACAATGCCGTGGCCCATCTCGCGGCGGTCGGAAAGCTCGGGCACCGTGTCGGGGTTGATCGGCTTTTCCTTCGGGCGGTACTCGGCGAACTGCTCGAGGACGTCGCCAGGGCGCTCGAACTGCATCGGGTCAACCTTCGCCCGCTCTGCGGTCTTCAGCGCTTCGGTGATTTTCTGCGCGTCTTCCGGGAGGCGCACCGTCGCTTTGCAGAACCAGTAGAGTGCGGCTTTGCGCTCCTTGACGGACTGGAACTTCTCAATTTCCGCAATTGCCCAGTCTTTTCTCTTTGCGAATAGAAAGTCCTCAAACTCAGGATAGTCGTAGTAATCGTCGTCCTGGGCTTTATTTCCGGTAGATGTTTCGTATTCGTTCTTCCATTCCCTCCACTGGTCAGCTGATTCGATTTGGACCTGTCCGAGGTCTGGGCGGTACTTCTCGATGGCCTTGCTGGCTTCCTCCTTCGCGTTCTTGCCCATCGCCTGGATCGAGAACCGAAGGTCGGGGAAGTCTTTGTTCGCCCGCATCTCCGGCGGGATTGGGAGTTCGCCGTGTTCCTCGTCCCAGAAGGTGATCGGGTCGGCAGCCTTGATGCGGTTCGCGCCCGGGTTCTTCTCGCCGTGGTCGAAGACGACGAGGATGTCCGTCCGGATCGCGCCTTCTGCGTCAACGTCGTATTCCTCCTCCGGCGTCAGGTTCTCGCGGTTCTCCATTCTGATTCCGGAGTAATCTGCGTTGAGGCGGAACAGTTGGTCGTCAAGTGCTCCTTTTACCCGGATGGAGTCGTATCCGTTTTTCCATGCCTTGTGGATCGTTTTCGTCCACTCCCGGTAGCTTTGCGGGAACTTCTTCTCGTCCAGTTCGAGGCACTTTCCGGGATTGATGTAGTATTCTCGGACGTCCGGCTTTGCTCCAGGATACAACTCCTCGTAGTCGGTGTTAATGTCGAACGCTGAAAGTGCCGCGTAATTCTCGGCTGTCCTCTCCTGGTACGAGAAGAACGCCATCTTGATTCCGTCGTCGGCAAATCCGCCGATGGAGTTCGTTCCGTCTTCGCGGGTGGAGAGTCGGAATACCTGGAATTGTCCGCTTCCGGTTCCGTGCCACACCTTCTCGGTGTAGCCGGCGGCCTTCATGCGGGCGTCGAGCTGCTTCGCCGTTCGCGCGAGGTAGGCCTTCGCGTTCTTTGCGACTGTCTTCGCGTAGGCCTTCTGCTTGTCTTCGCGTACGCTCCTGACCGAGTGGCGGATGATTCGCTCGAGCGTCGCGAGCTGTCCGGGGAAGCCGTAGGTTCCGTCCGGCAGCGCATCGATGATCGCCGCGTTTACTTCGCGGACGACGTCTTCGCTTCGTTGTCCGCCTTTTCGACCACCGCGCAGAAGGGCGCCGTTTTCTCCTTCAGTTCCTCCGGCCAGTCGACGAACAGAGTGTCGGCCATTGTCCGCACTTCCTGATCCGTCAGGTTTGCTCCCATGTTCTGCGCCATCAGCATTGTCGATGCCCGCGAGCGCTGTTGTCTTGTCGTCATTTCCATGTTGTACTCCCAGTGTTTCGTACCGGCCGGCCACTCGGCCCGCCACGTCGAAGTGATCGAGTGTGTTCCTGATTCCCTGCAGGATGCCGTGCTCCGTCCGGTATTCCCGCTGGCTCGAGATGAGGTCCGCGTTGTCGAAGAGTCCGTCGCTCTCGACGTTGTGCGTTGTCAGGTACTCTGGCTTCAGCCACCATGCCTCATCAGTATACACTATTCCGTCGCCGTTATCCACCAGACGCTGCATCAGTTCGGCCGTGTCCGCGTAGGCGTATCCGCCGGCCGTCTTCTCGAGGCCGACCTTCCACGACGATCCGTCGTCCGAATATCCTTCGGTGCGGTAGTACGGCGGATCGCAGACGGCCATCACGTTTCCTCCGTGCGGCGTCTTGAATCCGGTTCCGAAGTCGTCGAGCGTCGAGTTGCCGTTCACATACTCGACAGTCCCGCCGCGCTTCTCGATCTCCTTGCGCATCTCGCTCGCGTTCTTTCCGTCGTTGGCGAGCTGATCCTTCACCTTCTGCCAGCGCTCGGCGATCGTGATCTTCACCTTGGCCGTCGTTCCGTCCGGCTGGCGCACGTCGCGGCTGCCCGCGAGCTGACGCGAGGCGCAGTCGGTGATCGCGTAGAGCAGACCGAGCTTGCGCTTGTCGCCCATGTATCTGGGCTTGTACTCGCGAAGGAGGAGGTTGGCGAGTGTCGCGCCGGATCCGGATTCTCCTCCGTCGTCGCCCTTGGTCTTCATCTTCGCGAACACATCGTCGAGCACGCCGTCGTCCATCAGCACCTTCTCGGCTTCGTCGGCGATCTTCTCGCCGATCGTCTGCAGGAGTTCGATCTTCGACGCCCGCGCCGGATCGAATTCGTTGATGATGATGCGCTTCACGTTCGGCATCGTCGCGAGGGCGAGCGACATGCCCCAGCATCCGCCTCCGCCGAAGTAGTCGACCACCGTGTCGTAGTTGGCGAGTTCCTGCGGGGACATCTTCTCGCGCAGCGTCTGGACCGTTCGGTCGAACATCTCCGTCTTGTGGCCCATGAACTGCGGCATCTTGTCGCCCCAGTACCGGCCATGCGGATCCTTTTGGATCGTCACCTTGCCCGAGAAGATGGAGCGGATCGGGTTGGGCGATTCCGGCACGTCGCCGTAGGCGTCATACGGACCGCGAAGCCCGGTGTGTCCTCCGGGCGGGAGCTGCGCCGTGATCGTCTCTCCCTTTGCCGTCGTGATCGTGTAGCCGGTCGTGGCGAGCTTCGGCTTGGGCGCTTCCGGTTCTGGCGTTATGCTCACGTCGCCCTTTGGGAGGCCGGACGGCTTCGCCTTCGGCTCCTCCTTTTCCGGTGCGGGTTTCGCGTCGACAGCCTTCGGAGCGGGTTCTGCCTTCGTCTGTCCGGCTTTCTTCAGCTCCTCGTCGACGAACTTGGCGGCGTCGTTCCAGATCTCCTCTCGTGTCCTCGCGGCCCCGAAGAGCCCGCCGGACGGGTCTTCCATCGATGCCGCCTTGCAGTAGGCCTTCACGTATTCGGCGATTGTCGCGGCCGACTTGTCCGACCCAAAGAGCTGCAGGATCGCGCGGGCGACGGGCGACGGCGCGTCGATGAGGTCCATCTGCGCGTAATACTCCGCGAAGTTCCCGACCTTGCCGGCTTTCTTCTTCTCGGCGTAGTCCATGAAGTCTGCCATTGCGCGGCTCACGTCCGGACCGATTGCGTATGCCGCGTTCGTCTCGAGTGCCGCGACTTGTGCCGCGATGATCGCGGCCGCGTTCTTCTGGCGCTGGATGTTCAGGGTTTCGGTCTGCTCGACGAGCTTCTTGACGACGTCGCGCCCGCGATCTCCCTGACCGACGGCAATTGCGAGGAGTGCCCGCTGCGCCCGGTCGCGAGCCGTTTGCGTAAGCGATCGGTCGGAGTTGTAGAGGGATGTGTCGCCGACGCCACGGATGAATTCCGAGAAGAACTCGTCGTTCACGCCTGGCGTCATGTCGGCCGATCCGTCCACGTTGGCGACGTAGAGCCGCGCGATGTTGAGCGACTTGATCACCTCTGCATCGGCTCGCGCCTGCTCTTCCTCGGTGTACTGCTGAATCGAGTTGGTGTTGGAGAGGTCGGCCACCTTGTCGCGGCTCGCCCCGCCGTAGTCATCGATGACGCGGACGAGGATTGGCGTCTGTCCACTCGGAACGATGATGCCGTTCTCGGCCGCCCACTTCTTCATCACGTTGCGGTAGTGGTCGTAGAGGTGACGGTCGGCGAGTTCGTTGAGGACGAGGACGCGTCCGTTTCCGGAGAGGACGAACGGACGCAGGACGCCCTGTTCGTCCCTGTCGTAGAAGACGATCGGTGCGCCGTTCGCCGTGTCCGGCGCTTCCAGCAGGCGTTCGCCCTGGAAGTTGTTCACGATGTCCTTGCGCGTGTCCTCCTCGGCCTTGTTGTCCTTGCGGTTTCGGAGCTGCGCCCGCATGTGCACGGCGTAGAGCGGGTTGTTCGAGTGGATCACGTCCTTCAGGTCGAGGACGGCCCAGTGGCCGGACACCTTGATGTTCCCGGTCGGCGTGTAGGCGATCCATGTCTTCGGCGCGTCGGCGTTCACCGGCTCGGCGTTTTGTTTCACCTCGGTGCCGTTTTGTTTCACCGGCTCGGCGTTTTCTTTCGCCTCGGTGCCGTTTTGTTTCACCGGCTCGGCGTTTTCTTTCGCCGGCGCGATTCCCTTTTGCGGCGCATCGCTTTTCGAGAGTGTCGGTTTCGGCGCTGGCGGAGTCGGCTTCGGCTTGTTCGCTTCGGCGATCAGCTGGTGGAAGAAGGCGTTCTCGGATTCGTTCGCCATTTTCTCCTGCACCGCCTTTTCAGCCGATCGCTGGTCGATTCCGGCGGCGGCCGCGTAGATCCTGACGAACGGGCTGCGCTCGTCGTCCGCCGTCATCGCGCCTGCTGCGCGACGGGCGAGGAATGAACGGAACGCCTCTGCTGCGGCCTCCTCGTCGAATCGCTCCTGGGAGTGCTTTGCCTTGCCGAACGTCTTCTCGAGGTAGGCGATGTCCTCGTCCGTCCACAGGCCGGACGCCTGGGCGAAGTAGGAGAACGCATGGAACACCTCGTGGAAGCCGGACGACGTGTCGGAGATCCGGTTCGGGTCAGTCGTCGCATCGATGCTGATCGTGCCGATCAGCTTGGCCGCCTGGCTCTGGTCGACCTTCGCCGACGGATCCGCCGAAACCGTGACGAGGATTGGCGCCCGGTTCGCGCCGAACGATCCTTCGTGCACGAGTCCGTAGTCGCTCCAGATCTTCCGCCGTTCGTCTTCGGTGGCGGCCATCCAGTCGGCTTTCGTCACCTTGCCGTCGGTTGCTCGCTCGACGTCCACGGCGATACCTTCGTCCGCGTTCGTGAAGTCGATGCCGGCAGCCGGGGATTCGTCGATCCGGACAAGGCTCTTCGATCCGTCCTTGCCGTCGAACTGAATGTAGTCGGCGTCCTCGATGCGGACCTTGCGTCCGCCGAACATCTCCGCGAGTGCTGCGACCGCCGTCACCTTGTCCTTCATCCGTTCCTCGTAGCGGCTCTTGATCCCCACAAGGGCTGCAGGCGAGTACGCGGCGGCCCGCTCGTAGTGGAACTGCCGCGAAAGGCGGGCGGCGACGTCCGGCGTGAATCCGAGCTTCTCGAGCGCCTTCGCGCCCGGATCGAGCGTCTTGTCGCCGTCCTGGCGGAAGATGCCGCGTCCCTGCGCCCATGCGGACCGCACCCAGTCGAGGTTCTGCATCGCGAGGTCGAACGCGGCGAGGTTCTCGTCCGCGTCGCCCATTGCGGCGAACGCCTTCTTCGCCTCGCTTGCGACGTAGGCGTACATCGACCGTTCGGCCGCCTCGCTCCTCGCGTCCATCGGCGCGGCTTCGCCGGTTTCCTCCTCGGCCTCGATGCTCGCCCGTTCGCTCTTGTAGTAGTAGTCGAACTCCTCTGCGCGGACCGCGTCGATTCCCGCCTTGATCAGCGCATCCTTCCCGCCGTCCTTCCAAATCTGGAAGAGCCGCGATTCCTCCATGCTCTGCAGGGCCGTCTTCAGCTCCTGGCTCTGCCCCTCGTAGTCCACCATGCGCTGCTGGCAGAGGTACTTCTTGTATTCGCTCTCGAGGTCGGTGGACCTCTCCTGCCGCATCGCCATCCGTCCTTCGGCCGTGAACGGGTTGTGCAGGCCGCTGCGCTTCAGGTGTCCGCCTGTGATGGTGCCCGCCTTGACGACGAACATCGTTCCGAGCGATCCGATGAAGTCCTCGGTGAATCCCTCGCCGAACGCCCGGACGGTGTCCTGTTTGAGCGCAAGCGCCTCGTTCACGGCCTGGATGCCGTTCTGGAGTCCTTCCTGCAGGGACTCGGACACCGTCCCGACGAGCATCTGCCTGGGCGCCTCGACGTCCTTCATTCCGCTCCAGAAGCCCTTGAGCATCGCCTGCCGGAGCTTCAGGTCGCTCACACCGCCGAGCAGGCCTTCGACCTGCAGGCGCTCGGTGTAGGCGTACATCGCGCCGAATATCGCCGACGAGAAGATGTAGTCCGTGTCGGTGATGTCGCCGCCGTTCATCGCGACATGGTCGTCGAATTCATTCATCGCCTCGAGTGCGACGAGTGCCGGTCCTACGCCCGGAACGGCGGCTGCCGCCATATACGGGAGGGTTGTCACTGCGCCGATCAGGGCTTCGGCCACGAATCCGTGGTCCTCGCAGATCTGCTCGAACTGCATCTGCGGAAGGTATCCGCCTTCCGATCCGCCGGCGAAGAACCTGCCGGTCGCCTGCCAGAGGTACTGGCGGCGCTTGGCGAGCTCGTTCACGTCGAAGAGATCCTCGTTGCCCATCATTCCGAGCTTGTTTCCGAACCTGTAAGGGGCCGTCACGACGGACGATGCGATGTTGGCAGCTCCGATTCCCATGTCGCCGATCGTGTTCCAGAATCCTCCGTCGACCTTCGGCTTCAGGACGTTCCTCGCGCGGATCAGCATCTGCTTTTCCTCGTCAGGAAGGTTGTTGAACTTCGCGTACATCGTCTCGGGAAGCCGGTTGTCTGGGGACTCCATGAGCGCCTTCGTGCATTCGCGGCCGTCTTCGGAGAGCCGTGGAAGGATGGAGGAAAGCTCGAGCCATGCGTTTTCCGCCATGAGGTCCGCGTGGTAGGCGGCCGTGACGCGCTTGCGGTACTGCGCCTCGCGCCAGTCGCGGACGGTCTTCGTCGCCGTGGCGTACTCCTCGTCGGTGTATTCCTCGTTGAGGTGGCCTCTCGCCGCAAGCATTGTCGATGCGTTCCTGACGTCTTCGGGCGCTTCGGATTCCTCGGCCCTGGTGAGGCCCGCGTCGTTCCCGGACCTGTTGAAGAAGTCCATTGCGCGGACGACCGCCTCTCCTCCGATGTGCTTCAGGAAGTCGGTCGTCTTCTGCGCCTCCATTGCGGCGGCTTCGCGCCCGGCGTCGTCCATCGCCTCGAATTCGCGCAGCTTCTGCGTCTTGTTCTCCTCCGGCGACCGCTTGAAGAAGTCGTGCATGTAGGCGAGGTATTCGCGCCCGGTTTTGAATCCGTTCTTCTTCCAGATGTTGCCGTACACGTCCTCGACGCCGGTCATCGCGGCAGAGAAGTAGCAGGCCTCGGCCCTCGCGTCCTCGTCACTCATGTTCTTGTCGACGCCGCGCTGCGCCTTTTCCATGAGGTCTGCGTACACGCGTCCGAGGAGGTCCGCCTTCTGCGCCTTCGACTGGTCACTCTCGCCGCCTCTCGGCGCGTCGGTGAGCGCGAACTGCACGTTCTCCGCCACTGTCGGCTCGCGCCACTTCACGCCTGTGTTCGGATTGATTTCTTCCGGATTGATTCTGATGTCGTTGTCGGTCATGGTGTCGGTCTTTCTTCTTGAAGTCACTCTTCTTCTTTCTTGTCGTCCTTCTTCTCAACCTGCGAGTCGTGGACGGGCTTCGACTTTGCGATTGCCATCGTCCTGTCACGCTCGTTCGCTGCGGCCCAGGACCTGATGTTGTTCACATAGGCCGCCCGGTTTGCGAGTTCGCGGGCCGCCGACAGGACCTTCTTCTGGTCCTTCAGGTGGTCGATGAAGTCGGAGAAGTCCTGTGCCGCGTTGATCTTGTGTGTCTTCCCGTCGGGCAGCCGTTCACCAGTCACCGGGTTGAACGGGACCTCGGCCCCGTCGAGCATCGACATTTTTAGCGCCTCGTCGAGCAGGGTTTTCACCTCGGCTCCAGAGAACCGCTCAGTCGCCTTGACCGTTCCAGTGCGGAACGAGAAGAATATGTCGCCGCGAGTCGCCCTCACGCCGGTGTCCCGCTTGTACTCCGCGTCGGGTAGTTCAGCCTTATCGGCGACTTCCGTAGCGCCGAACTTGTCGAGCTTTATTTCTCCGGTGTCCGTGCGCTTCATCGACGCGGCGTAGTCGACGCCGAGCTTGTCCTTGATTGTCTGCAGCATCGTTTCGGCGAGCTGCATCTGCTTCGGGAGCTGCTGGTCCTGTCCCTTGAATCCCCTCATCCATCCGTTCTGGAATTCCGTCCGGAGTGTCGAGAAGTCGCCAATCGTCAGTTTCTTGTCGATCACCTGTTGCGTGAGCCAGTTCAGGTATCCCTGCGGGTTCCCGTTTGCCGCGTATTCGATCATCGCCTGTCTCGCGACGAGCTTGTTCTGGTCGTGAACGGCCCTGAAGCTCTTCGCGAACTGCTTCGTCTGCTTGTCTGTGAACGCGGCGTACACCTTTGGAAAGAGCCGCGCCTGCCGCGTTCCGGGCTGGAAGATCGGCGTCTTGCCGTCGCTCATCAGCAGCTGGCGCCCGTTGTCGAGGTCGGCCATCATTTCATACGAGCAGATTCCGTCTGCGGCTTCCTTCACCTTGTTCGCAGCAACGAGCGTCGTGGTCTGGTTCCTCGATCCCTTCTCGAAGTCCTTCGCGGCGGCGAGGAGCTGCACCTCCGTCGCCTCGAGTTCCTTCAGGTTGCCGCCCGCGATCGCGTTCGCCGCCTTGCCGGATATCTCGTTCTGGATCCTCCTGTCGAGGATTTCCTTCGCCTGAACGCACTTGAAGCCGATCGCCTGCGCCTCCGCCGGCGAAATCCTCGCCGGGATGACCGATCCGTCGGCGAGTTTCGTCGGCGTCGCGAGCCGTGCCGCGTAGGCCTCGGCCGCCTTGAGCTGCGCGTCGTTCGTGACGAGCTTGCCGCCCACCCACTTGACGTCGCCCTGTGCGGCGTTCTCGGCCATCTTTGCGCATCTTCCCATCGCGAGATTCCGGAGGTCGGATATCATCGCGCCCTTGAAGTAGAGTTCCGCCCGTGGATCCTTCCACTTGATGTCGTCCGGCGTCGCGCCCGGCGCGTCGATCACTTCGGGATTCGCCATGAGGGCGCGGAACTTCCGTCCCATCTTGCGGAACGTTTCTTCTCGTGCCGTTCCCTCGAACGTCGCGTCGTCAGCGAAGATCGTCGTCGCGATCTTCTCCTCTCCTACCCTGTCCGCCATCTTGTCGAAGTAGGCCGTCCGGTCGGCCCGGTTTCGGTCGTACATCTCGTTGACCGCCCGCTGGTACTGCACTCTCCTCACGGCGACCTTGCGGTTGAATCGTTCGCGGGCCATCCCAGTCATGTTCTTGTAGGCGTCACTCGACTGGAAGCTCTTCTCGATTTCGGCGAGGTCGGTGATCGGCGATTCCTTCCCGCCGGCCTGCTCGTAGTCTTGCCAGGTCTTCTGTGCGATTCCCGGCCTGCGGGATCCGTCCTCGCCGGTCGATCCGTTGAGTCCGGCGAGCATCGTCGCCTCCCACAGTGTCGCCACCTCGTTCGCGTCCTGCTCGGCGCGGCGCTCGACCGCGCCCTTGATCCTCGCGGCGGCGTCGATTCCGGTTGCGATCACTCGCTGCCAGTCGTCGGCGTTCCGCTTCTCCTGCTTCGCCGCCTCGAGCTGCGCCCGCGTGGCTGTTCCGAGGCCGTGAAGCCCCTCGCGGAATCCGGACGGCATGTGGTAGTGCGTCAGCGGAGCGGTTTCGACGTTCCTGTCGGACAATCTGATTCTTGGCATGGTGTCGGTCCTTTCTTCTTTTTAGATGAGCAGCGACCCGACGGACGCTGCTGTGGAGATGCCCTGGATCAGTCCGGACGTCGCCGACGAGACGCGGCCGTTTCTGCGCGTGTCGCGTGCGAGCTGGCGAAGGCCTGCAGCGCCGACCTCGTGTCCATATGCCGCGTACTGGTGTCCGATCGCCTCGAGGTCCATGCTCTTGGCGTCGGCCATGTATCCCCATGCCCTCATCGACGCGTTCTGAATGATCTTCGCCTGGTCGTATGCGAGCTCCGCCTTCTGGTCCGCCTCGTACATTGTCGAAACGGATTCCTTGCGTCCCTCGATCATCACGCCCTGGCTTGCGACCTTCGCAAGGCCTGCGCCGGCTTCCTGCCGTGCGATTCTCGCCTTGTCTGCTGCCTGCAGCTCGCCGGCTTCCATTTCCATTCCGGCCTTGATGCGGGCGTTCTTCGCGTTCTGCGCAGAGAGTGCAGATGCGATCCGCGACTGGTCTGCCGCGATCCGTTCCTGTTCCGCTTGCTGCTGGTAGGCCTTCGCCTGTGCTTCGTTCGCCGCGAGCGCCGACTGGTAGCTCATCGTTCCGGTGGCGATTCCGGCTCCTGCCGCGATCGCTCCCTTCGCGAGAAGCTCCCCGGTCGACATGGGTGCCGCCTCGAATGCGACCGCGCCCATCTGCGTTCCGGACGCGGCGTTCCCTGTGAGCCCCATTTCGGCAAGTTCGGCAGACATGACGCTGTTGGCACTTACGCCCGCGTCCGTCGTTCCGGCCGCCATTTCTGCCGCTGCGAGCTTGCTCCCGGTGAGCGCCGTGCCTGCTGGAGCGTCGGCGATGCCGACCGACGCGGCTGCCGTCTGTGCGCCCTCCACGGCTGCCGTCGCGCCCTCGGCGATCGTCCCTCCGACCGCCTCGGCTCCTGAAACGATGGCCGATCCTGCGGCTTCCGCTCCGGATGCGATGGCGGAACCGGCTGCGGTCGCGCCTTCGGCGATCATGCTTCCTGCCGCAGACAGGCCGGATGTGATCGATCCGCCAATCGCCGCGAGGCCGCTTCCGACGGCGCTTGCCGCAGCTGTCGCACCTGTTGCGATTGCGGAACCTACTGTCATTGCTCCGGCCGCGAGCGCCGATCCCGCTGCGGCCGCGGCAGTTCCGACCGCGCTTGCGCCTGCTGCGATCGCCGTGCCGATTCCGGCGAGGGAAAGTGTAGTGATTACGCACATGTGTTGTCCTCCTTGTAGTACGGGTTCAAGATGTAGAATTCGCGGAAGATGCTGTTTCCGAATCCGCGTCGGCTGCCCTTGATCGAGAATCCTCCGCCCATCCATTCGACCCAGTTCTGCGCTTCCGGGTAGTCGTTCGACACCCAGTTATGGAACTCTTGGACGTCCGGCATGGCCTTGAAGATCATGTCGAGGACCTTCTTCGAGTTTGCGACGTAGGCGATCTTGTGCCTGTTTGCGGCCTCGGTTGAAAGTCCCCAGATGATCGCGGTCGCCTCGAGCACGTTATCGACCTTTGCGCCAAACATGCCGAGCAGCTCGCCGTCCTTCGTGTAGGCCGCGAAGCACACGTCCGATTGGCGAAGCGATTCGACGCAGGCGAACTCCGGTCCGTTTGCCGTCCACTGGATCATCTCCAGCTTGTCCTTGTGTCGGATTGTCTCTGCGAGGGTGGCCGCGTCTGCGTCCGTCGCCTTGAATACGTCGATCTCGTGCTTCATCACGCCACCTCCATTTTGCTGACGATCATTAGGATTTCCGAGTCGGTGTTCGTGTCCGAGATGAAGTGCATCTGTCCCCGGTCGGAGATGTATCCCATCGGCTTCACCTTCGCGTCGCCGGTGAATGACGTCTTGCCCTTGTTCAGCACCTGCGGAAGGAGTCCAGATCCGAACGGGACGA
>JAEDMC010000020.1 GCA_016303225.1 Kiritimatiellia bacterium
CATGATGTTCTTGGGCTTGAGATCTCGATGCACGATACCGGAAAGATGGAGCGCACGGACGCACGAGCAAACATCCGTCAAATAGTCCGCGATGCCCTTTTCGTCCGTCGGTACGTCTATAGGTTCAAGCAGCTCCATTATGAGGAACGGGCGTCCATCAAATACACCAGACTCATAATAGCGAGGAAAGGGTTGCGGACGGCTGGGGACAGCCGTCCCTACCGATTCGTGCCATTCTTTTAAAAACGCTATTTCACCGGAGAACCTTTTCACCGCAGTCGGATCGTCCTTTGCCAGGACTTTGGCGGCAGCCGGTGTCCGCGTGACGGAATGAACGACGCGATAGACTTCTCCACTTCCTCCACGTCCAAGGAACGCCTCAACTCGCCAGCTGCCGAGCATCGCGCCAGCGGCGAGAATAGCCTCGCCATCGCGGACGCTGCGGTCGGCACGGAGTGCCGACCCTGCCGAACGAAGGAATTGATCCAGGCCGATTCTATCCGTGTCGTTCAGCATAGGTTTTTCAACTTTTCCACGATTTCCCGCAGTTGCTGAAGCGTTCGCGACCTCATGCAATCTACGGTATTACGCTGAACGCCAAGCGAATCTGCAACCACCTCTATCGATTCTCCGTTGATCGCGGTGCGAATGAACGCCTGCTTGGTGCGGTCATGGATCGATTCGTCGGCCAGCAACTGCTGCAAGGCGACTTCAAAGAGGTTCTCACGCCAGTCCCGATAGGACTGCTCGTGTACGGACTTTCCGTTGACCGTAACGGCGAGTTGCATCCGCTCCTCTATCGCCATCTGCCGACGGCTGGCATCAAGGGCACACAGGGCCTTGTTGCGAAGAACCCCTGTCAGGAAATTATGGAAAGCGCCCTTATTCTCCGGATCGTATTTGTAATCGGGCAGGATCTTCGCCAGCGCAGTAAAGGTCTCCTGGATAATATCTTCGGCGTCAAGCGATGGGAAGCGTTCTCGCAGATAAGCCAGCATCATCGGCTGATAACGAGAATAGAACACCGACCAGCGGGCATGGCTAGAATCAGCCACATCCCGAAGGAGTGTCGTTGAGGTATCTGGTACCTGCGATGCCGTCAATCTTCTCTTCCTTTTCCCGCGCTGCTGAAACGACACTCCCTTGCGCAGAAAAGAAGAGTGGCGTGTTCCCAATCACCACGTCTGCTGGAGGCACCGGTAAGAGCCTGATACAAAACATGAATGATGAAAACACGCCACGTGGATTACCCACGTAGCGCGATCATCGTATTCCGCTTTGTATCGAAAATTTACCGGATTTTCCAGCAAGCGTCATACGCTGATTCGCGTACGCTGTGTGGGTTAGCTTTCGCACCCCGCACATCTCTCACTCCGGGTTTCCCCGTGGAGAGCCAGCCGCCATAGATGCACGACCGGTCTATTTTTTCACTCTTTCTCGTTCCTCTCCCGGCTGTCAATCCGTTCAGAGGGTACAATATCCCTAAAGAAATTTTTTTATATTATAGCATTCTTGCGCTCAAATTGATAGGTGGCATTGTGACGAATTTTCACATCATTTGCGACGTACGGCAATCTCCCAGCCCGCGGTCTCCATCCGTGAAGCCCCAAGATGGCCGTTAGGGTGTATCCCGGGCTTTGTCCCGTGCGATTATGTCGGCTGGGGTCATCAGACGGTCTACGATCTTCCGTGAAGTGTTCATTGCAATTGATCTCGACCTTAATCCGGCAAGGTATGGAATTCGCCTCCGATACGAATCTCAGTTTCAAAACATGGTTGTAACAAATTGAGGAAAGTGTCGCAAGGGATCAAGTTAGCATCAACTTTCCTTCGCGGTGGACGGCAAGTGAACAACGCGGCGCGAATCGTCCTCTTGACGGGGGACACCGAACAGGATCGGTCGACTGGAAACTGACGGATGGTTGACCGAGGACGAGACGTCGGTTGACCGAGACGTCAATGTCGGTCGACCGAGTCATGCGAATCGGTCGACCATGGCGATCCTCCATTTGTCCGCGAGGGTTCTCGCCTGTGAATCGAACAAAATGATGACAATTTGAATTTGACATCATTTTTCTACAATTAGGCCAACATTGGATTCACGTTCGCTTCACCTTATGTTCACCTTAGGTGAATCAAACGTGAATCGAACGTGAATCAAGCATCGTGTTATGCAACAGTTTTGAACGTTATAATCGTTTTCCGGCAATCTATCCATTCTTCCCCTGACTGGGTCGCACCGGCGAAAGGCGAAGCTTCCCGTGAGAGATTCTCGTCGGTCACTCCCACTCGATCGTGGCCGGAGGCTTCGAGGAGATGTCGTAGACGACGCGGTTGATGCCGCGCACCTCATTGATGATGCGGTTCGACATCGTCGCCAGCGTCTCGTAGGGAAGATGAGTCCAGTCCGCCGTCATCGCGTCGATCGAATTGACCGAGCGGATCACGCACGTATATTCGTACGTGCGTTGATCGCCCATCACACCGACGGATTTCACCGGCAGCAGCACGGCAAACGTCTGCCAGATGGTCTTGTAATCGGGCAGTTTCCTCACCTCTTCCTGGACGCGGAGGTCGGCCTGCTGGAGGAGCTTCACCTTATCCTCAGTGACTTCGCCGAGAATGCGGACGCCGAGACCGGGGCCGGGAAACGGCTGACGGTCCAGAAGTTCGTCGGCCATGCCCATCACGCGGCCGACCGCACGCACCTCGTCCTTGAAGAGGTCGCGCAGGGGTTCGACAAGCTCGAACTTAAGGTCCGGCGGCAGACCGCCCACGTTGTGATGCGACTTGATCGTCTGGGACGGCCCCTTCACAGCATGCGAACTTTCGATTACATCGGGGTAGATCGTACCCTGGCCGAGAAAGCGGCAGTGCTTGAAGCGCCGCGCCTCATCCGCGAAGACGTCAATGAAGGTCTTGCCGATCGCCTTGCGCTTCGCCTCGGGCTCTGAAAGTCCCTTCAGCGCATCGTAGAACTTCTGCGCGGCACGGGCAACCGTCAAATCGAGTCCGAGGTTCTTGCCGAACATCTCCTCGACCTGCTCGGCCTCGCGGTAGCGGAGCAGTCCATTGTCGACGAAAATGCAGTGCAACCGACGGCCGATCGCCTTGCTGAGGAGAACCGCCGCGACCGAGCTATCGACGCCGCCGGACAGCCCGAGGACGACCTCGTCGTCGCCGACCTGCGCCCTGAGCTTTGCGACCGTGTCGTCGATCCAGGTTGTCAGCTGCCAATCGGCCTTCGCACCGCAAACGAGGAAGATGAAGTTGGCGAGAATCTGCTTGCCATTCTCCGTATGCACCACCTCCGGGTGAAACTGAATGCCGTAGAAGCGCTTTTCCTCATGACGAATCGCCGCATAGGGACAGTTTGCCGAAGTCGCGGAGACCTTGAAGCCGTCCGGAATCGCCGACACGCGGTCACCGTGGCTCATCCAGACCACGAACTTGTCCGGCAACCCTTTGAAGAGTTCGTTGCCCGGCTCGACGGTCATCTCGGTCTTGCCGTACTCACGCTTCTCGCCCGGCTGCACCTTGCCGCCCAGTTCCTGGCTCATGAGCTGCATGCCATAGCAGACGCCCAGTACCGGAACCCCGAGTTCGAAAATGCCGCGATCAATGCCAGGCGCGCCTTCTTCGAAGACGCTGTTCGGTCCCCCAGAAAGAATGATCCCCTTTGGCGCATATTCACGCACGCGCGCGGCGGTGATGTCGAAAGGAACGATTTCGGAGTAGACGTGCTGTTCCCGAATACGCCGTGCAATCAACTGCGTGTACTGGGAACCATAGTCAAGAATAATGATCTTATCCATAATTTACCAACTCATACGTGTTGGAATGCCGGCCGCATTCATGACCGCTTTGATATCCGCGATTGTATAATCTCCCGTGTGGATCATACCCGCGACGATGGCCGCATCCGCATGCGCTTCGTCGAAGACCGTGACGAAATGCTCCGGCATCCCGGCACCACCAGAGGCAACGACCGGCACAGGAACCGCATCGGCGACAAGTCGGGTAATCCCCAACTCGAAACCGCCGCGAGTTCCGTCCGCATCGACGGAATTGACCACGATTTCGCCGGCACCGAGATCAACCGCGCGCTTCGCCCATTCGACCGCATCCATCCCTGTGAAATCGCGGAAGCCGCGGGTCGTGATCTCGTAACCCGACGGACATCTCACGCTCTTCACCGGATCCATTCCCAACACAATGCACTGCGATCCGAACGCCTTCGCCCCCTCGGCAATGATGGACGGATTCCGCACCGCGAGCGAATTCACCGACACCTTCTCGGCACCGGCGAGAATCACTCTTTCCATATCGGCGAGCGTGCTGATTCCTCCGCCGACTGCGAATGGTATGCGCACCGCCCGCGCCACCGCCTCGACCATGCCAATATCAATCGGACGATGTTCCGCCGATGCAGTGATGTCATAGAACACCAGTTCGTCGGCACCGCCATCTGAATAACGGATCGACATCTCGACCGGATCCCCGAGATCGATATTGTTCTTGAACTTGACGCCCTTCGTCACGCGCCCCTTGATGACGTCGAGACAGGGAATTATGCGCTTGGTCAACATGCGAGCCACTCCTTCAGAAGCGAGAGCCCGACACGGCCGGACTTTTCGGGATGGAACTGACAAGCCCACAATTTGCCACGTTTCACCATCGCCGTGAACTCAACACCTGCGTATTCGCTCACGCCCACGGTTTCCGGCCCAATCTCCGCATAGTATGAATGAACAAAATAGAATTCCTTCCGCTGCCCGACTTCTCCTTTCGCGTCCACCTCACGAACCTGGTTCCAGCCTATTTCAGGGATCTTGAAGCCTGCCTGGTCCGGAAACCGACGGACGCGCCCCTTGAAGATGCCGAGCGCATCGACTCCCCCGTCCTCCTCGGAATGATCGAACAGGATCTGCATGCCGAGGCAGATGCCGAGGAACGGACGTCCGGAGAGCGCGGTGGAGCGAACAGCATCAACCAGCCCCGCCCGCTTCAGACTCTCCATCGCGCTCTTCGCCGCGCCGACTCCGGGAAAGACGACTCGATCCGCCGCGACAATGACTTCGGGGTCATCCGTCACCGTCGCCGCCTCGCCGATCGCCGCGAATGCCAGTTGCACGCTGGTGAGATTCCCTGCCCGGTAATCGACAATTGCCGTCATCGCACGATCCCCGCCTTCTTGAGCTTATAGCACATCATCCGCGGAGAGATCCCGAGCTCGCGTCCTGCCGCGCTCTGATTTCCGCCATGCCGCTTCAGACAATCCTCAAGCACCCTGCGCTCAAACAACATCATCTGCTCGTCCAGTGTCCGCGCACCGCCTGTCTCCGTTTCAAACGGGTTCTCTTCCATTTCCTCCTTCTGCAGCGTCGACGGCAGATCATAGCTGTGAATGCAGTCCGTCTTTGCCATCAGCACCGCCCGCTCGACGCAGTTCTCGAGCTCGCGGATGTTGCCTGGCCACGGATACGTCTGCAGGAGATTCAGCGCCGGAGAGGAAAACGACATCACATGCTTGCCGTACTTGACGCGCATCTTGGATAGAAAATGCTGGGCGAGGAGCAGAATGTCATCCGGGCGCTTCGCGAGTTCCGGCAGCGTGATCGGAAACACCGAGAGCCGGTAATAGAGGTCCTCGCGGAACAGCTTTTTCTCCATCAATTCCTCGAGATTACGGCTCGTGGCGGCGATGAACCTCACATCACTCGTGAGTTCCTCGTTGGATCCGATGCGACTGAAGGTCCGTTCCTGCAGGAACCGGAGCAGCTTCACCTGTACGGGAATCGAGAGATCGCCGATTTCGTCCAGGAAAAGCGTGCCGCCGTTCGCCGCTTCAGCCCGCCCGATGCGACGATCTCGCGCATCGGTGAACGCCCCCTTCTCATGTCCGAACAGTTCCGACTCCACCAGCGCCTCGGGAAGCGCCGCGCAGTTGAGTATCACGAACGGCTTGTTCCTGCGCCCGGAAAGCGACTGGATCGCCTTGGCGACCAGCTCCTTGCCGGTTCCGCTCGCGCCACGGATCAAAACCGTCGCTTCGCTCGGCGCGACCTGACGGATCTGCTCATAGACGACCTTCATGCCCGGGGAATTGCCGACGATCCGCCCGGGGTTCTCGACAATGATATCCCGAAGGCGTGCGTTCTCGGCCTTGAGCGCTTCCTGCTCCGCACATTCCTCCCGGCAGACACTGGCCGCCTCTGCACAGAGGTTGGCGATGATCTCCAGCAGTGCGACATCTCGCACCAGCGAACCGGTATCGCCGGACATCTTGCGGTCGACCGACAGCGTGCCGATCACCTGTCCGCGGTGCATCAGCGGCACGCAAATGAACGACAGCGGCTCATTCACCTTGCGCGTACGCATACGATTGAGGAACCGCGAGTCCTTGCGCACGTCCAGAACAACCTCAGCCTTGCCCTTCTTGGCCACCAGACCGGTTATGCCCTCTCCGATATGATACCGGCCGAGCGCCCGTTCCTCAGCGTTCAGTTTGCGGGCAGAGGCCTCGATGCGCAACTCGTCGCCTTCAAGCAACGTGAACGTTCCACGCAACATGCCCATCGACTTCTCAAGGATGGCAATAACCTCCTCCAGGAGCTTGCGGACATCGCGTTCCCGGGCGACCGCCGATGCAATCTCCTTCAGAACGGACATTTCAGATGACAACTCAACCTTCACGATTGATATTGTAGCAAATTCTGTGCCAACCCACAAAGCTCAGTGCCAAAGGCGCTGGTTTTACAATTAATGTAATACTCGCCAGGCCAAGGATTACATTCTATTTCCAAAAAGCGCGCCCCAAGACCATCAGTACAACGGTTTGATGCGATTGGCACGGTCCTTGCTATTAGGAAAGGCTGGAGACATCAAACAAAGGAATCACCTGAATGACCGGAACATACGACGAACTTGAACTTCTGCCGAAAGTCGTGCCTTCGGCTCGTCATGCAAATCGTACCCTCTGCTGCGACATCACCGCTGCGGACCATGAAACCGGGAAGAAGCTTTCTCAGACCATGAAGGAAGTCTATGGTGACGCAACGCTACCGAACGACAAGATTGTCATCCACTTCAGAGGAGCGGCCGGTGACGGGTTTGGCACCGGGCTCGGACCTGGAATCACTTTCGTCGCAGATAGAATCGGCGCAAACGGCTGTGCGGACATGAATGGCGGAAGAGCCCTTATTCTTTCGCTCCCCAGAGAGGGGTTCTGCCACGGTCTCAAAAACGGGAATGTGTTTGTCTATTCCAGGGGCATGGACATTCCACTCGCCTCCGGCGCCTATACCGTCGGGAAACCGAATGCCTCCGAGAGAGCCGAAATCAGATCGCTTGTTGAAGAGCACCAACTGCTCACGCACTCAAAGGAGTCAGGCGCCATCCTATCTGACTGGGACGAATCCGACTGTGGATTCGTCCGTATCTCAGCGACCGTTTAATCTGCCCCATCGAACAACAAAGTCCACAAGGATAAAAATGAACAACTACATTGAAACCGTATTAACCGATCTCAAGTCGAAGTACGCCGAACAGCCTGAGTTTCTCCAGGCCGCCGAGGAAGTCCTCACCACGCTCGGGCCCGTCGTCGAAGCCCATCCCGAATACCGCGAAAACGCCGTTCTCGAGCGACTGGTGGAACCGGAACGGATCATCATGTTCCGTGTTCCTTGGATTGACGATACCGGCGTCATCCGCATCAACCGCGGCTATCGCGTGCAGTTCAACTCCGCAATCGGGCCCTACAAAGGGGGACTGCGCTTCGATCCGACGGTCAATCTCTCGGTTCTGAAGTTTCTCGGCTTCGAGCAGATTTTCAAGAACTCGCTCACCACTCTTCCGCTCGGCGGCGGCAAAGGCGGCTCGGACTTCAATCCCAAGCAGAGTCCGCACGCTCCCGGCAAGCGATGCAGCGACCGAGAGGTGATGCGCTTCTGCCAGAGCTTCATGACCGAGCTCTACCGCCATGTCGGTCCGAACACCGATGTCCCCGCCGGCGACATGAACGTTGGCGGACGCGAGATCGGCTACCTCTTCGGGCAGTACCGCAAGATCACGAACGAGTGGAGTGGCGTCCTCACCGGCAAAGCCCTGTCGTTCGGCGGTTCGCTGATCCGTCCTGAGGCTACTGGCTACGGCTGCGTCTACTTCGCCGAGAACATGCTCAAGACCAGGAAAGACAACTTCGAAGGCAAGGCGTGTGTGATCTCCGGCTCCGGCAATGTCGCCTCCTACGCCGCCAAGAAGCTCATCAAGCTCGGTGCCAAGGTCATGACGCTTTCGGACCGCTCCGGCGCACTCTATGTTGAGAACGGTCTCACCCTCGCCGATCTCAAGAAGATCATCGATCTCAAGGAGGTCCGCCGCGGGGAACTCTCCGAAATCGCGCCCGAAATCGATGGTGCAAAGTTCTTTGCAGGAGCCAGTGTCTGGCAGATTGCGAAAACGATCGACTGCGCCTTTCCCTGCGCCCGTCAGAACGAGCTCGACGGCAAGGACGCAGCCTACCTGCTCAAGCACGGATGCGCGCTCGTCGCCGAAGGAGCCAATATGCCGTCCACTCCGGAGGCGGTTGCGGCATTCCTGAATGCCGGCATTCTCTACGCGCCAGGAAAAGCCGCGAACGCCGGCGGTGTCGCCACGTCAGGCCTTGAAATGTCGCAAAACGCCGAACGGCTCTACTGGGCCGCAAAGACAGTCGATGACAAGCTCCGCGAAATCATGGCCTCCATCCACGACAACGCCTTCGAGGCCGCTGCAAAATATGGCCACAAGGGCAATTATGTTATGGGCGCGAACATCGCCGGCTTCGCCAAGGTTGCCGATGCCATGGTCGCCCAAGGCATCTGACACGACTTTAGACCATTTGCGGCACCGGGGTGTTTTTACGTACTTGTTGAGCCCCGGTGCCGCTTCTTTCTCAACCTTCCCACAAAAATGCACTCGACAAACGACAGGGCCCTGAAGCGCTTCCAGCACCTCCATTCGACTGGATGTGGTTGACTATCTGCCAGCGGATAGGGTATACTGTCTTGGTTGCATCTGGCGGCGTAACCCTGTAGGTTACAGGATTACGCCGCCAGATGCAACGCTAAACTTCCATCCCTTTGCGAACGCAGTGAGCGAATGGGATGCTAATGGACAAACGCATGAACAGAATCATCCGAAAAACGCAGCTTTCTGAAAATGTCTTCCGCATGGAGGTCGAAGCTCCACTCATCGCCCGCAACCGCAAGGCCGGACAGTTTGTCATCGTGATGGTCGACGAACAGTTCGGCGAACGCATCCCGTTGACCATTGCAGATGCCGATCCCGACAGCGGATCCATCACCCTTATTTTCCAGACCGTGGGCGCCACAACCACGAAACTCGCCCGCTATGAGGCCGGCGATGTCCTGCCTGCCGTGCTCGGCCCCCTCGGGAAGCCCACGCATGTCAGCGGCCCCGGCCGCCATATAGTCTGCGTCGGGGGCGGCATCGGCGTGGCGCCAATGCACCCGATTGCCCAGGCCCATAAGGAAGCCGGCAACGACGTCACCATCATCATGGGGGCGCGCACGAAGGAGCTTTTCGTGATGGAGCAGGAAATGCGAGCGATCGCAGGTGACAAGCTGATCCTCATGACGGACGACGGCTCGCGCGGGCGCAAGGGACTCGTCACCGAACCGCTGAAAGAGCTCTGCGAAAGCGGTGCGGTGGACGAAGTGATCGCAATCGGACCACCCGTAATGATGAAGTTCTGCGCCAAGACGACTGAACCATTCGGCGTAACAACGACGGTCTCGCTCAATACTGTCATGATCGACGGCACGGGAATGTGCGGGGGTTGCCGAGTCTCCGTAGGGGGCGAAACCAAGTTCGTTTGCGTCGACGGACCCGAGTTCGACGGGCACAAGGTCGATTGGGATCAGATGCTGAAGCGCATGAACATCTTCAAGCCCCAGGAGGTCTGGGCGAAAGAACACGTCTGCAACATGCTCAAGACCGCGGAAAACAAAAAGTAAGGTGATGCGATGACTGCAAAAGAGAAAATGGCGATTCCGGCGCAGACGATGCCCGAACAGGACCCCGTGATCCGTGCCCGCAACATGAACGAAGTCGCGCTCGGCTATTCCGCCGAACAGGCGAAATGCGAGGCGAGCCGCTGTCTGCAGTGTCCGACCAAGCCCTGCATGCGTGGCTGCCCGGTCGCGATCGACATCCCCGCTTTCCTCAAAAAGGCCGCGACAGGCGATTTTGCCGGCGCGCTCGAGATCATCAGGAAGACTTCGCTGTTGCCCGCGGTGTGCGGACGCGTCTGCCCGCAGGAGAAGCAGTGCCAGAAGTTCTGCACGATGGGCAAGATCCTCAAGGACGTCGAGAAATCCGTCGCGATCGGACGCGTCGAACGCTTCTGCGCCGATTTCGCCGCGGCGAACGGCGTCATCAGCCCGACGCCCGCTCCAGCCGCAAGGAGCGGCAAGCGCGTCGCGGTGATCGGCACCGGTCCCGCTTCGATCACCTGCGCCGCAGAGTGCGCCAGAAACGGTCATGACGTCACGATGTTCGAGGCGTTCCACAAATGCGGTGGCGTCCTGGTCTACGGCATCCCCGAATTCAGGCTCCCGAAGTCGATTGTACAGCGCGAAATCGACGGACTCAAACAGCTTGGCGTGAAAATCGAGACAAACGTCTGCATCGGCAGAACGCTTAAGATCGCCGATCTCCTCCAGAACGGGTTCGACGCGGTGTTCATCGGCACCGGCGCTGGGCTGCCGAAGTTCATGAACATCGAAGGAGAGAACCTCGTCGGCGTCTTCAGCGCCAACGAGTACCTGACACGCGCGAATCTCATGAGGGCCTACGACGAGGGGAACGCCGATACGCCGTTCTGGCACGGCAAGCGGGTCGCGGTCTTGGGCGGCGGCAATGTCGCGATGGATGCAAGTCGAATGGCTCTCCGCCTCGGAGCGGAAGAAGTCTATCTCGTCTATCGTCGTTCGCTCGCCGAGATGCCCGCAAGGCGAGAGGAAATCCATCATGCGAAGGAAGAGGGTGTCAAATTTCTCTTGCTCCAAAACGCCAAAAGGATCCTGGGGAACACCGAAGGACGCGTCATCGGACTGGAATGCATCAGGTATGAACTCGGCGAACCGGACAAGACCGGTCGACGCTCCCCCATCGCCGTTCCAGGCAGCGAATTCACATTGGATGTCGACACAGTTGTTGTCGCCGTCGGGAACTCATCCAATCCGCTTATCCCCGCTACGACCGAAGGGCTTGCAACCAATGCTCGTGGCAACATCCTCGTCAATAGCGAGACCAACATGACCTCGATTCCCGGCGTTTTCGCCGGAGGCGACATCGTGCTCGGCGCCGCCACGGTGATTCTCGCGATGGGCGAAGGACGCCGCGCCGCCGCCGGCATCAACGCCTACCTCACCAGCGGCAAGTGACGGCGAGATAGCCCGAAAAGCCGAACGACGTCACCGGATCGAGAGCTGTCGCCTTCCGACGACGTTCATTGCGGACGTGGGAAGGCGACTCTTAAGTCGTAGCCATAAACCTCTCAACAAGTGCGCTTCCTATGACAAATCCATTGCAGTCACGAGCGATCTGCGCACCCTCTTCGGGCGTACGGATGCCGAACCCGGCGACGACCGGGATGTCGACCAGCGACTTGACGGTCCGCAGGCGCTCGGCCAACTCCGGCGGCAAGGTCGCCCGCTGTCCCGTCGTGCCCTTCACGGTCACGACGTAAAGGAACGAATCTTCGAGTCCTGCCGCACTCGCACGGACGCGTTCCGGACCGGTCGTCGGCGCAATCAACGGCACGAACGTCAGGCCGACCGGGCGAAGGACGTCGAGGAGTTCCTTCCGCTCCTCCAGCGGCAAGTCAACGACAAGGACGGCGTCGACGCCTCGCCCCGCCGCCTCCTCGGCAAAACGTTTGAGTCCGTAGCTGAAGATCACGTTGTAATACGTGAAGATGACGATTGGAGTCTCCGGATGACGCTGGCGCAGGCCCGGCACACCCGACAGGACATCGGCCAGCGTCACGCCATTCTTCAGCGCGACATTCGCCGCCTGGCGGATGACGGCTCCGTCCGCCACAGGATCCGAGAACGGCACGCCCAGCTCCAGGATGTCCGCCCCCTCCGCGACCACCGTCTCGGCCGCGGCGAAGCTCTTCTCGAGCGTCGGAGCCCCCATCGTCAGATAGGCGACATACGCCGCCTTGCCCTCTTTCCCACACCTATCAAATGTCTTCTGTATGCGATTCATCTCAAACCTCCACCCTTCAACCTTCGGCCTTCGACCTCTTGTACTCCATCACCGAATGCATGTCCTTGTCCCCGCGCCCCGAGAGGTTCACGAGCAGGACGGACTCCTTCGGAAGCTTCGGCGCGCGCTTGATCGCCTCGGCGACGGCATGACTCGACTCTAGCGCCGGAATGATGCCCTCGAACCGGCAGAGCGCATCGAAGGCCGCGATGGCTTCGTCGTCGTCGATGACCGTGTATTCGGCGCGCTTCATGTCCGCCAGGTAAGCATGTTCAGGACCGACGCCCGGATAATCGAGACCGGCAGAAACAGAATAGGTGTCGATGATCTGTCCCGACGGCGTCTGCAGGAGGTAGGTCTTCGATCCGTGCAGCACACCGACGCGCCCTCCGTTGATGCTCGCCGCGTGTTCGCCCGTCGCGACCCCCTTGCCGCCGGCCTCCACGCCGACGAGCTTCACGGACGGATCCTTCAGGAATCCAGCGAACAGTCCCATGGCGTTCGATCCGCCGCCGACGCAGGCGATCGCCTGGTCGGGCAGCTTCCCGTACTCCTTCAGGCACTGACGTCGCGCTTCCTTCCCGATGACGCTTTGGAAGTCCCGGACCATCGCCGGATACGGATGAGGTCCCGCCACCGTCCCGATAACGTAGAACGTATCATCGCAATTTGTCGTCCAGTCGCGGATCGCCTCATTCATCGCGTCCTTCAGCGTGGCACTGCCCTCCGTGACCGCATGGACCCTCGCGCCCAGCATCTTCATGCGCTCGACATTGGGCGCCTGCCGTTCGACGTCAAGTGCGCCCATGAACACTTCGCATTCCATCCCAAACAGCGCCGCGACGGTCGCCGTGGCGACGCCGTGCATGCCCGCACCGGTCTCGGCAATGAGACGACGCTTCCCCATCCGCCGGGCGAGAAGCGCCTGACCGATCGTGTTATTCACCTTGTGCGCACCCGTATGGTTCAGGTCCTCTCGCTTCAGGACGATCCGGGCGCCGCCCAAACGCTCCGAGAGGCGTCTCGCATACGTCAGCGGGCTCTCCCGTCCGACATAATGCGCGAGAATGTCCTTGAATTCGGCTCGAAAAGCCGGATCCCTGCGCGCCTCGTCGTAGGCCGCTTCGAGTTCGCGAAGCGGGGTCATCAGCGTTTCGGCGACATACTGTCCGCCGTAGATTCCGTAATGCGATTTCATTGCTCTCCTTTCAGCTCTCGTAGTTTCTCGCCAGGGTGCACGGCTCTCATCAGCGTCGTGCCGATCAGGAAACCGTTTGCGCCAGCATCGTGAAGTGCCCGGACGTCCTCCGGTGTGCGGATTCCGCTCTCGGCGATGCGCACGCACCCCGACGGTATGCGCCCGATGAGGCGCGCCACAATCGACGGATCCGTCTTGAATGTCCGCAAATCGCGGCAATTGACCCCGATGATGCGCGCACCCGCCGCCACCGCACGGTCAATCTCCTCCTCATCATGCGTTTCGACAAGCGCTGAAAAACCCAAGTCGCGGGTCAGCTCCAGGAGACGAACAAGACGCTCGTCATCCAAGACGGCGGCGATCAGCAGGACCGCGCTCGCCCCGGCCACGCGCGCGGCGGCGACCTGATAGGGCGTTGTCACGAAATCCTTGTAGAGCACAGGAATCCGAACGACTTCGCGGACCGCACGCAGATACGCCTCGCTGCCGAGGAAACGATGCGGCTCGCACAGGACCGAGAGCGCAGCGGCGCCCGCCCCTTCCAGTTCGCCCGCCAGCCGGACGGGATCGAAATCGCCCCGGATGAGTCCCTCCGACGGGGAGGCCTTCTTGAGTTCGGCGATGACATGAATCTCCGGACCGGAGAACGCCGCGGCAAAATCCGGCACGCGAGGCACGTCCTCCCGCCGTTGCCGGCTCAGTTCCTCCAGAATGTCACTCATGCGAACTTCACCATCCTTTCAAGCTTCTCAAGCGCGGCGCCGGAATCAACGGATGCCTGCGCCAGCTTCACCGCTTCGACAAGCGACTCGGCCCTCCCCGCGACATGGATCGCCGCCGCCGCGTTGAGGACGGTCGCCGCGCGCTTGGCGCCACCGATCCGACCGGAGAGGACACCGCGCAGCTGACGCGCGTTTTCCTCGGGTGTACCGCCGGCCAGGTCGTCCGTCGTGAACGTTCCGCCACAAAGCTCCGCCCCTGAAAGAAGACGTGACGAGATCTGACCGTCCCTGAGTTCCGTGACGAACGTGAAGCCCGAAGGCGAAATCTCGTCGAGCCCGTCCTCCCCGGAGAACACAAGCGCCCGCTCGCTGCCGAGATCACGCAGGGTCTGCGCGAAAAGCGGCGCCAGCTTCGGATCGTAGACGCCCAGCGCATGACGCCGCACGCCGGCGGGATTCGTGAGCGGACCGAGAAGATTGAAGATCGTCTTGCAGCCGAGCGCCTTGCGGACAGGCGCCGCGTAGCGCATGGCCGGGTGCAATTCACGGGCGAAGAGAAAGCCGATCCCGACCTCGCGAACGCAGCGCGCCACTGTCTCCGGCGTCAACGTCAGGTCATAGCCGAGCGCCTTGAGGACGTCGGCGGCGCCACATCTCGACGTCGCCGCCACGTTGCCGTGCTTGGCAACCGTCACGCCGGCTCCGGCCGCAACAAACGCCGCCGCTGTCGAGATGTTGAACGTGTGATGGCCGTCACCGCCCGTTCCCACGATGTCCACGGCATCCAAGTCTCCGAGGTCAACCTTGACGCCTGCCTCGCGCATGGCGCAGACCGACCCGGAGAGGATTTCCGGCGTGATGCCGCGGGCATTGTACTCGTTCAGGAGCGCGGCGATCTCCCGTTCGGACATCTCCCCCCGCATCAGCGACGCCATGACGCGATGGGCATTCGTGGACGCGACGTCCCCGTCGCGTCCACCGTGTCGACAACACCGCTTCTCTGTCGCGGTGAGGGCACCGCTCCTCCGAACGAAATTCCTCAGCTGTTCGATTCCCTCCGGCGTCCCGATCGACTCGGGATGATACTGGAGCGACTCGATTGGAAGCGCCTTGTGACGCAGCCCCATGATCTCCCCGTCCGCGGTCTCGGCGGAGATCTCGAAGCAGTCTGGCAGCGTCTCGCGGTCGACGGCGAGAGAGTGGTAGCGCATGACCTCCATATCCTGCGGAAGTCCGGCGAAAAGTCCCTTGCCGTCGTGCCGAATCCGGCTCGTCTTGCCGTGCATCAGGCACTTGGCCGGCACGATCTTCGCGCCGAAGGCCTGCGCAATGGACTGATGCCCGAGACAGATTCCCAAAAGCGGCACCTTGCCGGCAAAGGCACGCACAGCCGCCAGCGTCACGCCCGCCGAGTCCGGATTCCCCGGTCCCGGCGAGAGCACAATCGCCTCCGGCTTGAGCGCCGCAATGCCGTCCACGTCGATCTCGTCGTTCTTCACGACCCGCACCTCGCGCCCGAGAGACCTGAGCGCCTGCACGAGGTTGTAGGTGAACGAATCGTAATTATCTATCACCAGAATCATCAGCACCCTCCTATCTCAACCGATTTCCGCCGCGAATCGGGCGGCTGCGAAGATCGCCTTGGACTTGTTGATCGTCTCCTGATATTCCTTCTTCGGATCGGAATCGGCGACGATGCCGGCTCCGGCACGCATCGTAAGCACCCCCTTCTCGAGGAACATCGTCCGGATGACGATGGCAAAGTTCATCTCGCCGGTGTAGCTGAAGAACCCGGCAACGCCACCATACAATCCGCGCGGAGACTTCTCCAGCTCCGACAGGATTTCCATCGCCCGCACCTTCGGCGCTCCCGTGAGCGTACCGGCTGGGAACGTCGCCTCCAGAAGGTCGAAGGCGTCCTTGTCCGCATCCAACTCCCCAATCACGTTCGAGACGAGATGCATGACATGCGAATAGCGTTCGACATGCGCAAACGAATCGACCCGCACGCTGCCGGTCTTCGAAACGCGTCCAAGGTCGTTCCGGCCAAGATCGACGAGCATCACGTGCTCGGCCCTTTCCTTCGGATCCGCTTTGAGCTCCGCCTCGAGCAGGTGGTCCGTCTCGACCGTCGCACCGCGCGGGCGCGTCCCGGCAATCGGCGCCGTGGACGCCTTCCGCCCCTGGAGCTTCACCAGCTCTTCCGGAGAGGAGCCGATCAGCACCTTTCCCCCGACCTTGAGGAAGAAGTTGTACGGCGATGGGTTTACCATCCGGAGCGCCCGGTAGAGAGCCAGGGGTTCGACGTCAGTCTCGGCCGTGAATTTCTGCGACGGCACGATCTGGATGACCTCTCCGGCACGAATCGCCGCCTTGCACTTTTCGACGATCTCCTCAAACTCCTTCTCGCCCATCTCCGGCACAAACGGCGAAAGACGCGCAGATGACGAGCTCCCACGGACCCGGGCTATCGATGCCGCGCTCAGGACGCGGTCATAGACGGCGTCGATTTCCGCGAACGCGCGCCGATAGGCGTCTTCCGCCGTCTCTCCCGCCTCAACACCCGTCACGCGAACGACCAGCACCGTCTGGCGGACGTGATCCATCACCAGAATCGTGTCCGTCAGGAGAAAGGCGCTTGAAGGCGTTCCTTCCTCAGACTTGAGCCCGACGCGGGGAACAAAGGCCTTCACAGCGTCGTACGCGAGGTATCCGATCGCGCCGCCTTGCAACGACGGCAGCTCCGGCGCCGGCGCAAACGACTGCGCGGCCAGCGCGGCCTTGACCTTCGCCAGCGGATGCTCGCCGGGCTGTGCGACGACGACCGCCGTCGGGTCAATGCCAAGATACGAGTATCGACCCGGGTTCTCGCCGCCGGAGACGCTCTCCAGCAGAAAGACGTTTTCGTCTTCGACGACACGCGACAACACGGCCACCGGCGTCTCACGGTCCGACAGGAACTCGCGATAGACCGGCGTCCGGCGCCCATCCGCCGTCCGGCGAATGAAATCCTCTACTGCTAGGACTTTCAGCATTTTCCACCTACCTTCCGTTTTGCAAACTCAACCGCATCGAAAAACTCCTTCAACCGCTCGATCGACTTGACGCCGCGCGAACTCTCGAGGCTTCCCGAAACATCGATGACATCCGCTCCGCTCTCCAACGCCGCTCCGATATTCGCCGACGAAATCCCGCCCGCCTGGACCGACTTGAACGGACCTTTCCGCAGCGTCCTCTCTCCGTCACCGTGCGACGAATCGAAAAGGAGCGCATCGCCCTCCGCACCACCGGCCAGCGTCCACACCTCGTATCCCAGCGCCTTGAGCATCGCGACCTCAGCGCCCTTGGCCCGACGATGCAATTGGACGATGTGCAGACCGCACATGCCCGCCACTGAAACGACTTCCAGCATGTTGCCGGTCGTGAACACCCCCACGCAACGGGATGTCCCCTTCAAGCGGTGCATTGTCTTGCAGACGAAGTCCGCCGTCACTTGACGCGGGCTGCTCTCGGCGAAGACGAAGCCAAGGTAGTCCGCGCCCAGGCGCTCCGCCTCAGCGGCGAAGTCCGTGTCATTGACGCCACATATCTTGATCTTTGTAGTTGACATTGTATTTCCTTCGCAAAAAACGAAAGGCGAACCGCACTGCTTCGCGATCCGCCTTCAGGGTTCTGGGTTTCGGTTCCTGCGTCTATTCGCAACTAAACGGCAACTGACCCGCGGATGCAAGACCCGGGCGCCACCAAATAAGGCAAAGCTGCAAATAGTGTTTCATGTTTTCAATGTCAACCTCTTATCAGATCGACGAGTGGTATGATATCAAAAAAGTACGCCATTTGTCAACTATGCTAGTTCCGCTTTGACGCGCTCCGCGATGTTCTCGAGATGACGTGCGACGTCCTTGACGGCGGACATCACCGTCAGGAACGCCATGTCATGCGGAGCATCGCCGGGGGCTTCCTTCAGCTTCAGGGCAAACCGACGCGTCAGGTCGCGTGCCGTCTCCACGATCCGCTTCCCTGACGCATCCGGGTCAAGCGCAAGCGCCTCTCCGGACTTCAAGGCGCGGACAATGTCGGCCGCCATCGACCTCATCTCACCCATCAGGTCGTTCGTCAGCTGCAGGACCTCGTCGGAAAGCCCCTCCCGCTGGACGCGCGAAGCCTTCCTGAAGATCTTGAGCGCGATGTCGGAGATTCGTTCGGCGTCGTTGACGCAATGGAGCATCTCCGGCAGCGCCTGCGCCTGACGTTCTGTCAGCTCGCGCTTCGAAATCTCAACGAGATAGTCCCGGAGACTCGCCTGCAATCCGTCAATCTCGCGTTCGGCATCCTGAACGGACTCCTCCGCGACGTTCGCCCGTCCAAGACAGGTGTTCAGCGCGACCGAAGCGACCGTCGCCGCACGCCTGGTCATCTCCCCGAGCGTCCGCCGCGCCGCCATCAGCGCCAACGCAGGACTGGCCAGCAGGCGCGGCTCAAGCGCCGTCACCTTCAGGCTGGTTCCATCACGCAGCAATCGCGTGCAAAGCCGAGCCAAGAGCGGAATGAAGAACGAAAGGACGACGACATTCGCTACGTTGAAGAGCGTATGCGCCATCGCCACATGCCGACCGGGATTCTCGCCCAGGAACGCATTCCCCTCGGCGCAGGCATTGACCAGATGAAAGAACGCCGGAGCCCTAACGCCTCCTTCTGCGAAGACGAGCACGAAGGTCATCACCAGCAGCAAGGTTCCGAGGATGTTGAACAGCGCATGCGCGAGCGCCGCACGACGGGCGTTCACGTTCGTCCCGATCGAGGCCAGCAGCGCGGTGACGGTCGTCCCGATGTTGTCGCCCAGGACGATCGGAACCGCCGTCCAGAGGTTGATGACCCCGGCGTTCGCGAGGGCGATGGTTAGGCCGATGGTCGCGGACGAGCTTTGCACGGCGACCGTGCAGAGCGTCCCGACCGCAATCGCGCCCAGGACCGCCCCGAAGGGAAGGTATCCATTTGCCGACGGCGCACAGTCAAAGCGCGAGAAGAAGGAGATGAACTCGGGCAGCTTGGCCAACGCCTTGAGTTCGTGGCTCATCATGTTCATGCCGAAGAAGAGAAGACCGAACCCCAGAACCGTCCGCCAGGCCCCGCGCATCATCGAGCGTTGGGCGACCATCAGCCCGACCACGCCCAACACGACGGAGGGGAGCGCCAGGTCGGTCACCTTGAGCGAAACGAGCTGGCCTGTCACCGTCGTTCCGATGTTCGCCCCGAAGACGACACCAATCGCCTGCGTCAGCGAAAGAAGCCCCGCGTTGACGAATCCAACGGTCATGACGGTCGTCGCCGAGGAGCTCTGGATGAGTGCCGTGATGCCAGCACCCGCCGCGATTGCCGCAACGCGGTTTTTCGTCACATAGCCGAGAATGGCCTTCATCCGGGCTCCAGCGACCTGCGTGAGCCCTTCGGACATCAGCCCCATTCCATAGATGAAGAGGGCGAGTCCGCCCAACACCGTCGTTGCGATTTGCATGTTTCCCGTCATGGTCGTTCCTCATCTTCCCTATCACTTGAGCCAGTTGATGAGATAAAGAAGGATGACGACGGCAACACCAATGCCGATTTCAATTCTTGTTCTCTTTTCACGATCCATTGTCTTTCTCCTCTTGGACGGCCTCATTATCGCAAACGTTTGTTACGGAACGATTTGTTTTCCGTTAGGATTGCATTAAAAATTTGAGAATCCCGAGTGGAATCGTCTCCAAGGTTTTCAGAACTTCCACGCTATTTCAAAGCCGTAGACATTCGTCGGCCGGCGAGATCTTGAAAATCGAACTTGAGCGTCCAGAATTCGGGCGCATTGAGGCAGATTATTTCGGTCGAGAGAGCGACTGCCCGACCAGGATCATCAGCGTGTAGATCTCAAGACGTCCGGCGAGCATGGCGATGCAATAGACGATCTTCAATGCGTCCGGAATCGCACCGTAGTTCTGTGCCGGACCAAGGCTGCCAAAGGCCGGCCCGACGTTCCCCACCATGCTCAGCGCCGCCGTGAACGCCGTGGGAACGTCCAACCCGCAAACCGCGCCCGCCAAGGCCGTGGCGAACACGACGATCATGTAGACGAAGATGAACGAACCGACGACCGACACGATCTCGCGCTTCGCCGGCGTTCCGTTGACGCGAAGCGTAAAGACGCCATGCGGGTGCAGAAGCTTCATGATGTCGTTGCGGAGCGCCTTGGCGAGGATCGACCAGCGGATGACCTTGATGCCGCCGGCGGTCGAACCAGAACAACCTCCCACGAGAAAGAGGAGCAAGATGACCATCTGCGCCGCCGATGTCCAGCACGTAAAGTCGCTTGTCATGAAACCCGTCGTCGAGACAATCGACGCGACCTGAAAGGCAGCGTTCCTGAGCGAAGCCGAAGTTGAACCGAATTGCGGCAACTCAAACAGCGTCAGGGCGGCAATGACCGGCACCAGCAGAAAGACGAATCCCCGGAGTTCCGTATTGTCCCTCACCTCGGCCCATTTCCCCGCACAAACTGCATAGTAGACGCCGAAGTTTACAGAGGCAAGAACCATGAACAGCGTGCAAATCCATTCCGCCGCCGGGCTTGCGAACGCCCCGAGCGAAGCGTTGCGCGTGGAGAAGCCTCCCGTACCCATCGTCGAGAAGGCATGGCACACGGCGTCAAACCAGCCCATGCCGACCCAATGGAGCGCCACGGCCTGGACAACCGTCAGTACGAAATAGATCAGCCAGAGAACGCGCGCCGTGTCGCCGATCCGCGACGTCAGCTTGCCCTTCTCAGGACCGCTTGTCTCCGCCTGGATGAGCCGGAACGCGCCGACGCCCAGGAGCGGAATGAGCGCCACAGCCAAGGCGATGACGCCCATGCCGCCCAGCCAGTGCGTCTGGCACCGCCAGAAGTTGATGCACTTGGGGAGCGCCTCGACATCCGACAGGACGGACGCACCCGTCGTGGTGAAGCCGCTCACGCTCTCGAAGATCGCATCGACGAGTCCGGGGAAACACCCGCTCGCGTAGAACGGCCATGCGCCGAAGATTCCGATCGCAACCCATACGCTTCCGACGATCATGAAGGCGTTCTGGGCGCCGTCAAGCCGGACCCGGCCACGGCTGCGGCGTGCGAACCAGACGGCCAGAGCCCAACTGATCACGAGCGGCACGCCGAAGTCCGCCAGGTTCCGCCACTCGCCGTACCAGCCGGCGACGAACATCGGCAGCAGGAACGACGTGCCGACCAGCGCCAGCACCGTCGAAAGCGACCTTGCGAGAATCGACTTCACCGTCCGTCTCCCGCAAAGGCGGAAACGATGCGGCGATCCCCCGACGGCACGATCAGGACGAGTGTCGAACCGGGTTCGATCACGGTGTCGCCGCGCGGAACGACGCTTCCGCCACCCGCGCCGTGCGCCATCAGCACGAGCGCCCGGCCGGCGAGTTCAAGCTCCTTGAGCGGTTTGCCGGACGCCTTCGCATCACGCGGCACCGTACATTCGACGATCTCGTAGGCGCCGCCGCAGACCGTGTGTACGGAAAGGACGTTGACACCCCGCAGATGGCTCATGATGCCGTCGACGACCGTCGCGTCCATGGAGACGGCCACGTCGACCCCGAGACGGGCGGCCATTCCCGCGGCATCGGCGCTTGCCGTCAGCGCCACCGTCCGCCCGACGCCGTGTGACTTGAGATACGCCGCCGCAATCAGGTTGCGGTCGAAGTTCTCGGAAACGGCAAGGGCGACGTCGCACCGTCCGAGCCCCTCCTCCGCGACGAGATTGGCGTCCGTCACGTCCCCGCACAGGACCCGCACGCCACGATACTGTTCCGAGACAGACCGACAGCGGTCGGCAGATTCGTCGACGACCGTGACGTCCAACCTCGACGCGCCGGAACGGCGCCAACCGAGCAACCGACCGAACGTCGAGCCGCCGACGCGCGCGCGCTGACTCGAGACGACAAGGGATCCGACCTGGCCCGCACCGACGACAAGAAGTCCGGTGGCCACGTCGGCGCGCGAATCGCACAGGACCGCGACCGCCTCCATCTCCGATATCTTCGCCAAAACGCCGATGCGGTCCCCGGCCGCCAGCACCGTCTCGCCCGAGGGCAGGCGCGAGCCGTCGCCCGATTCCACGTAGGCAATCAGAAACGTCCATCCCGGGACCGCGTCCAGCGTCCGGAGCGGACGGCCGACGATGGGCGCGTCACCGCCGACGCGCAACGTGACAATGCCGTAATCGTTCCCGAGCTCCTGGATGTCACCCACCGCCCCGTGCGCCAACGTCTGCGACAGGACACGTGCTGCCTCGACATCCGGATTCACCATCCAGTCAATACCGAACACGGGCCGCCGGCCGTTTGCCGTTGCGGCCAGCTTCGCCGACACGGCAACGGCGTCAGCGTAATACTCGTAATTGCGAACGCGCGCGATCTTCAGGACATCATGGCGGATCGCATCCGCCAATGCGCACGTGATCACGTTCACCTCGTCACTGGACGAAACGGCGACCAGGGCGTCCGCCGACGCGAGGCCCGCCTGCTCCAGGACCGAGAGACTGTTCCCCTCGGCATGGAGAACGGTGCAGTCAAGCTGTGCGCTGACATCGCGGACGCGCTCAGCGTCGCGATCGATCACCACGACCTGCTGACCTGCCGCAAGCAAAGCCCGCGACAGTCGAACACCCGTAAATCCAGCACCGACAACAATCGTCTTCATAAATCAGCCCATT
>JAEDMC010000210.1 GCA_016303225.1 Kiritimatiellia bacterium
TTTGGGGAATGACGTTTGCCAATACGCGGGCACTGCTGGAGGATTTCTCGGCGCTGGAGATCCTGGTCGGGCGGTTTGGCCTGGCGTGGGCGGCGCTGTGGGGATGGAAGGCGTGCCAGCGTCTGTCACAGCCGAGCGCAGCGTGTCAGCGTCAGTCGGCGAGACGCCGACGGTACGGTGATGGGCGCTCGTGGCGCGACGAGTGGCTGTTTGCCGCGATGGGATTCTGCGGGATATTCTGCTATCAGTTTCTGGAGAACTGTGCGATCTATTACACGAATGCAAGTAATGTCGCGATCTTCGTTTCGTTTGGACCGATTGTGACCGCGGCACTTGCGCGGGCGTTCACTCGGGACAGGTCGCTCTCCGCAGCACTTCTGGGCGGTTCGCTGATTGCCATTGTCGGTGTGGCGTTGGTGAGCATGAATGGTGTTGTCAATCTTCATCTGCGACCGATTGGGGATTTGATGGCGCTCGGTGCGATGGTGTCGTGGGGCTTCTATTCTATCCTGATTGGCAAGGCGAATGAAAAGGGCTATCCTCCCTCGTTTGCGATTCGCAAGGCGTTCGGATGGTCGCTTGTCATGATGCTGCCGCTTTGCGTTTGGGGCGTGACGGACTCTGGCTACTGCGCGCTCGACGGATCGTTCTCCGTGACATTTGACTGGACGGCGAATGTCGAGCGGTTTTCCAATTGGCTCAACTGGCTGAATCTTGGCTTCCTCGGACTCCTTGCGTCGGCGGCCTCATTTGCGATGTGGAATTACGCCTGTAACGCACTTGGGGTTGTTCGTGCGACCATCGGACTTTATCTCACGCCAATTGTGGGCATCATTTTTGCCGCGCTCTTTTTGGGTGAGCGCCCAACGCCGATGTCCACACTCGGTGGTGTTGTCATCATCATTGGTGTCGCAATCGCGAATTGGAGGAAGAAATGAGAATCCTCGTCTTGCTTGTTCTTGTGCTCTCTGCTACGCGTCCGTGCGTTGCTGCGCCTGCGGTCACGAATTCCATTTCAAGCGCCGTGTCCGTCACTGCGGCAACAAACGCGCCTGCGACAAAGGTGTCCCGTCAGCAGTGCGAGGCCGTCACGAAGTCCGGCAATCGATGCAAACGCAATGCTGTTGTCGGTGGTAAACTTTGTCGACAGCATCAAAAGATTGCGGATGTGAAATCTGGCAAAAAGTGAGGTTCGTCAGCCGATCGCGACGGTGACGCGCTGGGTGTCGGGGAGGACCTGCTCGAGGACGGACGGGGACATCGCCGCGCAGATGCCGCGATGGCCGGCGTTGATGTAGATCTTCGGAAGATCGAAGATCGTCGACTCGATGTAGACCTTCATCCGCTTGCGCGTGCCGAAGGGCGAGGTGCCGCCGACATGGTAGCCGGAATGGCGGTCGGCCGTGTCCGGCTCGCAGGTCTGCACGGTCTTGACGCCGCGGACGCGCGCGAGGTTCTTGGTCGAAATCTCCTTGTCGCCGTGCATGAGGCAGACGAACGGCTTCTTTGTTTCGTCCTCGAGGATAATCGTCTTGATTGTCGCGTGATGATCGATGCCGAGCTCGGTCGCGCACTGGATGGTGCCGCCGTGCAGTTCGAAGTCGTAGGTGAGAAGTTCGAATTCGGCCTTCGCCGCCTTGAGCGTGCGAATGGCCTGCGTCATCGGTATCGTTTCGGGTTTCATCGGCTGTAGGTGTAGGTGAGAGGTGTAGGAGGCGGGTGAAATTATAGCATTTATTTTGAGAGGCCACAGAGGGGTGTGGATTTGCTATACTACTGAGAAATGACGATTCGGTTTCAGGTCAATGCGGCGAAGCCCAGGTCGGCGGAGGTGCGTATGCAGCTCGCCGAGCGGGCGCGTGCGCTGGGACTCGGCGTCTCGGACGGCGAGGCGGATGCAGTTGTCGTCCTCGGCGGCGACGGCACGTTTTTGCGCGCTGTTCACGACTTCCCGGGCATTCCGCTCTTAGGGCTCAATCTGGGTGGGCTCGGCTATCTGACGGCTGTCGAGGAGAAGGATTTCACCGCAGCGCTCGAGAAGCTGGCTGCTGGGCGTTACCGGCTGTCCGAGCGCCGTATGATTGAGGCGAACGGAGGTTCTGCCGCGCTCAACGACATCGTCATCACGCGGGAGATGAGCGGGCGCACCATGCGGCTTGACTTGGAGGCTGACGGACATCTGGTGACGCATTACATGGCGGACGGACTCATCTTCGCGACGCCGACGGGTTCGACGGCTTATTCGCTGTCGGCGGGAGGTCCCGTGCTGATGCCCTATTCGGGGAGCCTCGTTGTGACGCCGATGAATCCGCACGCGCTGGGGGTTCGTCCGCTCGTCGTCCGCGATTCCGTCCGATTCACCGTCACGGCGCGTTCACGCACGGCCGGGAATGCTATGAAGATTGGAGTCTATGCGGACGGCGAGAACGTCCTGACGCTGGACGAAGGGGAGTCGGTCGTGATTGCCGCGTCCGGAAAGACGGCAAAACTCATCGAGCTTGAGGGGTACGATCCCTACGGCGTGCTCGCGCGCAAGCTCGGCTGGTCGGGGTCGAATGTGAAATGATGACGTCAGAAGAGTTGAATGCGCATATTGCGGACGGGTCCATCAACGAGGTGATTCGCGTCGCCGAGGCGAAGCAGGTCAAGGCCTTGTCGCGGATTGCGGACGAAGTCTGCGAACAGAGCCGCGTGCGGCTGGTGCTGGTGACCGGCGCTTCCGCCGCGGGCAAGACGACGACGGCGAAGCGCATCTGCACGCAGTTGCTGGTGAACGGACGTTCCGCCGCCCTCCACCTCTCGACGGATGACTATTTCGTCGGCGACGCGCTCAATCCGCGGGACGAGAACGGCGAGCTCGACTACGAGCACGTCGAATGCGTGGACATCCGGCGTCTCGCCTCCGACATCAACGCGCTCATGCGTGGCGAGCCGGTTCCTCGCCGCCGTTTCGATTTCGTGAAGCACGAGCCCTTCTATACGGACGAATACATCACGTTGCCGGAAGGCGGCATGATCGTCCTGGAGGGAATCCATGCGCTCAATCCGCGCCTGACGGAAGGCATCGACGACGAGATGAAGTTCCGCGTGTTCATCGAGCCCCTGCCGCAGCTGGATGTCTTCGGCGGCTTCGTGCCGACGCCGGCCGACGCGCGCTTCCTGCGGCGCATGGTGCGCGACAACCAGTTTCGCAAGCGCAATCCGGCGGATACGGTCCGTCTCTGGCCAAAGGTCCGCGCAGGCGAGGCGAAGTGGATCGAGCCATTCAGCGGCAATGCGGACGCGACGTTCAATTCGTATCTCGTCTACGAACTCGCAGCCCTCAAGTTCTTCGCCGGCGGGCTTCTCGAGCGTTGTCGGTTGGAGCTTGGAGACCATCGGCTGGTGATGAACATGATTGCGCTCCTCAAGACGGTCAATCCGATTTCGCCCGAAAGCATTCCGGGGGACTCCATTTTGCGTGAAACGATTGGCGGAAGCCAATTGGAGTATTAGTGTAGGTGAAAGGTGTAGGTGTAGAATGATTGAGGTTACGGTGCTGAGCATCTTGCAGGGAATCGCGGAGTTCCTGCCGATTTCGAGTTCTGGCCATCTGGTGCTGGGCAAGAATCTTCTGGGTTTGCAGGATGTCGGGCTTCGCCTTGACGTCTTTCTGCATGTCGGGACGCTGGTGGCGATTTTTGCCTTTTACTTTTCCGTCATTCGGCGCATTGTCGTCGATCTCGAATGGTCATATCTGTTGAAGGTCATTGTCAGCGCGGTGCCTGTGGGGATTGTCGGTGTTCTTTTTCACGCGCGACTCGAGGAGATCTTTTCGTCTCCCCGGATGGTGGGCGTCGCGCTGATTTTCACGGGGTTCATCCTGACGGCAACGCGGTTTCTGCCTAAGGGCCGCCTTGACGTCTCCTACGGGCGTGCGTTTTGGATGGGGCTCGCACAGGCCATCGCGATCCTGCCCGGCGTGTCGCGTTCGGGCATGACGATCGCCGCGGCACGCATTGCCAAGGTCGACGCAGAGAAGAGTGCGGAATTCTCGTTCCTCATGTCCACGCCGCCGATTGCTGGCGCCGCGCTTCTGGAAGTGCTGAAAGGTGCGGAGGCTGCTGGCGAGGCGGCAGCAGAGGTCAGCTGGCCGCTCACCGTCTACGGTTGCGTCTTGGCGGCGGTCGTCGGCTATCTCTCGCTCAAGTTTTTGCTCAAGTCGCTCAAGAGCCGTTGGTTCTGGCTGTTCGGACCATACTGCCTTTGCACTGGGATTGTTGCCTTGTTTTTAACCTAAATTCGTGTACGCCAAGACAAGCTTGGCAGAACTTGTTAGCTGAAAGGAGATAATCTCATGTAGATGTCGAAATGTGAGTAGGAAGATAAGCCGTGCGGAAGGCGACTGACGTGCGGGAGTCTTATCTGACGAAGACATGAGTTCCAACGCAAGTGAACCGTGTGTCAAAGCCTTGTGAAGGTTGCAATCCGCTGGCCAGTCTCTCCGATTGGATGAAGCCAATATCGTGCGTCTGCGAACG
>JAEDMC010000021.1 GCA_016303225.1 Kiritimatiellia bacterium
ATGAGCAAAACCCCAGCAACCGCTGGGTTTTTGCTCGCGAACGTGGAAAGTCGGGCTAGAACGCGATAAATTCGGGAAAGAAGCCGTCGCGGTGACCGAAGCGAGCTTTCCGCCAGGTGCCGTCATCGCCAGAAAAATCGAAAAAGAGGAATCGGACGCACGATTGAAGATGCGATGAATGCGCCTGAAGCGCCACGTCCGCATTCCGTGAGGATGGACGGGCATGAGTCAGCGCCAATCTAAATCACCGTGCGGATTACAAATGCCTCGCGCGTCTCGGATGCGCCGAGCCGCGCGGGGCATTTGTAATCCGTGTGTATTATCTGACGGACTGACGGTATGGGCGCGGCATTATGATATAATATGCACACTATGGCACAGGAAACGAATGAGTATCGTGAGCAGCGTCTTCAGTCGATGAAGACGCTGAAGGAAATGGGCTACGAGCCGTATGGCTGCAAGTACGACCACGAGGACCTCGTGAAGGTACGAGCCGCGTTTGAGGAGAACAAGGCCGTGCGTGTCGCGGGACGCCTGCTGATGATCCGCCGCATGGGCAAGATGAACTTCTGCACCATGAACGACGGGACGGCTCGGTTCCAGCTCATCTTCAAGCGCGACGAGCTTTCCGAAACTGCGTTCGCGGCGTTCAAGCAGCTGAACCTCGGCGACATCATCGGCGCGGAAGGAACTCTTTTCACGACGCAGAAGGGAGAGAAGTCGCTGATCGTCAAGGAATGGACGATGCTCGCGAAGGCGCTCGAGCAGCCGCCGGAGAAGTTCCACGGCCTCGCCGACGAAGAGGCGTGCTACCGCCGCCGCTACGTCGATCTCATGACGAACGACGAGACGCGCGCGCGCTTCTTCACGCGGTCGAAGTTGCTCGCTGAGATCCGCAAGTACCTGTGGTTCAAGGGCTTCACCGAAGTCGAGACACCGATTCTGCAGAACCAGGCCGGTGGTGCGGCGGCAAAGCCGTTCTTCTCGCACTTCAACGCGCTCGACCAGGACTGCGTGATGCGCATCGCGCCGGAGTTGTACCTGAAGCGGCTGCTCGTCGGCGGCATGAACAAGGTGTTCGAGCTCGGCAAGGACTTCCGCAACGAGGGCATCGACCGCACGCACAACCCCGAGTTCACCGTGTGCGAGATCTACGAGGCCTACGGCGACCGCACGTCGATGGAGGCGATCATGGAGGGACTCCTCCCGCACCTCTGCGACACGGTGATCGGCAAGCGCGAGATCGAGTACGGCGAGTCGAAGACCGTCATCAACTTCAATCCGCCCTACCGCCGCGTCGAGTACAAGACGCTCGTGAAGGAACTGATGGGCGACGACTGGTTCGAGCTCGACTTCGCGACGCAGCTCGAAAAGGCCAAGGTGAAAGGCAAGGAGACGGACACCAACCTCGAGCTGGACGGCGTCACCACCGAGCTCATGCTCACGCACGAGGTCTACGACAAGCTCATCGAGAAAAACCTGATGCAGCCGACGTTCGTGACGAGGCTTCCGCACGAGTTCGTTCCGCTCGCCAAGACCTGCAAGGACGATCCGTCCTTGGTCGACGTCTTCGAGTTCGTCGTCGCCGGACGCGAGCTCTGTCCCGGTTACACCGAGCAGAACGATCCGCTCGAACAGCGCAAGGCGCTCGAGAACCAGGCGGGCGAAGATACCGAGAAGATCGACGAGGACTTCATCAGCGCGCTCGAGTGTGGCATGCCCCCGACGGGTGGCCTCGGCTTCGGCGTCGACCGTCTTGTCATGTTCCTCACCGGCTGTGACTCGATCCGCGACGTCGTTCTCTTCCCGCAGCTGAAGAAGGCTTGAGATGGCCGATGGAGACTATGAGCGCCGAGACAAGCGATTGGCTGAAATCAAGCGATTCGAAGGACTACTTCGAGCTCTTGAAGTTTCCCACGGTCGGAGCGCAGAAGGAAAACCTGAGGGACTGCGTCCAATGCGCGACGTGGTTGAAAAAATGGCTCAAGTCGATCGGGGCTGAGGCGGAACTGATTGTTCCGTCTCAGGGAACAGGGATCAGGGATCAGGGATCAGGTGATGGTGGATTCGCCTTATCCGTTCCTGTCGTCTATGGCGAGATCAAGGGCCAGGAGGGGGCGACGACGGTGCTCCTTTACGGACACTATGACGTGCAGCCTGCCGATCCGCTTGAGGAGTGGAAAACCCCGCCGTTCGAGCCGACGCTCAAAGACGATGGCCGAGTCTATTGTCGCGGCGCGCAGGACGACAAGGGCCAGTTCTTCGCGTTCCTCTGCGGCTTGAGGGAACTTCTAAATACAGAGACACAGAGACACAGAGATAAAAACATAAATCTCAAGATTCTCCTTGATAGTCAAGAAGAGTCGGGAAGTGTCGGGCTGTTCAAGCTGCTGGAAGGCCGCGAGTTCCGCAAGCGTCTTTCGGCGGACGTGATGCTGGTGTGCGACACGTCGGCCGCGGCTGACCTGCGGCCGGCCATTGTCGCGGGGCTTCGCGGCGTCAACCACTTCACCGTCACGCTGACGGCGGCGAACCGTGACCTGCACAGCGGCGAATACGGCGGCATTGCGCCGAACGCCGCACAGGGCATGGCGGAGCTTATGGCGTCCTTGCATAATCCCGACGGATCGATCGCCGTCTCGGGGTTTCGCGACGGCATCGAACCGCCGAGCCACGAGGAGCTGGAGGCGGCTGAAGCCGGCTTCGCGACCGAGGAGATGTACGCGAAGGACATCGGCACGGAACCGTGCGGCGGACAGCGCGGCAAGACCATCGTTCAGCGCAACTGCTTCGAGCCTACGATTGAGGTGAACGGCATCCATTCCGGCTACGGCGGGCCCGGTTCCAAGACGGTCATTCCCTGCCAGGCGATTGCCAAACTCTCGACGCGACTCGTGCCGGGGCAGAGTCCGTCCCGGACCTTTGACGCGATCAAGCGCCACCTGAAGGACCATTGTCCGCGCGGCATGTCCGTCGAGCTGTCGGAACTCACGGGTGACGCGGCGGGCTTCCGCCTGCCGCTCGGTTCGCCGCTTTTCCGGCTGGCGGAAGACGTCCTCAAGGAGTTGGATCCGCGCGGGGCGGTGTTCCAGTGGGACGGCGCATCCATCCCCGTCGTCTCGGCGCTCCGCGAGGCGTCCGGCGCCGCGCCGCTCCTCGTCGGCTGGGGACAGCCGCAGGACTGCATCCATTCGCCGAATGAAAGCTATTCCATTCGCCAGTTCCAGACGGCGAAGGAATGGGCGAAGAAGATCCTCTCGGCACTCTAGTCGTTATCACAGCCGGCGAATGAGGGCCGCTGACTCTTACAGCTTCTGCAGGTCGGTGGGCGAAACCGCCGCCTCCAGGGCCCGGCCCAGGATGTCTACCGTCAAAATGAGCGTCGCCGCGCCGCCCTTGCGCTGAACCTGTCCCTCCAAGCCACGCAACGGACCCGAAACGACCTTCACCCGCTCGCCCGGCTCGAACGTCTCGACAACCCGCATGTCCGTCGACAGACGACTCGCATGCTCCACCTGCCGAAGCTGATGGATCATCCGCCGCGGATTGTCCACCTCAATCGTCCGCACGACCTGCTTCGTCTCCAAAACCCGAAAGCGCTCTTCCGGAAAAAGCCGCGCGAAAACATACCCCGGGAAGACCGGCAGATGCCGGACCACCCGCCGCCGCTGCACCTTCGACACCTTCCGGACCAGCGGCAGGTAATGAAAGACGCGCAGGCAGGAGAGGAAGTCATCAACCTTCTTCTCCGTCCGCGGCTTCACGTGCAGCACGTACCACGTCCGCCGCCGCGGCAGATTCTCGTCCTCAACGTCCATTGAATGCGCAAAGCGTTTCGAATTACCCTTGGGGATTGCCGATGTCGAGGTAATCGAAGATCTTCGCATCGAGGAGATAGCGCCCGGCAACCGGGATGATCGCCGTCATGGCTCAGCGTCCCCCGAGACGGACCGTGCCCGCGGCGACTTCCGCACGATAGCTCGCGACGGTCATCTCCAGGCCCTGCTTGAGGTCGATCTCCGGCTTCCAGCCGAGCGAACGGATCAGTGCCGTGTCGCACAGCTTGCGCGGCGTGCCGTCCGGCTTCGTCGCGTCCCACTCGATCTTCGCCGTCGAGCCCGTCGCCGCCTTTACCGCCTCGGCGAGCTCGCGGATCGTCACCTCCTCGCCCGAACCGACGTTCATCAGGTCCGGCGGATTCTCCAGCGACAGCGCGAAGAGGCAGGCGGACGCCAGATCGTCCACGTGCAGGAACTCGCGGATTGCCGCGCCCGTGCCCCAGAGCGGGACGACGTCCTTCATCGTCTCGAACTTGCGGATAAGAGTCGGCAGGACGTGTCCGTGGACGATGTCATAGTTGTCTCCGGGACCGTACAGGTTCGTCGGCATCAGCGAGTGATAGAGCAGGCCGCGCTCGCGGCGGAGGAACTCGCAGAGCTTCAGCCCGGAGATCTTCGCAAGGGCATAGCCCTCGTTCGTCTTCTCGAGTTCGCTCGTCAGCAGCGCGCTCTCTGGAATCGGCTGCGGCGCCATCCGCGGATAGATGCAGGTGGAGCCGAGGAAGAGGAGGCGCTTCACACCAGCCTCCGCGGCGCTCCACACCGTGTTCATCGCGATCATTTCGTTTTCGTAGAGGAACTTCGAGTTCGCCGCGCTGTTCGCGCCGATGCCGCCGACGCGTGCCGCGGCAATGATCGCGACATCCGGCTTCTCGGCCTGGTAGAACTCGCGCACCGCCTTGGGATCGATGAGGTCCAGCTCCAGGTGCGTCCGCACGATGATGTTTTCGTATCCGGCCTTCTCCAGCGCACGGCAGATGGCGCTTCCCACCATGCCCCTGTGTCCGGCCACAAATATTCTATCTTTTCTTTGCATAAATCATTCCATTTTAGGTGCTAGGTTTTAGGTGCTAGGTCTTAGGTGCAGGTGCACCTTCCAACCTACATCTCCAGTCTACACCTACTTGACAACGCCTTTTTCGAGGTACTCGGCGAGGTTCATGCGAATGTGCTCTTCGGCACGCTCGACGGCGACCTGCTCCATGTCGTGCTTGACCATGATGGCGACGAGCTCCTCGAAGGACGTCTTCGTCGGATTCCACCCGAGCTCCGCCTTCGCCTTCGTGGGATCGCCCCAGAGGTTCACGACGTCCGTCGGACGATAGAAGTCCGGCGAGACCTCGACGAGGCACTTGCCCGTCTTCTTGTCATAGCCCTTCTCGTCCATCCCTTCGCCGCGGAACTCCAGCTCGATGCCCGCGTGCTTGAACGCGAGGAGCGCGAACTCGCGCACCGAATGCTGCACGCCCGTCGCGATCACGAAGTCCTCCGGCTGGTCATGCTGCAGGATGAGCCACATGCATTCGACGTAGTCCTTCGCATAGCCCCAGTCGCGGAGCGAGGAAAGATTGCCGAGGTAGAGCTTCTCCTGCTTGCCCTGCGCGATGCGCGCGGCCGCAAGCGTGATCTTGCGCGTCACGAACGTCTCGCCGCGGCGCTCCGACTCGTGGTTGAAGAGAATGCCCGAGCACGCGAACATGCCGTAGGCCTCGCGGTACTCCTTGACGATCCAGTAGCCGTACTGCTTGGCGACGGCATAGGGCGAATACGGATGGAACGGAGTCTTCTCGTTCTGCGGCACTTCCTCGACCTTGCCGTAAAGCTCGCTCGTCGAGGCCTGGTAGATGCGGCACGTCTTCGCGAGTCCGCACAGGCGCACCGCCTCCAGCACGCGGAGGACGCCTGTCGCCACCACGTCCGCCGTATACTCCGGGACGTCGAACGACACCTGTACGTGGCTCTGCGCCGCGAGGTTGTAAATCTCGTCCGGACGCACCGTCGCCACCAGCGCGAAGATGGACGAGCTGTCGCTCAGGTCGCCATAGTGGAGGTGGAAGCCCGGCTGTCCCTCGAGATGCGCGATGCGCTCGCGGTAGTCGACCGAGCTACGGCGAATCATGCCGTGAACCTCGTAGCCCTTCGAGAGGAGGAGCTCCGCGAGGTAGCTGCCATCCTGTCCGGTAACGCCTGTGATGAGTGCTTTCTTCATTGTTTATTTTCCTATGTTCAGAACCGTGAAACCAATCTTTCGGAGTTTGTCCGCATCGAGACAATTGCGTGTGTCGAAAACCAACGCCGGCTTGCGCATCGACTTGTAGAGCTTCGTCCAGTCGAGCGCCGGATACTCCGACCAGTCCGTCATCAGCAGGATCGCATCCGCGTCCTTGGCCGCGACGTAGGGGTCGGAGGTGTAGGTTGGAGGTGTAGGTGTACAAAGGAGGTCTTCCAGATCTTTCTTGGCGTTCGGGATGGCTTTTGGATCGGTGATGGACAGGCAGACGTGCTCGTCGTTGAGGAGGCGGGCGACGGTGCCGGCGGGGGTTTCGCGCGTATCGCCGGTGTCGGCCTTGAACGCGAAGCCAAACATCGCGATCTTCTTGTTCGCGAGCGTGTTGAACATCGCGCGGAAGAGGCGGCTGACGATGCGCTCCTGCTGGTGGTCGTTCATCTTGATGACGCCCATCCAGTATTCCGCCGCAGTGTGGAGTCCGAACGTCTCGCAGAGATAGACGAGGTTGAGGACGTCCTTCTTGAAGCAGCTGCCGCCGAAGCCGGGACCGGCCTTGAGGAACTTCGGGCCGATGCGGCGGTCCGCGCCGATGACGCGCGCGACCTCGTCCACGTCCGCCCCCGTCGCCTCGCAGAGTCCGGCGATCGCGTTGATGGAGCTGACGCGCTGCGCGAGAAAGGCGTTCGCGGCGAGCTTGGTGAGCTCGGCCGACCAGACATTGGTCGTCAGGACGCGCTCCCGCGGCACCCACTTGCCGCCCTTGCCGCAGTAGACCTTGACGAGCTCGTCGACGGCCGCATCGCCGGACGGCGTCTTCGCGCCGCCGATCAGGACGCGGTCAGGCGTCAGCAGGTCCTTGATGGCCGTGCCTTCGGCGAGGAACTCCGGATTCGAGAGGACCTCGAAATGGTATTTCTCGTGCGTGTTCAGGATCGCCGACATCGCCGCGGCGGTGCGGACGGGCAGGGTGGACTTCTCGACGACGATCTTGTCGCCATTCGCCCACTTCGCGACGTTGCGCGCAGTCGCCTCCCAGTACTGGAGGTCGCTGGCGCGTCCCGCGCCCTTACCGAACATCTTGGTCGGGGTGTTGACGCCGACGAAGATGATGTCACAGTCCTGCACGGCCTTCTTGATGTCCGTCGAGAAAAAGAGGTTCTTGCCGCGGACTTCCTTCACGACGTCGACCAAGCCCGGTTCAAAGATCGGCAGCGCGTAGTTCTTCGAGTTCCACGCCGCGATGCGGGACTTGTTGATGTCGACGACGATGACCTTGCGATCGGGATTCATCTTCGCAATGACGGCCATGGTCGGTCCGCCGATGTATCCCGCGCCGATGCAGACTATGTTTTTGTTCATAAGAAGTTAGCAGTTAGAATGATGAATGTAGAGAAGTATCCGTCGGAGGGATTGCCCAGCAGGCCCGCGCGCGCAAAGCTTCTCGTGCGTATCTTTTCCACAGGTCAGAGTTCGGTGAGGATGAGCTTCGTGTCGGGGGCGGTCGGATGGATCACGACCTCGTCGGACGCCGCCGGCAGGAGGAAGGACTCGCCGAAGGCGGCGACGTCCGTCGAGCCCGAGAGGACGAAGCCCGCGATGAAGCTTGCGCCGGTCGGCTGCAGGGCGATCGGATACGTGAGCGGCACTTCGCGGATCGTGAAGTAGGGCGTGCGCATCTCGCCGCGATGGTGGACCTTCGCCGGCGGGACGGTATAGTCGATGGACTTGAACGACTCCTCGATGTGAAGGGAACGGCGCTTGCCGTCCGCGCCCTTGCGGTCCCAGTCGTAGAAGCGGTAAGTCGTGTCGCTCGACTGCTGCACCTCGTAGATGAAGCAGCCACCGCCGATTGCGTGGGGCATCCCGCCAGGAATGTAGAGCATGTCCCCCGCCGTCACCTGCAGCGGATTGAGCTGATCGAGCAGGATCGGTCCCTGCGCAACGATGTCGCGGAGGTCCTGCTCCTCGAAGGGATGCTTGAGCCCCGCGTAAAGCGCCGCGCCGGGGAACGCCTTGATGACGTACCAGGCCTCGGTCTTCGGCTCGCCGCCCGTCAGCGCCGCGTTGCCGTTGTTCGGGTGCACCTGGATGCTGAGCGGCCAGCGCGCGTCAATGAGCTTGAAGAGGAGCGGAAAGCGGTCGACGGTCGGGGATTTCGTGCCGACGAGCTCACGTCCGTAGGCCTTCACGAGGTCGTCGAGGGTTCGCCCGGCGTAGGGTCCGCCGACGACGGCGCTCATGCCGTAGCGGTGTCCGGAGATTTCCCAGCTCTCGGAGCAGACCTTCGGCACGTCAGTGCGGACGAAATGCCGCCCGACCATCTTCCCGCCCCATGGTGCGGAAGAGTAGACGTGCGAAAACTTAAGCAATCCTTTTTCCATAGATGGATATTTTAGCATAAATTGAGGGGCAACGGACGATTGATCTGAAACACAGAGGCCGGCATTCGCCGGCGGGCAGGGAGGTTGCTCGGAGTTTGCGCTTCGCGGGTTTCACTTTCTGGTTTTGAAGCCCGCTGCGACGGCAACGAATGCAAGAGACGCGAGGGCGATGGCGACGACATAGGCGACGGGCCAGTTGTGCGCCCCGGGAGCGACGCCGCGGGAGAGGACCGCATCAAAAAGGAAGTTCGACGCGAAGACGCCGACGCCCGCAGTGAGCAGGTTCACCAGCCCCTGCGCCTGGTTGCGGAGCTCCTTCGGCGCCACTTCGTCGATGAACATCTGGCTGCCGACGATCAGGATGCCGAAGATGAGTCCGTGAATGAGAATGCCGCCAAAGTCCAGAAACGCGAACGCGCTCCCCTGCGTTGCACCGAAGAAGCAGAGGTTGCGCAGCGCCAGCGCCGCCAGCGCGATCATCATCGCCTTCTTGTAGCCAAAGCGTCCGATGATGACCGGCACCAGCAGCATGAAGCCGATCTCGCCCGCCTGACCGAGGTTCATCGTCAGAGTCAGGTACTGGAAGCCCGTCTCCTTCAGGTACGCGCCGCAGTAGACGTTGTACCACTGGAACGGCAGCATCGCCAGCAAAAGGAGGATCGCGAACGTGCGGAAGGACGCGTCCTTGAACAGCACCAGTGCCTTCAGCCCCAGCGCGTCCGAGACTGACATCGGCGTCCCCTTCGCGACCGGCTCCGTCGCCGGGAGCAAGAACGAGAAAAGCGCAGCGGCGAGCGAAACCGCCGCGCCGGCGACGAAGATCCAGGACGTCGAGTCGAAGTCGGCAATGCCGAAGCACTTCGCGCCGACGAGCGAGAAGACACCGGACGCCACCCAGCCGACCGTGCCGAAGACGCGAATGCGCGGGAAGGTCCGCTTCGTCGAATGCGCGAGCGCGATCGTCGCCGTCAGCGACCAGGTCGGCATATAGAAGCACATCGCCCCGAGAAGGACGACGAACATCACCGCCGGAGACCGCACCGCCGACGCGCAGAGGAGCAGCGCCGCGCCGATGAAGTTGCAGATCGCAAGCACCTTCTCCGCGTTCAGGAAGCGGTCCGCGAACATGCCGAAGAGCGGCGACGTGAACGTCCCGAAACCCATGATGAGTCCGCACCACACGACCCAGCTCCCCGAATCCGGCAGCGCCTGCACGTAGGGAAACATCGGCACGAACCAGACCGGCAGCATCATGAACTGCAGGAACATCATCACGGACAGCAAGACGGCGTTCTTCATGTGCGCTCCTCCCCATCGCATATTCCGCAGTTATCCGAGATAGGCGCCTTGCTTGAGAAGGAGATTCTGGATCTCCTTGACCGGGACGTTGCGCGGGGCGAGGCTCTTCTGCGCCGCCACCGCGGCGGCCGCACCGGCCGCCTGGCCGGTCACGAGACACGGGGCGATGAGACGGAAGAGGTCCACCATGTCGTCCGCGCAGGACGCGCAGCGGCCGGCGACGAGCAGGTTGTCCACTTTCTTCGGGACAAGGCAGCCGTACGGCACGCGCGAGCCGCGCGGCGACTTGGCGTCCGCGCCCATGAAGGCGACGGTATCGCCCTCGTCCTTGTCCGCCTTCGCCCACGCACGGTCGATGGACTTGAGTCCGTCCAGCGTCCGCGCGCCGCGGATGCCGACCTGAGTCGCGGTCCACACAAGGTGCGCCGACTCGCAGCCCGGCACCTTGCGGATGTCCTCCGCGCACTTCCACGCGGTGCGGCGGTGCTTCGCCAGCACCTTCGAGATGCCCGCGACGTCAAAGCAGTTCATCGGCACGCCGAACTCGCCGTACCAGCGCGTGTCGCTGCACGGCTCTTCGCCGCCGCCCCAGAGGCCGGCCTTGCGCAGCTTCACGAGGTCCATCTTGTCGTAGCCGCCGATGCGCCAGGTGAAGCCGACGCCATGCAGGTACTGCTGGTAGTTCTCGCCCGCCTGGAAGAGGACGTCGCCGTCGCCGGTGGCGTCCACAACCTGCCGCGCCAGCACCGCGAGGCGCCCTTCCTTCGTCTCGACGACCGCGCCCTTGAGCGCGTTGCCGTCCTGCACGACGTCGATGCCGTGGCAGCGGTAGAGCACCTCGCATCCGGCCTCGGCCAGCATCTCCTCGAGCGCGATCTTCAGCGCCTCGGGATCGGCGGTCGGATGCCACAGGCGCTTGTCGTCCTTTCGCGCCGTGATGCCGTGCGGACCCATCGCCAGCAGGCGCTTCTCCAGCTCGTCCGTGAAGCCGCGCGTCGTCTGGAAGTACTTGCCGTCCTGCATGAAGCCAGTGGAGAGGAGGATCAGCACGCCGCCGTTGGACCAGAGACCGCCCAGCGCCTCGTCGCGCTCGAGGAGGATGGTCTTCGATCCGGCTCGCGCCGCGGCGAGCGCGGCCGCCCAGCCGGCGATGCCGCCGCCGACGACGAGCACGTCGCACTTGCGGTAGACGGGGACCTGCCGCGCCGGCATCGTGACGACGCCGGACGCGTCCAGCGCGGACGAGGGGCCGTCCTTCATCGACTGCGGAATCGGACGCCGGTGCTGGTTCCAGAAGTCGTTGGCGTCGGCCTTCGTGGTCAGCGGTGCGGTCACGAGCGCCGCGGCACCGGCCTTGAGCATGTTGCGACGGGAGAGGTTCATGGTTGCGTTTCCTTTCAGCGCTGAACGCGGCCGGTTCCGTTGCCGGCGGCGAGGGTTTCGACCTCCGAGACGGAGACCTGGTTGAAATCGTGTTCGATCGAGTGCTTGAGGCAGCTCGCCGCGACCGCGAAGTCGATCGCGGCCTGCGTCGACTTGCCCGCGAGGAGCGCGTGGATGAGTCCGCCGCCGAACGAGTCGCCGCCGCCCACGCGGTCGACGATGTGCATCTTGTACTCGGTGGAGAACGAGGCCTTCTTCGCCTTCGCGTCATAGAGCATGCCGGCCCAGAGGTTGTCGAAGGCGGAGAGCGAGGTGCGCAGCGTGATCGCCACCTTCTTGCAGCCGAAGCGCTTCACGAGCTGCTCGGCAACGGAGACATAGCCCTCCTTGTTGAGCTTGCCGCTCTCGACGTCCGAGCCCTTGCCGACGATGCCGAAGACATCCGCCGCGTCCGCCTCGTTCGCGATGAGGACGTCGACGTACGGAACGAGCTTCGCCATGCACTTGCCGGCCTCGGCCTTCGTCCACAGCTTGCCGCGGTAGTTGAGGTCGCAGGAGACGGTGATCTTGTGGGCCTTGCAGTACTTGAGCGCGTCCAGGCAGATCGCGGGCAGCTCGCCGCCGAGTGCGGGCGTGATGCCGGTGAAGTGAAACCAGCTGACGCCCTTCAGAATCTTCTTCCAGTCGAAGTCCTTCCGGGTCGCGAGCGCGATCGAGCTGCCGGCGCGGTCGTAGACGACCTTCGAGGCGCGCTGCGAGGCGCCCTTCTCCGCGAAGTAGATGCCAAGGCGGGGCCCGCCCCAGACGATGTCGTCGGTCCCCACGCCGAACCGACGCAGCTCGTTGCGCGCGGCGCAGCCGAGCGGATTCTCCGGCAGCTTCGTCACGAACGCGGCCGTATCGCCGTAGTTCGCAAGCGACACAGCGACGTTCGCCTCGCCGCCCGCGTAGGAGACCTCGAACTTGTCCGCCTGGATGAAGCGGTAGTAGCCCTCAGGATTGAGGCGCATCATGATTTCGCCAAATGTGACAATCTTTTTCATGGTAATTTATCTGCTTTCATTTCCCGTATTCTATCACAAGCTGAACTGGCGGACAACCTCGCGGTCGTCGAACGGATACTTGACGCCCTTGATTTCCTGCGTCGTCTCGTGTCCCTTCCCCGCAATGATGACGACGTCGCCCTCCTCAGCCTCGCGCAAGGCGAACTCAATCGCCTTCTTGCGATCCGGCTCAACCGTCACGCCGATCCCCGATCCCCGCCCCCTAACTCCTACCAATATCGCGTCGATGATCTTGAGGGGATCTTCGCTGCGGGGGTTGTCGGAGGTGACGACGAGCTTGTCCGCAAGCTTCGCACACGCCTCGCCCATCAGCGGACGCTTCATCGGATCACGATCTCCTCCCGCGCCGAAGACCACCCAGAGGGAAGGTTTGAGGGTTGGAGGTTGGAGGTTGGAGGTCATCTCGCCCCTGACAGCGGCGAGGACTTTCTCGAGTCCATCGGGCGTATGGGCGAAGTCGACGAACACCCGGCTTTTTACTTTTTCACTTTTACTTTTTACTTCTTCAAGCCGGCCCCAGCGCGGCTTCAAGGTCGGGATCACCGCCTGAACCGTCTCACGTGAAACGCCCGCAGCCTCGGCGAGCGCCGCTGCGCACTGCACGTTCGACCTGTTGTAGTCTCCGGCCAGCTGCAAGTGTGACAAGTCATAGGACGAAGACGAAGCCGAGACCCCGATTACGTTGACCGCCAAGTTCCCGACGGCGTTGAACATCTCGCGTCCGTAACCGCCGTCGAGGCAGACGACGTAAGGCGGCAGGTCCTTGCGGCCCATATCCGGCGTCGTCGGGTGCGCCGCGGCGATCTGGCGGGCAAAGTCGAGCTTGACGTCGAAGTACGCCTCCATTGTCTTGTGGTAGTCGAGATGGTCCTCGGAGAGGTTGGTGAAGATGCCGCCGGAGAAGACGGTGTCGCCCGTGCGGTGCTGGTGGATCGCGTGGGACGAGACCTCCATCACGCAGTCGGTGCAGCCGTTCGCCTCCATCTCGGCGAAGATCTCCTTCAGCTGCGCGAGCGGCGGGGTGGTGTAGCCCGTGTAGAACTGCCGCGAACCGGTGTTGACCTCGACGGTCGTGACGTATCCGCACTTCCGCCCCGGAGTTGCATTCAAGAACTCGGCGAAGATCCACGTCGTGGTGGTCTTGCCGTTCGTGCCCGTAATGCCCCAGAAGTTCATAGATGGTAGTTGGTAGATGGTAGTTGAAGGATGGTAGTTGAAGGATGGTGGATTAGTCGCGAACGCCATTCCAAGCGTTGAACCGCAGCGCGGCCAACTTCCGGTACTTCGCGCCGGTAGCACCGTTGACGAAGGGATCGATCGAGATTCCGCCGCGGGCGGCGAACTTGCCGTAGACCTCCATGTACTTCGGCTTCAGGAGTTTGAAGAGATCGTCGTAAATGACGTTCACGACGTCCTCGTGGAAATCGCCGTGGTTGCGGAAGCCGAAGAGGTAGAGCTTCAGCGACTTCGACTCAACGAGCTTCTTCGCCGGAATGTAGCGAATCGTCAGCGTCGCGAAGTCGGGCTGTCCGGTCTTCGGACACAGCGTCGTGAACTCGGGCGCGGTGAACGTCACCCAGTAGTCGCGCTCCGGATGCTTGTTCGCGAAGGCGTCCAAGATCGCCGGATTGTACTCCATCGGCACGCGGATCGTCTTGCCGAGCGCCGTCAGATTCTCCAGATCATTTCTCATCGCTCTTTCCCTCCTCCGTCATCTTCGTCCCGAACGCGACGACGGCCATGTCGACCGCCGAAAGGAACTTGTCAAACATCGCGAGATACTCCGCCTTCTTCGCGGCGTACTTCTCGGGAATCTTCATCGCCTTCGCCTCCGCGTACGCCTCCTTCGCCTTCGGCAGGTACTGCTCGACGACGGAGAACTTGTTCGTCGCCGACTTGTATTCGGCTTGGAACTTCTCAAAGACCGGCAGGTATTTTTTCGTCACCGGACCGAAAAAGCCCGCCGCCTCGTTGACGGCGTTCGTCGGCAGCATCGCCATCACGGCCTGCTCGGCATGCGCCTTCAGCCTGGCCTTGAGCGAATCCTTGGCCGGCGCCACCGACGCCACGCCGCACAAACACATCAGCACAATCGTTTTCATCGCTCTCATTTTATTCTCCTTTTGTCGCATATCCATGCCACCACGAGCAAAAAAGCTCCGCATAAAACTTCAACCAATCCCCTCAGCATCCCTTTGTATTTGAACAACTCCGAGCTTTCGTGAATGGTACATCGGAACGTCTCGTTCATGACGCAACCGACCTCCTCCACATGCAGATTCTCGTCTTGCCATAAGTGCGGTCGCGCACCAGCACCCAGTCGGGCGTCTCCTCCGCCTTCTGCACCGCCGTCATCTCGGCGATGAAGAGGCCATCCGGACGAATCACGCCCCGCTCCGCCAGCGTCGCCAGCACTTGCGCATAGCCCTTCTCTTCCCCGAGCGCATACGGCGGGTCGGCGAAGCCGATCGAGAATCCGGGGCCCGCGTAGGTCGAGATCCAGCGGTAGGCATCGGCTGAAACAAGAGAGGCGAAGTCGGAAGTCGAAGTCGAACAAAGGAGTGTTAGATTCTCCTTTAGAACAGAAAGATGGCGACGGTTCGCCTCGACAAAGGTCACAGAACGCGCTCCGCGAGAGAACGCCTCCAGTCCGACCGCGCCGGAACCGGCGAAGAGGTCAAGGAAGTCGCTGCCCGCGACTTCGAACTGGATGATGTTGAAGACGGCTTCGCGGACGCGGTCCTGAGTCGGACGGATCGCGTCCGACTTCGGCACCTTGAGGTTGCGCCCTCCGAACTCGCCGCCCGTGATCCTCACTTCTTCAGGGCCTTCTTCTGCAGGGCGAAGAGTTTCTTGAGACCCTTCTTCGCGAGGTCGATCATCGCGGCGAGGTCCTGGTCGGAGAACGCCTTGTGCTCCGCGCAGCCCTGGAGCTCGACGAACCGTCCCTTGTCCGTCATGATGACGTTGAGGTCCACCTCGGCCGTCGAGTCGTGGATGTAGTCGAGGTCGAGGGTCGGGACGCCGTCACAGACGCCGACGGACACCGCCGCGACGTTCTGGACGAGCGGATTCTCGGCGATGACCTTCTTCTTGAGGAGCCCGTTGATCGCATCCGTCAAGGCCACCATGCCGCCGGTGATGGACGCGCAGCGCGTGCCGCCGTCCGCCTGCAGGACGTCGCAGTCGATGGTGATCTGCCGCTCGCCGAGCTTCTTCATGTCCACCGCCGCGCGGAGGGCGCGTCCGATCAGGCGCTGGATCTCGGTGGAGCGCGCATCAAGCTTCAGCTTCTTGATGTCGCGGTCCTTCCGCTCGGGCGTGCAGGCGGGGAGCATCGAATACTCCGCCGTCACCCAGCCCTGTCCGGAATCCTTCAGGAACGGCGGCACCTTCTCGCTCACGCTCGCCGTGCAGAGGACCCAGGTGTTCCCCCACTTGATCAGAACCGATCCCGCCGGATACTTCGTGAAGTTCCGGATGATCTCAACCTTGCGCAATTCAGAAGACCTCTTCATTCCACTGTTCACCTTCACCTTTCACCTACACCTAACCCATACTCCGCACAGCTGTCGGCCGTTTCCCAGACCTTCACCGCGACCAGTCCGGGTATCCGCGCCTTCAGGTCGCTGAAGAACAGCTTCGCGAGATTCTCGGCGGTGGAGCGGAACGGGATGGCGACGGTGCGCATGCCGTTCTTCTCGACGACCGCGGCGATTTCGCGTTCGCCGACGGACTCGGTATTGTAGATGAAGGCATGGTCAAAGCGGTCGCAGACGACTTCGTTCGCGATGCCCTTCAGGTCCTTGAAGTCGATGACCATGTCGCGGTCGTCGTCCGCCGCCTGCGAGACGGACACGTCCACGCGATAGGTGTGTCCGTGCAGGTTCTTGCAGAGTCCCTGATGGTTCGTGAGCACATGTGCCGCGTCGAACTTGACGGTCTTGGTAACGGTAATCATAACGCCATTATATCATTTTCGCCCAGTCGGGATAAGCCGTACGAATCTCGACAGGGTCGCCGGAGACGGGATGCGTGAATGACGCGGCGAGCGCATGCAGGCAGTGTCCCTGCTGGTTCTCGACGGCGAACGCGCCATAGAGGCGGTCGTTGACGATGTGCAGTCCCGCGAGCGCAAGCTGCGCGCGGATCTGGTGCGTGACGCCCGTGTAGATCGTGACCTCGAGAAGCGTCCGCTCCTCGTTCTCAACCATGGTCCGCCCGATCGGACGAAACTGCGTCACCGCATGCAAGGCCTTCACTCCCCCCGATCTGAGATCTGAAATCTGAGATCTGCCATTCACGCTTGCGCGCACGCGTGACTTGTCGATCATGCGGCAGAACGGCAATGTCGGATCATGGACGAGGTCATTCTCCAGCGTGCCGCCGACGGCGACCGCGCCTTCGACGAGCGCGAGATACGTCTTCTTCACGGTCTGGGCGGAGAACTGGGCGCGCAAGGCGTCGAAGGCCTCGGCCGTGCGGGCAACGAGGACGAGCCCGGAAGTGTCGGCGTCGATCCGGTGAAGCGCGCCGGCCATGAGGGGACTGTCCCCCAGCGCGCGGCACTCGGGATAGCGATGGACGACGGCATTCATGAGCGTACCGGTCTCGCGGCAGGTGAGCGGCTGGACCGGCATCCCGGCCGGCTTGTCGAAGGCGAGCAGGGCCGCATCCTCGAACGCGACGCGGAGCGGACCTGCGACAGGCGCGACGAGGTTGTCCGCCGCTTCCAGGAGCTCGCGGATGACAACCGTCTCGCCGCCGCGGAGCTTCAGTCCCTTCGGCACGCGGCGGTCTCCGACCAAAACGTTCCCCGCCGCAATGGCCTCTTTGACGAACGCGCGCGTCGTGCTGGGGAAAACATTAAGAATGGCGGCGTCCAACCGAACGCCGCCCTCTCGTATTTGAATTTCTCGGTTAACAATCAAACCTGAAACCTGAAACTTGAAACCTACTCGTATCGCTCGGATATCGACGGGGCGATCGGAGCGACGCCCTCCCAGCCCTTGTTCGACGCCCACGGAAGATCCGAGTCTTCAGCCGTGTCGGCGATGCACCCGTTCAACAGAGCCGCACAAACCAGCGCTAAGGCGAATCCGAGCGGCAAAGAGAGTGAGTACTGGCGACGCCGGCGCGGAACGAACGTCGCCGCTCGCTCCTTAGTCTGCGAAGAGGATGTCATTGACCTGAACCTTATCCTGCTCCCAGGCGCCGAGGATATCGCAGATCACGTAGGGCTTGCCCTGAACCTCCTGACGGAGACGGATGCGGCCAATGAACTCGCCGGCCTCGCCCTGGAAGCCCGGACGACGCAGACCGAGCTCGAGCAGCGGCAACGGACCCCTGAGGTCCTCGCCCTTGAGCTGCTTCATCGCGTCTTCGGAGAATTCGACGATCACGAACATGTTCTCGTTGTCGGCCTCGACGACCTTGCCCTTGTCGCCAGCCGGAAGCGCCGTAACGACCGGCCCGCCGCCGGTAACACGTTCGCCCGGAGCGCGGACGGAGCGCTTGATCATCTCCTTGAGCTGTTCAATCATCTTCTTCTTCGCCTCGAGCTCCTCCTTCACCGCCTCGGTCTCGTCCTTCGCGGCCGCGACCTCGTCCTTCAGCGAGGTGACCTCCTGATTGAGCTCGTCAATCTGCGATTTCAGCTTGACGATCTGGTTCTCGAGCTCGACCTTCTCGGCCTCAAGCTTGGCGATCTTTTCGTTCTTCTCGACGATCGTCACCTTGTCCTGGCGGGCTTCGGGCTTCAGCTTGTTGAGCTCGTTGACGACGGTCTCGAGCTTGCCGCGGAGCTCGGTCAGCGCCGCACGCGTCGTATTGAGACGGCTCTGCTGGGCCTTGGCGGACTCGAACAGGCGGTTCAGGAGCTCGTCTTCAGTGCCCTTGCCGGTCTTGAGGAACTCGGTGCCGTCCATCACCGGCTTGCCCTCGGCATCGAGGACATAGACCGAACGAAGCTGACGGCGGTCGGTCTGGTTATCCCAGTTGTAAGTCTCGAGATTGGTCTGCTCGAGGGGGGCCTGATAGTCCTCGAGGACGTTCTCCATGTCAGGAACGTCAACAAGCTTGGCCTCGACCGGCGACGCGTCGAGCTTGATCTCGAAGACAGCATCCTTGGCCGGCTCAACCTTCTCGACGGTCTTGGCGATGCGGACGATGTAGTTCTCCTGCATCTTGTTGCGATCAGTCAGCTCCGCGCGCTTTTTGTTGAGCTCAAGCTCAAAATAGAGACCTACGGCGGCCACTATCAGAAACACGTAGACGAGAACGTGCAGAAATTTATTCATAGTCTTTTCGATACCTTTTGACTTGCTGCCGAATATGATACACGATTTTTGCTTTTTACGCAAGTGGGGGAAAACTTTTTTTGGTAAAATATGCGCCGTGAGTTTTTCAGTCCTAAAAGAAGACGCGCGCACGCAGGCGCGACTGGGGTTGCTGACCACCGCGCACGGCACGGTGGAGACACCGGTCTTCATGGACGTGGGGACTCTCGGAACGGTCAAGGCGCTTGAGCCGCGCGACCTGAAGGAGCTGAAGACGCAGGTCGTTCTCGGCAACACCTACCACCTTCTGCTGCGGCCAGGTCCCGACGTAATCGCCGCCGCGGGCGGGCTTCACAAGTTCATGGGATGGGACGGGCCGATTCTCACCGATTCCGGCGGCTTCCAGGTCTTTTCGCTCGCGAAGATGCGCAAGCTCACGGAAGACGGCTGCCGCTTCAACTCGCATCTCGACGGGCACGAGTTCTTCCTCGGTCCGAAGGAATCGATGGCCATGCAGCGCGTGATCGGGTCTGACATCGCGATGGTCTTCGACGAGTGCCTGCCCTACCCCTGCGACCGCGACCGCGCCGAGAAGTCCGTCGAGCAGACGCTCCGCTGGGCGCGGCGGTCGAAGGACGAGCCGCATGCCGAGGGCCAGCAGGTCTTCGGCATCGTGCAGGGAGGCGTCTACGACGAGCTCCGCCGCCACTGCGCGGAGGAGCTCGTGAAGATCGGCTTCGACGGCTATGCGATCGGCGGCGTGTCCGTCGGCGAGCCCGAGGCGTTCATGTACCAGGCGGTCGACGCCTCAGTGCCGTACCTGCCGAAGGACAAGCCGCGCTACGTGATGGGCCTCGGCGTCATGCATCAGATGGCGGAGTGCGTCGCGCGCGGCGTAGATATGTTCGACTGCGTCATCCCGACGCGCATCGCCCGCCACGGCACGGCCATCACGCGCCACGGCAACGTCGCGATCAAGGCGGCGAAGTGGATCGCCGACCAGGGGCCGGTCGAAGAAGGCTGCGACTGCTACTGCTGCCGCAACTTCACGCGCTCCTACGTGCGGCACCTCCTGAGCTGCGGCGAGATCCTGGGGCTCCGGCTGCTGACGATCCACAATGTCCACGCGCTCAACCGCTTCATGACCGAGATGCGTGCGGCGATTGCGGACGGAACGTTTTTCGATTGGAAAGAACAAGTCAAAAAGGATACAACACACAATGAATAGCGCACTGATGTTCTGCGACGCCGCTCCGGCAGCCGCCCAGCCCGGCGGCATGGGCATGATGATCCCGATGCTCCTCATTCTCGCGATCTTCTACTTCATGATGATCCGTCCCCAGCAGCGCAAGGAGAAGGAGCGCCGCAAGATGATCGAGGAGCTTCGCGCCGGCGCGAAGATCGTCTTCGCGGGCGGCCTGATGGGCACGATCCAGGAGGCGACGGAGAAGACCTTCAAGGTCGAAATCGCCCCCGGCACGACAATTGAAATCGCCCGCAGCTGCGTCTCGGGCGTTGTTCCGGCCGAAGGCGCGGCCCAGTAACCGTGGCTCTCGCGCGAGGCAAGTTTGGCGTCGAATACAACCCCCGACAGTTGGAGAGGGAACCTTCCGGCTTCGGGTGGGTCGTGGCCGTCATCGCACTCGCGCTCTTCGTCCTCCTGACCTGGACACTCGTCCGGAGAATCCGCACGCACCGGCAGGAGGCCGAGCTCGTCAGCACCGAGAGTCCAATCCAGGCGGTTGACAGTCCCGACGAGCCGGACGTCGACCAGCCGACCTTGCCGTCCCCCGAATCCCTGACCTCCCTGACCTTCCAGACCTTCCAGCCGCTGAACACCGAGCTCAGCCGCCGCACGCCCAAGGTCCGCAACCTGCTGATGCGCCTCGAGGAGGCCGAACGCCGGCGTGACGTCGAGATGGCCGTGACGACCATCGAGACGCTCCGCGACCTGCCGGGCTCGCCCGTCGCGGACCTCGATGACTCGCTCGCCCGTCGGCTCGGCGCATTGAACATCCGCCGACTCTTCAACCTCCGCAACGCCCAGTGGGTGAAGGAGGAGAAAGTCGGCCGCGGCGACACCGCCTCGCGCATTGCCGCGGAGCATGGCTCGACGTTCGCCTCCCTCGCCCGGCTCAACGGCGGGAAGGAAAAGGTCGAGCGGATCGTCATCGGACAGACCATCTACGTCATGAACCATCCCCGGTTCAACCTCGTCCTCCACCGGCGTACGCGCACGGCCGACCTTTCGCTCAACGGCAAGTTCTTCAAGCGCTACGACCTTCAGGGCGCGGTCAAGGCCCGCGAGGGCTCCTACGAGATGCCCGAAAAGCGCCGGGACTTCTGGAGCGGCGTTGGCACGTGCTTCAAGCCGGAGGATCGACTGGAGATCGACACGCTACTCCCGAAGGGCACGCCGATTCTCGTGTCGGAGTTGTGACGTTTGACGTTTGAGGTTGGAGGTTTGAAAGATTCGTTTAAGCAGGCAGCGGAGGTGCTGAACAGGGGCGGGGTCGTGGTGATCCCGACCGATACGGTGTACGGTCTCGCCGCGCGGCCTGACTTTCCGGAGGCCGTCGACCGGCTCTACACCATCAAGGGACGCGAGCTCAAGAAGCCGATCGCCCTTCTCGCCGCGGACATTGCGGACGTCGAACGCTTCGGCTATCCGCTCGTCGGCCGCGCCCGCGCACTCGCGGAGAAGCACTGGCCGGGCGCGCTCACGATGGTCATCCCGGCCAAGGCCGGCCGGCCCGGCAAAATCGCGGAAGAGGGTTTCCGCATTCCGGACCACGCCGAGACGCGCGCGCTGATCGCCGCGTGCGGCGGCGTCCTCCGCGTCACGTCCGCAAACCTGTCCGGACAGCGTCCAGCCACCGATGCGCCGCAGGCGCTCGCGGACGTCGGACTTTCGGCGGACTACGTGATTGACGACGGCGTTTCCCCGGGCGGCGTACCCTCGACGGTCGTCCGCGTCCTTGCGAACGGCGACGTCGAGGTTCTCCGCGCCGGCGCCATCTCCCTCTGATTCAAGGTGCCGCCTTGCAGCGGACGGGCGCGTCTCACGGCTCGGCGAAGCGCTTCGCGCGGTAGAGTCCGTCGACGAGCCCGTCGCGCGTCTTCCACGCCTCATGACATATCCGTTTGAGTAATTGTTGTTTGTTCATCGGAGGGAATATTATCCCACACAAACGAAAGCAGGAACCGCCTCGAAAGGCGGTTCCTGGAACTCAGAACGCTGTGGCTCAGCGCTTGTCCCACGCGGAGCGGGCGGACTTGCTACCAGCGTTGCCGCCTTCGGCACTCACGAGCCAAATGCGGTAGGTGCCCGCCTTGCGGTTGGCGGACCCAGCCGTGCCGTAGCTGCCGCCGTGCGAGAGCGAATCGCCCCACACGCACATGCCGAAGCTGTAGGAGTTCGAATTCCCCTTCGGCGTCTGCCGCGTGAACCACTCGTTCATCGCCTTTTCGGACAGAAGCCGCGTGCCGTCGGGTTTGAGGCCGTTCGACGCGACCATCCGGAAAAACTTCGCGAGGTCCGGCGCCGTCGAGAAGAGTCCGCCGCCCGCCTCCGCCTTGCGCGTCTTCGCCGTGTAGGGCGCGGTGAACTGGCAGATGATGACATCCTCGGGCGGCTGGTCGTCGGATAGCTTGTAGCTCTTCGCGAGGCGTGTCATCTGCTCGGCGGACGGGATCATGCCCGTGTCGTGCATTCCGAGCGGATCGAGGACACGGCGCTTCATCTCCTCCTCGAAGGGACGCCCCGTCACGACCTCGATCGCCGCCATCGCGACGTCGATGCCCCAGTTGCTGTAGTCATAGCCCTCGCCCGGCTCGAACGTGAGCGGCGTCGCCGCGCCGAGCCTCGAGAGCTCCCGCACCGTCCGCTTGTCGATCGTGCAGCTCTTGCCGCCGGGGTTGAGAACGAAGAACGGAAGCCCCGCGGTGTGCGAGAGCATCATCCGCAGGGTAGGCCTCCGCTTCGGCGCCTTGCCGGTCGCCTGCACCGTGCACGTCTTCCACTCCGGGAGGTACTTCTCGACCGGATCGTCCAGCGCGATCTTGCCCTCGTCCATCAGCGACAGGAACGTCGCCGCGGCAATGCCCTTCGTGTTGGATGCGATCCAGAAGACCGTGTTCGTCGCCATCGCGCGCTTCGTCGCGACGTCGGCGAAGCCCTCCGCGCGGATCTCCAGCCGACCCGTGACGTCGCCTTCAGCCGTCACGACGCCGGGAAGCTGCCTCTTGTCGGGACCAACGAAAGCCGAAAGAGCCGAGGCGAGGACGAGTCCGGACAGCATCGCCTTACCTCACGTTCAGCTTCTCGTCCGGATCGAGCTTCGGCGCCGCCATGAAG
>JAEDMC010000022.1 GCA_016303225.1 Kiritimatiellia bacterium
CGCCGAGGACGTCGGCCCCTACCGACTCTTTGACTTTCCATTCGTGCGCGACGACGAATCGAATCGGTCGCGCTCTGCGTGTGGCAACGCCACCGGCGGGATCGACCCCGACTCACGACTCCATAAGGGCAAATTTTCCCGGTGCGTGAAGGCGCGCGCTTTTGATATAATGCGGGACATGATCCCTGGCAGCACAATCGCCCTCCTGGCCGCACTCTCCCTTCCGGCTCGGCCGATCAGCACGATCGCCGACCTGCGGGCGCTGCTGGACGGCCAGCCTTCCACTGCCCGCGAATTTTGCCTGACAGGGCTCGTCACGTTTTCGCACAGCCAGTGCGCCGGCAGCGGCGGCAACTACTTCAACATGCAGGACGAATCTGGACACATGGAGTTCTGGCCCTCCGCCGAGGACCTCCCCGCCAAAGGGCAGGTCGTCCAGTTCTCAGGCGCCGCCTACGTTACGGGCGACGGGCGTCCCTGGGTCGATCCCAACCGGATGAAGATTCGCCTTCTGGGGCACCGGCCCGTGCCGCCGCCCCACGCCATCCGCGTCAGCGAAATCGACGAATGGCGCCAGGCCTACGAGACCCTTCGCCTCAGGGGGACCGTCATCGGGCTTGTCCGCGACGACATCGACCCCGACTTCGACTTTCTGCTCCTCAAGGACGGAAACGACACGCTCCCCGTCGCCCTCCACCACGGGCAGGTGACGAACGTGCAGGAGCTGCTGGACGCCGAGATCTCCGTCCTGGGCGTCTACCGTCGCGGCATCAGCGGCAAGCGCGCCTATTCAGGCCCCTTCCTCAACGCCCTCGCGCGCACGGGACTCGGCGAGATCAAGGTCATCCGGCCCGCCCCCACGCAGCCGCTTGACTGGCCCGCGCTCGAGACGTCGGCCTCGCTCACGCCACGCGAGATCACCCGCCTGGGCAGACGTTCGGCCGAAGGCGTCGTGCTGGCCGCCTGGGAAGGGAACCGCCTGCTGATCCGCTCCGGGGACAACCGCCTCATCGGCGCCGAACTCGCAGAGGGCGTCGCGCTCCCGACGGCCGGAGACCGCGTCAAGGTCGCAGGATACCCCGTGACCGACCTTTACCAGATCAAGCTCGTCAGGGCCATGTGCCAGACGACCGGACGCCAGGAGGCCGACCAGGAGACGCCGACGCCCATCTCCGTCCGGAACCTCCTGTTCGACCGGCAGGGGCGCACATTCGTCAACCCCGACTGCCAGGGGCGCCTCCTGACGTTCGTCGGCACGGTCTACGACCTGCCTCGAGTCCCCGAAGAGCCCCTTGTCCTCCGCTGCGACAACGAGCTCCTGAACGTCTTTCTCCCGCCTGGCGCGGTCTCCGCCGAAACGGGCCTCGCGCCCGGCTGCACAGTCCAGGTCACGGGGCGCTGCATCTTCGAGGCGGAGACCTGGACGCCCGACCTGGTCTTCCCGCGCCTGAAGGGCGTCCTGTTCGTCACCCGCACGCCTGACGACATCCGCATCGTCTCCCGTCCGCCGTGGTGGACGCCCCGAAAGTTCCTTGCCGTCATCGTCGGCCTTCTGGTCGCGCTCGCCGGGTTTCTGGTCTGGATCCGCGTGCTGAACCGTCTCGCCACGCGGCGCGGGCACGAGCTCTATAGGCTGAAGATCGCGGAGACCGTCGCCTCGCTCAAGATCGGCGAGCGTACGCGCCTGGCGACCGAGCTGCACGACTCCCTGTCCCAGAACCTCTCGGCGCTCGCCTTCCAGGTCTCCGCCGCCAAGTGCACGACGGCAAACGGTTCAGAGACGCGGGCCTTGCTCACGACGGCCGAGAGGATGCTCCTGTCCAGCCGCACGGAACTGACGCGCTGCCTCTGGGACTTGCGGAACGACACGCTTGAGGAGGCCAACTTCACCACGGCCATCAGGGGGGTGATCGACCGGCTCGCGTTCAAGGCCGCTATCGCCGTCCGCTTCAACGTGCCGCGCCCGTGCGTCGACGACACGACGGCCCACGCCATCTTGTGCATCGTCCGCGAACTCGTCACGAACGCCGTCCGCCACGGCGCGGCAAAGACGGTCCGCGTGGCAGGCGAAACGCACGGAGACATCGTCTCGTTCTCCGTCAGGGACGACGGCATCGGCTTCGACGTCGAGCGCAGCAAAGGCATCGCCGAAGGGCATTTTGGCCTCGACGGCATTCGCAGCCGCGTCACGCGCCTGGGCGGGACCTTCGAGATCGACTCCCGCCCGGGGGAGGGGACGAAGGCAACCGTGACGATCAGGATGAAGTGGGAACGGACCGGGGAGGAGTTCAACGCATGAAGATAAAGATTCTCATTGCCGACGACCATTCGCTCATGCGCGTCGGGCTCGACGCGCTCTTCAGCCATCAGAAGGACATGGCTGTCGTTGGCCTGGCCTGCGACGGGGTCGAGGCCGTGGCCCTTGCCCGCGAAAGGCGACCTGACGTCATCGTCATGGACCTCATGATGCCGAAGATGAACGGCGTCGAGGCCACGCGCCTCGTCCGGCAGAGCGTCCCGGAGACAAAGGTCCTCATCCTGACTTCCTTCGGCACGGCGCCGGAACTCGCCAAGGCCGTCGCCTCCGGCGCCTCCGGCGCCTTCATCAAGTCAACGCCGACAGAAGACCTTCTCGCGGCCGTCCGCACGATCGCCGCCGGCGGCAAGGCGTTCCCAGACGAAGTCCGCCAGATGATCGACGACAACCGCCAGCTCTCGGACCTGACTGACCGCCAACTCGAGATCCTCGCCGCCGCGACGCGCGGTCTGACAACCAGCGACATTGCCCGGCAGCTCGACATCTCCGTCAGCGGCGTCCTCAAGCACTTCACCGTCATCTTCGAGAAGCTCGGCGTCGCCAACCGGACGGAAGCCGTCGCCCTCGCGCTCAACCGCCAGATGCTAAAGGCGGCCGGCCGCCACTGACGAGGCCGACGCACGCGAGCCGCACCCCATCATCCCTCATTGGCTGCAATCCATAACCTCATTTCCACTGCCGCCAGAATTAGGGCTGACCCTCGATGCCACCGGTAGGGGCGGACGTCCTCGGCCGCCCGCAACCCGGGCCGCCCGGAGGTCGGCCCCTACCTCGGACTATCGAAAACCTCGGCCGCCCGCAACCGCCCCACAACGCGATTTCGTTTGATCGCGGTTGCGGGCCGCCGAGGACGTCGGCCCCTACCGACTCTTTGACTTTCCATTCGTGCGCGACGACAAATCGAATCAGTCGCGCTCTTCGTGTGGCAATGCCACCTGCGGGATCGACCCCGATTCGGGGACAGCCCCCCTCTGATTCCCTGCGACTCACGCTCCACCTACCAAAGTGAGAACTTCCACTGTCCACCTCCACCTACTTTCTCCACCTCATTCCGTAATCATCCCCCGTCATGCTGTAAATGCGGCGTCCTCAAGCACTTCACCGTCATCTTCGAGAAGCTCGGCGTCGCCAACCGGACGGAAGCCGTCGTGAAGCTGTGGGGAACCTCCTTGGAAAGGACCTGGCCGCCGGGAATGTCGACGGCGAAAGTTCTTCAGGTGGATGTCATAGATGCGATCTCTGTAGGTCCGGATCGTCTCCGCGACGTCACGGCCGCAGCAGAATTCCCAACCGACGTCCAGGCAGAAGCCGATACGGCTGCGGCAAGAATCTGCTTTTTCATTTTCTTTTCCTTTCCAGGGACGGTCGGAGCCCGCCCCTGCGGGATTCACATCGGATGGATCATCTTCTCGTAGTCGTACCTCGTACCGGCGAACGACTTGCGGAGGTCGAACCTACCGCGGGCGAACGGGGCGAGCATCTTGTCCGCCTCGGCGTTGCCCGAGATCTCCTTCTTCGCATCCCACGCGAGCGTCGCGCCATCCTTCTTGCCGCGGCCGAGCTCCATGCACATGCGGCCAAGCGAGCAGAACGCCGTTGACTTGTGGGCGCCCACCGCGTCGCAGACCGTGTACTGCGGATCCTCGCGGGCGATCGCCTCGAGCCAGTTGAGGAAATGGTCGTCTGTCGTATGGAACTTTTCGCCGCCGTGCGCGAGCGCGTCGTCGACGATCTCGTCCGCACGGAGATCCGCAAGGAGCGACTCCTTCGAGGCCGCGATTGCACCGAGCTGCCCTGGCGCCACCACCGGCTCTGGATCGCTCGGCGTCACCTTCACCGCGCCGCGCGTGCACCAGAGCCAATCGCCATTCTCGCCGATGAACTTCACGCCCATCTGGAACTTATTATTGACATGCACATCCGTGCCGCCGCAGTTGTAGTGGAGGTCGTACGTCGTGTGGACGTTCCAGAGCTTCGTGCCCGAGAGGTCCATCCATTCGCAGGTGCCGCTCACGGACGACGGATCCTTGTTGAGGCCCCACGCCGTGATGTCGAGATGGTGCGCGCCCCAGTTCGTGATCATGCCCCAGCCGTACGGCGCGAGCTGGATCCAACCCGGGCGGTCTCCGATGCGGGCAAGATTCTGGTTGTGGCAACGCGTCCAGTTGTATGGGGCGCTCGCGTCCGTCGGCCCAAGCCAGGCATCGTAGTTAAACGTCGACGGCACCTTCTCCGGCGTGCGGCAGCCGCCCGACTTGTCGCAGCCGATGCCGACCTCGACACGGGCGATCTTGCCAAGGCGTCCGTTGCGGACGAGCTGGACGACCTTGCGGAACTGCGGACGCGACCGCTGCCACGCGCCGACCTGGACGACGAGCCCCTTCTGCATCGCGAGATTCGCGACGGCACGGCCCTCCTGGATCGTCTGTGCGAACGGCTTCTGCAGGTAGATGTGCTTGCCCGCGAGCAGGCACTTCGTCGCGACGATCGCGTGCTGGTGGTCCGGGATGCAGAGGAGCACCGCGTCGATCGACGGATCGGCGAGCATCTCCTCGTAGTGCTGATAGGTCTTCACGACCTGGACGATGCCCTGCTTCGCGTAACGCTCCTCGATCACCTTCTTGCCGTACTCCGCACGCGTCGTATCGTAGTCGGCGACCGCCGTGACGACACAACGCTCCGTGAACTGCTGCACGCCCGGCACGTCCATCGTGTGCGCGATCCGTCCGTAGCCGATGACGCCGACGTTGACCTTGCGGCAAGCAAGGAACCCACTTGCGCAGCCGGAAAAGAGCAACGGTGCGGCCCCCGCCGAGATCATGCCCGTAAGAAATCCCCTTCTGTCAGTCTTCATGCCGAATATCTCCTTTTGACCTTACTACTGTGACGCGAATGCGCCGTTTGCATTAATTATACCATATTTCACCGTCCGCCCCCGATGTCCGCGACGTCGTCGGCACGACCGTGCTCGCGATCGTCTGCGGATTTACGCGGTACGTCCACATCAACGGCTGAGAAACGACACGGTGTTTGCGTGGGCGTTCCCGCCTTAAATACGAAAGGGCCACTTTTTAAATTGCACCCCGAACAGCTGGCCCGATCAATCGCCTCGGCTGGACCAACCGCATAACTCACCTCGCTGTAGCGACCTTCTTTGGGTTATGCAACCAGACCGTTCGCCTTATGATAGGGACAGCCCATGATCAAACCGTCAGCGCACCAGCAGCATCATTCCGGGCGCGCCATACGGCGACTCGTAGCAGCCGAGGTCTGGCTTCGCCTTCCGGAACCTGAAGTTGAAGATACGCGGATTGCCGTCGAGGTCCGTCGACTCGGCCGTATAGTCCAGCCGGGCACCCTTGTACGCCGCCGGCGAAAGCGCCGTCAGGTGGAAGTCGTCCGCAGCTACATCCCTGAAGAGCGGATCTCCGTTGAGGCAGTCGGTCGCGTTCGCCGGCCAATCGATGCCATCCGGCAGCATGCAGTTTGAAAACTCAACCGAACCGCCAGACAAACGCCACTCGGGATAACCACCCGTCGACCAGCTCTGATTCGGCGAGATGTTGCCAAAGATGATCGTGTTCTCAACAATCGCCGTGCCGCCGTAGACTCCAAGTCCGCCCACGCCATAGTGTCCGTATCCAGAGTCTACGCCGATACCGACGTTGCCGTAGACCGTGCAGTTGCGGATGATGAAAGAGGTGCCAGTCTTCACGTAGATGCCGCCGGCGTGCTTGTTGGTGTTGCAGCAGACAAGGCAACTCTCCAGCATACCAGCCAGTCCCTGCACGCCACCGCCGCGGTCGTTGTTGAGGCCGTTGGATCCGTAGTTACGGTCAATGATGCAACGACGGCAGATGCCCTTCGCGCTGTTGATGGTGATGCCGATGCCGCACGCCTGATTGATTGCTTTCGACGGATCGTACCTGTTGCCGGTGATGCGGCAGTCCTCGACGATGCCGCCTTGCGGCTCGATCATCACCGCGCCGCGGCTGTGAATCTCGTCTTGCGCGTCAAAGCCAGTGATCGTCATTCCGCGAGCGACGGCTTTCTCATGGTTAAGGTAAAGGACTGACTTCGTCTTCACCGTCTGACGCAACGTCGTCTTCGCCCAGCCCTGGCCGACCAGCTTCAAGTCATCCGAGAGATCGACGCGCTTGTCGACCGGAATCGTCCCCTCTCCGAGGTGGATCGTGCAGCCCGGCAACGCCCAGACACGCATCAGCTCGAGCAAATCCGTCGACGCATTATCCCAGCCGTCGAACGGTGCCGCAGCCTTTGCGATATTCTCTGCCGTCGGCTCGACCACATAAAGATCAGGCGGACAGACACTGTAGGTCGCCTCATAAGGTTCGCTCGTCACATCACCTACCTTCGCCGTCATCGAGATCTTCCAGATACCGTACGCCGACGCACCGAATTCATAAACCCTGCCCGTTGCCATAGTCATGGCGCCAGACGGCGAGACAACCGTCCAGCTGAACGTCACTGTGCTTTCGTCCACTCCCGTCACCGACGCCACATAGGTTGCCTTGACGTCCTTGAACCCACGCGGATCTGCCGGACCCTCAAAGGACGCGCCGAACCGCGTTGCGTCATACTCGTAGCATCCAAGGTCCACAGCCGTCGTGCCGCTCTTGCGCGGATTGCCGTCCAGATCAACCTCGGGCATTCCCTCATAGTCCGTGCCCGCATCACGCGTCAACGAACTGGCCAGCACACGGTAATCGCCGTTCGCAGCATCGACGAATAACGGATCGACGGAACGCGGCGACCCATCGAGTCCCGCGAGCGCCACTGCCGTCGGGAACGAGCTGGTCATCACCTTACCTTTAACGTTATTGGCGCACGCCCACTCCGGACGCCCTGTCGTGGTGTCGGTGGCACTACTGACATTCCGCGCGAGAATACAGTTGACGACCTCTCCTGCCGCACCGAAATAGACACCGCCACCGTCATTGTAGGACGTATTGTCGACAATCGTGCAGTTGCGCACCTTCACCTTGGTGCCGCCAACATAGACGCCTCCGCCAAATTTGTCGACGGTGTTCATTGCGATGAGACAGTTGTCCAGCGCGCCGTCCGTCAAATAGGCTCCACCACCGTATTCGTTTACGCCTGCACTCCTGATATTGTTCGTGATGACGCAATGATCAACCAGTCCGGGACCGAACACCGCGACACCCATGCCGTGCGTCCAGTTGCCACCAGCCTTGTTGCCACCAGTGATGTCGCAATTGCGGATCGTGCCGCCATACGCAGAGACGCAGGCAACAATGCCATGCAGGTTTTCCAACGTCATCTTCGTGCCGACAAGCGTAACGCCTTCAACCAGATCATTGGGATGGTTTAGGTAAACGACACGCTCGGAGGTCGTCCTCTGCCGGATAAAGGTCTTGCCGCGTCCCGCGCCCCTGATGGTAACGCCCTTGCCGAGAGTCAAAGTCTTCGTGATCTCATAATTCTTGGCTTCGAGCCTGATAACCATTCCCTCAACGGCATGCTCAAGCGCCGCGACCAATTCCGCAGACGTGGAAACCGCGACATTCAAATCGACAGCCGTGAAGGTCGCCGACCCAGGTGCCGCGACAGGCGTTCCTCCGTTCTTGGTAATCGACAGCGTCACGGAATAGGAGCCTGACATCTTCGGCGAATAACTCGGGTTATCATCCGTCAGCGTTTCCGTGGTGGAATCAGGCTTGGTGACTGTCCAACTATAACTGACGTCGTCGCCTTCATCACAGCCAGAAACGATGGAAATGAAATCAACCGAACCGTTGACGGCAACATCCGCCACTCCCACGCGAAGATCGCACGCCAGTGTTGAATAGTCATACGGCGCATAGCAGCCGATGTCACGCGTCGGCGACCGCAGAGGCTGAGTATAGTCATGACTGGCGACATCGGTAAAGACCGGATCGGCGTTAAACGCCGACCCCTTCCAGCCGGCTCCGAGCGCGACGCCAGCCGGAAACGAGCAGCGGTTAAATGTGGGGTTCTTGCTGCCGCTCCATTCCGGAAGGCCGGCCGCCGACTTGTCGGCCGGGCACACGCCCGCAGCGAAAATGCAGTCGGTGAAGACGGCCGCATCGTTCTCCACCAGAACGTTGCCACCGTCCGATTGCGTCGCCTCGTTCGCGTAGAATGTGCAGTTGCTGACCGTGCAGGCGCCAGCTCCGATGCCGCCGACCTGATGGCCCTTGTTGTCGGCAACCAGACAATAGTCTATCGTGCCGCCAGACAGACGCACGCCACCATAGGTGTTGTTTGTGCCACCCGTCGTCTTGTTGTCGTCGATCCGGCAATGGGAGATGACGCCTTTCGCGCCCTTCGAATATACGCCTACGCACGCATTGTGGTTGCAGGAAGTCCGGTTCCCCGTGACGCGGCAGTTGTACAGCGTACCGCCTTTCTCCGTCAATGTCACAGCCACGCCCCAGGCATGTCCGTCGAATTGGCTTTTATTGCCGGAGTTGTTGATTTCCCATGTTAGGTTAGCGCCCGTGATCGTACAGCCCTCGACGCGCGCATTCTCATTGTCAAGGATAATGATGCGCTTGTTCGTGGCCGTCTGCTTGATGATTGTCTGACCGATGCCAGCGCCGATGATCGTCACTGAGTTCGTGAGCAGGATTTCGTCGTTGATCTCGTAGGTTCCGACGCCCAGCTTGAGCGCATCCCCGTCCTGAGCTGCGGCGACGGCTGCGAGAAGCCCGTCGGTCGGGACGGTATCCGAAAAGGCAATTACGGCAAACAACGTAGTTGCCGCCGCACACACCAACCTACACACCGACCCGACTGTGTCTTTCATTCGAATGCTCCTGTTGAGGATTTCAAGGGCCCGCCTTCCAGTAGCCAACGTAACACTCGTTGCGTAGCAAAGAGGCGGGAATCTCTTCCCGCCGCTTCCGCGAGGACTTTCCCTCGCATCAAGGTGACCCCATCATTTCGGTTGAGATCGAGAGTATTATCGCATATTCTTCTCAACCCGACAAGGGGGGCATTTTCAGAAACTCGCTAAATGTGGCCGGCGCATCGGGGAAAGACGCCCGGGAACCCGTCACCAGTCGTCCGTGCGGAATGGCGACGCCGGCAGACCTTCCTTGTTGTAGAGGTTGCAGTCGCCCATCGGGTTCGCGCGAAATGCGTAGCGCACCGCGACCGGAACGGGCACCTCCTCGGCCGACACGACGACGTCCTTGCCGTCGATCTCGGCGTTCGCCCAATACCAGCGCTTGTCCGCTCCGGCGATGGCAAAGCCCTTGAGCTTGTCGTCGCCGAGCTCGCACGGCGTCGGCGCGATGCCGGGGGTGTCCGGCCCCTTCTCGGCGGCCATCAGTCCCGAACCGACGTGGTCGAAAGACAGGCGGATCTTGCCGTCCTCGACTTTCATCGACTTGTAGAGCGGACCCGACACGACGAGGTCCTTCTCGCCGTAGACGTCCCGCCGCGCCCAAAGAGACAAGCGGTAGCCGACGTCATACTTGTTCTTCGGGTGGATGTCCTTCGCATTGCCAATGTCGATCGCCACGGCAAGGCCCGTCTTCGGAATCGTCTGCGCGGCAATGCGCATCGCATTGCGGATCTTCGCGTAGCCGTTGCCGCCCGCCGGATCATCCGTTTTGGCAGTGTAAGACGCGAGCTGGACGATGTAAAACGGGAATTCATACCCCCACTTCGCGCGCCAGCCGCCGATCAGCGCCTCGAGCTTCTTCGCGTAGCTCATGCCCTCGTTGCCGTTTGAACAGCCCTGATACCACGTGGCGCCGCAGATGGGGAAGTCGACGATCGGCTCGATCATCGCGTTGTGCTGAACGGTCCAGTTGCCGCCGCCAGACGGCATCCGTCCCGCCTGGTCGAAACGCCCATCCTCCTTGTGTGCCGCAATCCTGCAGCACCAGTCGACCATCGCGGCACGGGCCTTGACAACGCCATCCGAGTCGTTCTTCAGTTCGGGGACGAGCCTCAGTCCTTCTGCACAGACGAACGGCTCGATGCGGCAGCCAGACCAGTTGTCATCAAGAATGCCGATCGGAATGCCCGTCTTCGCATTGATCTCTCGGGCCATGAAGTAGCCCTCGGCGGTGATGCCGCCAAGCGTCTTCTCGGTCGCCACGACCCACTTGCCGCAACAGGGTTCGCCGGCGGACGGGAAGATCGACGTCTCATGGCGAAACTTGACCGCGCGGATGTTCGGATAGTCCTTCGCCTTCGCCATTTCCTCCTTGCCGTTGATGATGCCCCAGCTGAAGGACATCTCCGAGTTGGACTGTCCGGAGACAAGCCACACGTCACCGACGACGACGTTCTTGAAGACAATCTTGTTCGCGCCCTCGACCGTCAGCTCGCCGCCGGTCTTGAGAGCGTCCAACGGCGGCAACACGACCTTAAAGCGTCCGTCCGCCCCGGTCTTCGCCGCCGCGGTCTTCCCGGCGAACGCGACCTTCACCTCCTCGCCCGGTTCGGCCGTGCCCCAGACCGGAACAGGCTTCCCGCGCTGCAGCACCATGTCGTCGGAGAAAATCCCCGAAACCTTGACCGCGGCCGTCGCCGAATTAACCGCAACCAAGGCTGCGGCCGCCAACAGGATCTTGTTCATCCGTTCTTCCTTTCGCTTGTCAGCCCGTGCTCAGACCACCGGGCGGATGTATTTGGACTTGAGCGCCCGCCAGAGGACAACACAGAACGCCGAGAGCGGAATCGCCAGCAGCATCCCGAGCATGGGCCCGAGGATCGTCGCCCAGAAGAAGAAGCTGAAGATCACGCCCGCATAGCCAAGCCCCGTCTTGTCGCCCTGAATCTTCGGCGTGATGAAATAGCCGTCCATGAACTGTCCGATGCCCCACACGATCAGCACGAGGACAAGCCGCGTCAACGACCCGTCGCGCACGAAATAGGCGAGCGGCAACGCGACCGGCAGGCAGACGACCGAACCGAACAGCGGAATGAGGTTCAGAACGCCAAGCGTGAAACCGAGGAGAAACCCGTATGGGAGCCCCACCAGCCAGAAGCCCGTGCCGTACATCATGCCCTCGATGAGACAGATGACGACCTGCCGCTGGAAGAACGAGACGAGAATATCGACGAACGCATCGACCTGCTCCGCGACGAAACCGCGCGTTGTTTCCTTCAGGAACGTCAGTTGCGAGACAATCTCACTGCCGCGGCGTTCCTTCGACGTCAGGAAGAAGAAGAAGAAGATGAGCGTCACGAGTGCGGTGAGCACTCCGGACAGGCACTTGAGCGCGCCCGTCCCCGCCTTGAACGCCGCCGGCGCGTACTTTGTGTAGAACTCACCCATCGAGTCGTTCGAAAGGCCGACCTGCTCCAGGAGCGAATGGAGATTCGGAAACGTCGCCTGCGACCACGCGGTCACCTGTCGCACGAGCTCGGGCCCTTGTGCCATGAGGTTCGCGATCTGTCCGACCAATACCGCGCCGGCATACCAAAGGAGCAGCCCCGCCGGCACGAACACCGTCACCAGCAGGGCCACGAGCGCCAACGTCGGATTGCGAAGCGTCTTCGTCCACCAGCCGTAGTACGGCTTGAAGAAGAGCGCCAGGAAGAAACCGAGCACGACCGGCACGATGGCCGGCGCGGCAAACGACAGGAGCTTCAGCACCAGCCATGCCGTAAAGGCCGCGAACGCCACGACCAGCGTCAGCGACAGGACCGTCAGTCCCGTCGCCACCGTCTTCCTCTGCCCTTCGGTAAACTCAATCATGGTATCTATTGTATCAGAAAATCTCGCATCTGGGGAGGTCCCCCACGATCGGCTTCGCGTAGTCGACGAACGCCTGCGTCACGTCATGGCCGTTCTTGGCGATGAACTCCTTCGGCACGGACCGAGTGTACTTCGCCGCGTCGGAAATCGGATGGTAAACGAAGTTGACGCCGTACTTCTTCGTCTTCTTGCGCTCGATGCCGATCGTGCCGCTAAAGACGCCCGTATTCTTTTCGTGCAACGACCCGAGAACGGCACACCAGCCCGCACCCTTCGCCTCCCACTGATCCTGCCAGGAGGCGACGCCAGGAAACGAGCGCTGCAAGTAGCCAAAGGTGTCGGCGCGGACGCGCTTCACGCCCGCCTTCGCCTTGAGGAGCTTCGCCAGCGCATCGCCGAGCGCGCCGGTGCCGGACATCTGCACGTTGCCGTGCGAATCCTTCTCGCCATCCGCCAGCTTCGCGCCAATCGGAATTCCGTCCTTGCCGCGAATGCCCTCCGACACGGCAACCACGCAGCGTCCGAACTTCTTCATCGCCGCCTTCACGTCCTTGATGAACTTCTCCTCGGAGAACGGCACTTCCGGCAAATAGATGAGGTGCGGACCATCATCCGGCCGTTCGCGCGCAAGAGCGCTCGCCGCCGTGAGAAAACCCGCGTCGCGACCCATGATGACATCGATTTTCACCCCGCCGAGCGCCCGATTGTCGAGGTCGTCGCCCTTGATGGCGCACGCGACAAAGCGCGCAGCCGAACCGAAGCCCGGTGTATGGTCGCAGCTCCTGAGATCGTTATCGATCGTCTTCGGGATGTGCCAGCAGACAAGCGGATATCCCTCCTTCTGCGCCTCATCCGCGACGATGCGCGCGGCATCAGCGGAGTCGTTGCCGCCGATATAGTAGAAATAGCCGACATTCAACTTCTTGAACGACTCGAAGATCTTGCGACAGTCGTCCGCCGTCGGTTTCAGCCGGCAGCTGCCGAGCGCCGAGGATGGCGTCGCGGCAATCGCCTCGAACTTCTTCGCGCCCACCTTGCGGAGGTCGATGTAATCCCCCTTCAGGATGCCGGCGATGCCGTGCCGCGCGCCGAGAATCTTATCGATCGACTTCGAAGCCTCCTTTGTGAGTGCCGCCGAAACCGCGCCCCAAAGCGACTCGTTGATTACCATTGAAGGTCCGCCCGACTGGGCGATCACCATGTTCATTTTCTTCATAATGCGGGTCCTTCCTTCTTGTGGTTCCTGAGATAGAGAACGGTCGCCTGGCGGACGATGTCGGCGCAATTGCCGCGCGCCCCCCAGTAGATGGCCGAAAGCTGCGGATCCGTCCAGTCGTCGAAGCCGGTCGTCTCCTCGATTCGGCGCATGACGCGCGGATCCATGCCCAGTTCGTCCCAGGCGTTCCGATTCCGCACATCCTCGACGATCTTGCGCCATTCGGTCCGGTAAGTGGCCGCCGCCGAATCGATGTCCGCACCGATCTTCAGCTCGAACATCCAGGCGAGCTCGCGCAAAAGGTCCGACGAACGCGGATTGAAACGAAGTCCCTCGTCACGCAGGAGCCGCAGCCCCGCATGGACCCAGCGCCAGCGGTCCGCCGGCGTCGGCATCATCACCGACACGTTGTAGGCGAGATTCCACGCGGCGTGGCTCCAAACCTCGGGCGTATGCGGCTCCATGCGCGTCAGGACGGTCGCAAGCTGCGCGAGCTCGACGTAGCGGCCCTCGTCCTGAAGCCGGTCCATGCGGAACCAGACGACTTCCGCGGCAATGGAACGGAGCCCGCCGAGGGCCGCAAAGGCGCCTTCGGCAAGAGCCGGAGCGGACGGCGGACGCGCCCGGCGCAAGGCGACTTGTCCGGTGACCGACAGCGCCGCCAGAACCGCGAACAGAGGAATTAGAACGCGCAATCTCATGCCGATGCTCCCAGCAAGTTCTTCAATGCGGCAATCTGCAACCGATCGCCGAGGGCCACGACCACGTCGCCAGCCTCGAACGTCCACTCGGGACCGATGTTACGCGTGATCTGACCGTCGCGATAGACGGACACGACCGACGCACCTGTCTTCGCGCGGACATTGAGCGAGACAACCGTCTCGCCAATCGCCCGAGATGACTCCCTCAGCTCAATCCGGTGGATTGTGCCCTCGGGAACCGACACAGACGTCATCCGCACCAGACCCTCGCTCCGCTCCTGCACGGTCAGCGCCTCCTGAAAGCGCTTGGTCGCGCGACGGCCCGCCTTCACGAACGTGCTCCAGCCGATCGCGCCGATGGCGACGATGGCGACGAGGGCGACGCCCTGGACCTCGCCCGAAATCGGCAGGATGAGCATGTTGATGGCCGCCCACTCGATGAAGAACAGGGCGACGACGGTGCCTTGGACAAAGAACCGGATCATCTGACGAATCGCCATGCGCCATTTCGCGCTGCCGTCCCCCGCGAGCAGTTCGGCGATCTCGTCCGCCAGGGCGCGCGCCGCAAAAATCACCATCGGCACCAGCCCCACTGAGAAGAAGTTGGCAATGAAGAAGAAGAACAGCTTGTCGTTCTTCTCGAAATACTCCGAGAAGCGCGAGTAGTCGAACTGGTACATCATCGCACAGACGACGGAAACAGCCAGCATCAGCACGGCATAGATGACGAGCTTCGTCGCCGCCACCCGCAACAATGCGAGGGACGGCGAATCGTCCGACCCGCGAATCTTCGCGAGCCACGCCTGATAGGTTGACAACCAGCGCTTGAAGCAGGCGGGCGCACGCCGCACCACAAACTCTCCCGCCGGATCGGAAAAGCGCACCATCAGCGGATTCAGCAGCGTCGTCAGCAGCGACGTGCCGACCGCCACGGGGAAAAGGTCGCTTTTCGCATCTCCGCACAGTCCCACGTAGAGAATTGCGACCATAAAGGAGAACTCGCCGATCTGCGCCAGCGAGAAGCCCATCTGCACGGACGTCTTGAGATCCGCTCCCGTCAAGAGCGGCATGACCGTCGTATTGAACATCTTGAAGCCGGTGACGATCGCGGACAAAAACAAAATCTGCGGCAAAAAGCGCCAGAGCGCCGCCGGATCAACCATCAGGCCGATGGACACGAAGAAGACGGCCGAAAACATCGACTTGAGCGGGGCAACCAATCCTTCCAGACGCTGCCGGACGTCGCTCGACGACCCGAGCAGTCCGACGAGGAACGCGCCGAGGGCCAGCGAGAAATCAAACTTGTAGGCGAAGAAAGAGACGAAGAAGCAGACACCGAGCAGCACCAGCAACAGGGATTCGTCGTCACGACTTTTTGCCACAGACTTCAGCATCCGCGGCACGAAGATGAAGCCGAACACCAAGACCGTCAGGAAAAAGACGGCCAGCCAGCCGAGCGACGCGAACAGGGCGCCCGGTGACATGCCGCTTCCGTTGGCAAAGCCCGTCGCCACGGCAATCGCGCCGACCGTGAGGATATCCTCGCAGACGGACGTACCCAGCACATATTTCGCAAACATGCGCCGTCCCCAGCCCATCTCGTCAATGACCTTCGCGAGCATGGTCGTCGCGGAATCGCAGATGGCGACGCCCAGGAAGACGGATTCGACCGGAGTCCAGCCGAACACCTTGGTGCCAACGGCATAGCCGACTAGGATCATCCCGACGACATCGAACGCCGCAGTCGGGAACGCGATCGACTTCATCTTCTTCATGTCGCGCGCCGAGAACGAGAGCCCCATGCCGAACATCAGGAAGACGACTCCCAGCTGCCCGATAATCTTCACGGATCCGGCGTCTGCCAGAAAACTGCCGCCCCACGTGTATTCGCTCATGAAAATACCCGCGAGAATATAGCCGATGACCTTCGGCCATCCGAGCCGTACAAAAATCGCCGCGACCACGCCGGCCGCCGTCATCAGCATCGCGAGATCCTGGAAAAACGCGCTTTCCAGCATCTTACCGGACTCCCGGCGGAGGCGGCAGACGCCCCTCCAGCGCATCGGACGCTATCATCCGCGCATCCGTGTCAAAGTCGCCCTTCAGCATCCATTTGAGAAAATTCGGCTCGTTGAGCATGATTCGCTTCAGCGACTCGCCGCGCTTCTTGCCGAAGTTGACCGTCCACTCCCCGTCCTTCCAGCGGAACATCCCGCTGCGGTCGGCATTGAGCGGATCGTGCGGCACGAGATATTCGTCGAGCTCGTCCGCAGTCCGCGGCAGCTCGCCGTATGCGCCATCCGTCCGGGACAGCTGCGCCTTCAAGACCTCCAGCGTCGCCTTCGCATCCGCCTCGGCCCCATGCGCCCCGTCATGGGAACGGTTGCAGTAGAAGCGCACCGCCGCCGTCAGGTCGCGAGGCTCCATGCGATGGTAAATCCGCTGCACGTCGACATGCTTGCGGCGGCCCGCGGCGAAATTCATGCCGGAACGCGCAAACTCCTCTTCGAGACAGGGGATGTCAAAGCGGTCGGCGTTGAACCCCGAAAGGTCGCAGCCCTCGAAGAATGCGAAGATTTCCTTCGCCTTCTCAAGGAAAGTCGGACAGTCCTTCACGTCCTCGTCGGCGATGCCGTGAATGGCGGTCGTCTCCTCTGGAATGTGCACGGTCGGATTCAGCAGCCAGCAGCGCGACTCCTCCGTCCCGTCCGGCAGCACCTTGACTGCCGCCAGCTCGATGATCCGGTCCTTGCGCGGGGAAATGCCGGTGGACTCGATGTCGAAGACGATCAGCGGACGCTTGAGCTCAAGAGGAAAGGCCATCTCAGAAGAACAGCTTGGCAACGGCGAGAAGCCCCTGCTTCCAGGGGACGCGATGACTGACGCCGCTCTTGCCGGCGAACTCGGAGAGGTGCGCCACGTACCAGTCGTAGTTCCGCACGAGCGCATCCTTGTTGGAATACTTCGGCTTGTAGTCCAAGAGCTTCTCCGCCTTCTCGATCGACACGAACGAATCGGTCGACGCCGTCTCGTAGACCCACGGATAGAGCGGCGAAAGATGGAGCTTCTCAAGGATGCGCAGGATGAGGATGAGCGGTTTCACCGGCATGCCCCGGATCTTCTTGCCGTGCCCAGCGCGGTCTAGAACGGCCTGATAGTCCTCCTTCATCGTCGTGAAGTCCTTCGCGCCGATGTTGAACTCGGTCGCAACGACATCCTTCGGATACGTCATCGCCGACCAGATTGCGCCGCAGAGGTCGTCGACGTCCATCAGCTGATAGCGGTTCTGGCCACTGCCGATCATCGGAAACCCGTGCCCGGTATACGCCCAGTCGTAGAAAAGCGCAAAAACCCCGAGACGCTCCGGACCGATGAAGCTCTTCGGACGGATGATCGACACGCAGTACCCTTCCTTAATCGCCGCGCGGCAGATCTCCTCCGCCTCGATCTTCGCGTGACCGTAGGGCCCGACGCCGACAATCGGATCGGTCTCATAGATCGGATGCTTCTTCGGAACCCCGTAGACGGCCGTCGACGAAATCTGAATCATCCGGTCGCAACCGAACTTTCGGCATGCCGCGAGCACGTTGCGACACCCGTCGACTTCCGTCGTGTAGATGTCTTCCTCTGAATAAAGCGGCAGCGCCGCCGCGCAGTGAACAACGACGTCACAGCCCTCGACGGACCTCTCGACCGCCGCGACATCGCGCACGTCGCCCTTCAGGAACTTGAGCCAAGGCTCGCTTTGCTCGGGATAATCGAAGTCGGCAATGTCCAAAACGCGAATCTCATCCACGCCCTTCGTGCGAAGGTAGCGAATGAGATTGATGCCGAGAAAGCCCGAACCGCCGGTGACGAGGACCTTCATCGCACGTCTCCTTACTTCGCCGGCGCAGCAGGCGCAGCCGGAGCGGCAGGAAGCGCAGGAGCCTCAGGCGCAGCCGGAGCCTGAGCCGGGAGTTCGGGCGCGGCCATCGGCAGCGCCGGAGCCTGCTCAACCGTAGGCTCGGGTTCCTGGTTCATGATCGAACGGGCGTTCACCGTCGAGGTGAGACGCGCGAGAACCAACGTGTTCAAGAGGAAGATTGCACCAAGGACGGACGTCGTCTTGATAAGGACGTTTCCCGCGTCAGCGCCCAGCGACGCCTCAAGCATGCCGCCGCCGATCGCCCCGCCAAGGCCGCCTTCTTTCGGCTTCTGCAGCATCACGACCAGCGCGAGCAGCAAACAGACGAGAACTTCGACGACATACAGACAACCAATCAAAATGTTCATTGCTTCTTATCTACCTTTCGTATTGTGCGTATTATACCCTATTTAGGCCTCCTGAGTCAATTGCTCGAGTTCGGTCGCCGCCTCTTCCCAGTCGGCCGTATAGCGGTCGATTTCGAACTGCAGCGTCCGGACCGTCCGATTCACCTCGGCGAAGTTCGTCGTCGGCGTCGGATTAAAGAGCTCCGCACTTGCCTCGTCCAACTGCTTCTGCAGCTCGTCCAACTTCTGCTCCGCCGTCTCCACCCGCTTCTTCAGCTCCTTCACCCGCGGTGCCACCTTCGCCCGAGCCTCCGCCCGCTGCTTGCGGAGTTCCTTCGACGTCAGCGTCACAGGTGCTGGTGTAGCTGAAAGTCGTACGGAGGAATTCGGAATCTCCTCTGGACACCTACACCTCGAACCTGCATCTTTCTCCCTTTCCGCCTTCTTCTCGCAATAATAGTCGTATCCGCCCGGATACTGGCGGATGCCCTCACGAGTGATTTCAAGGATTGAGGTCGCGACCGCACGGACAAAGTCGATGTCGTGCGAAACGAGAAAGATCGTTCCCGAATACTTCTGCAGCGCATCCTGCAGGAGCCGCCGTCCGTCAAGGTCGAGGTGCGTCGTCGGTTCGTCCAAGAGGAGAAAGTTCGGCGCCGTCAGGAAGAGGCGCAGAAACGCGAGACGGATCTTCTCGCCGCCCGAAAGGACGCCGGACGGCTTCTCGACGTCGTTCTCGTCGAAACCGAACGCACCAAGCTGGTTGCGGAAAATCTTCTCCGGCCCGCCGCCGTGTGCGTCCCAGGCGTTCTTCGCCACGCGGTAGACACTGACGTCCGGCGGAATCGTCTCGGCGAACTCCTGCGAGAGGTAACCGGGAACGACATTGTGTCCGATGACGGCCTTGCCCTCCGTCGGCTGGCGCGTCCCTGCCATCAGCCGCATCAGCGTCGACTTGCCGAGACCGTTGTAGCCGATGAGCGCCACCTTGTCGCCGCGCGACACGTTGAACTCGATGTCACTGAAAACCTTCTTGACGCCGTCATAGCTGAAGCCGAGCTTCTCGCACCGGAACATCTCGATGCCGCTCGGCGGCGGTTCCGCGAGGCGAAGGCGTCCGGACTGCGTATAGCGCTTCGGCAGGACAATCCGCTCTTCGTCGATCTTGTCGATGAGCTTCTGCCGCGACTGCGCCTGCGCGGCCTTCGTCGCCTGCGCGCGGAAGCGGTCAACGAACCGCTGCAGCTGCTCGCGGTGGTGATCCTGATTCTCCTTCGCCGCCTTCAGGTGCTCGTACCTGACCTCGCGTTCACGGAGATAGTAGTCGAGATCGCCCTCGTACCGCGTCGCCGTGCCCGCATCGACCTCGACGATGACGTTGGTCAAGGTCCGCAGAAGATAGCGGTCGTGCGAAATGAGCATCAGCGTGCCGTCATACGCCTTCAGATACTTCTGCAGCCAGTCGACGGCCGGAAGGTCCAGGTAGTTGGACGGTTCGTCGAGGAGCAGCAGATCTGGTTTTGAAGCGAGTACGCGGCTCAGTTCCGCGCGCATGCGCCAGCCGCCGGAAAACGACCTGAACGGCTTCTCGAATTCGTCCGTTGTGAAACCAAGCCCCCCGAGCGCGATCTTGACGCGCGTCTCGATGTCATATCCGCCCAGATGCTCGAACTTCGTCTGCAACTCGCCGTAGCGCTTCATCTTCGCGGGATCCTGCAAGTCGGCCTCAAGCTCCGCCATCTCGGCCTCCATCTCGGAAAGACCCGGAATGCCGCGGAGCGAATACTCGAGCAGCGTCTCCTCCGGCGAATCCGGCTCGGGATTCTGCCGCGTCCAGCCGATGCGCGGATCGCACTCGATGACGAGCTCGCCCGTGTCCGTCGACATCTCGCCAAGAACAATCTTAAAGAGCGTCGACTTGCCGCTCCCGTTCGGACCCACGACGCCCACGCGGTCGCCCTTGTTGACCCGAAACGTGACGTTCGTCAGAACGTCCTGATGTCCGTAGTGAACCGATATCCCCTTAAAGTCCAGCATGTCTTACCCCTATGTCCAATAACCCTTCTTGTTTCGCCTCGATCACGCCCTCACGGGCCATTTGCGTTTCGAGCACAGAAACGGACTTGAAACCGCCCCAGATCCACGGACGCCAGGGAGGTATGTTGCGGACGACCTTCACGACCTTTCCCTCTCTGTCCAGGAAGGTCGCGTCGATCGGAAAGCGCATGAAGAAAGTGTGGATGCAGTTGCACTTCGTAATCAGCATCCCCGTGCCGGGCGCAAGACTCTTGCGTCCGATAAGGCCCTTCGCCCGTTCGGCGAAGGTCTCCGCGACTTCCGCGTCAACGCCGAGAACCGTCCGATGCTTCATTTCGCCTTCGGCTCACGCATCATCCAGCTGTCGAGGATCTCGCCCACGCGCTTGTACGGCAAGTCCTCCGCCAGCCGACAGTCGCGTCCGTTCGGGTCCGGAAGCCAGACGCTCGTTCCCTTGTCGTCGACGATCTCATAACGCCCGCGTTCGGCCTTCGCAAAGAAGCCGACGCCACGCACTGCCGCGAGAACGGCCGTCAGGTCCCAGCTCGGATGCCCCTCGGCGGCTCCGCCCAGACGCCGGCGATAGACGTCCTTGACGGGATTGGCGCCGTCCTTCCCCTGCGTCAGCGGCAGTCCCGTCAAGACGCGCTTGCCGTAGTCGAAGTCCGCATAGACGATCGGCACCGGACACTTCGCGAGCGCCGTCTTGGCCGCCGGCACGTCGCGGCAGATGTTGTACTCGCGCCCGTTCGGCGTGCAGCCCATCACGTACCAGACCTTGATCTTGCGCGCGAAAAGCTCAGGCTCCTTCTCCAAGAGCTCGGCGACGTTGTTGAGGAACCCGACGGAACAGAGCGTGACGCTCTTGTCCGGCTGTGCGGACAGCACGCGACGGTAGACGTCCAGCGCCGCCGGCGCCTGGGACGAATCGGCGTATTTGAAAGCATTCGGATAGCCCTTCAGGAGCTGTCCGTAAGTGCCGAAGTGCGCGTCGTCCTTGCGGTCCGGTCCCGTCATCGCACAGCCGACCGGAATGTCCCCTCGGCCGTAGAAACCGTTGATGACCTCGCAGGCGGCAACGCTCGCATTGCCGCGCGTGCAGGAGATCGTCGCCAGGATCTCGCACCAGCCCTCGTCCGCCATCGCATGCAGGAGCGCCAGCGCCCCCGCGTCGTCAAAGTCGGTGTACATGTCGGTGTCGAAGATGATCTTCGCCGGCTCGAGGAGCGGCGCGGACACGATGCCGTCCTTGAGCATCTTCGCGAGATGCGGCTTCACGCGACGCGCGAAGGACTTGGCGTCCGGCCTCTTCGCGGCAGTCCAGACCGCCTCGGCGAAGGCGCACTGCCGCGGCCACATCTTCCAGAGGAGCTCCTCCTCCGTCGGCGTGCAGTTGGACCAGTTGCAGGCCTCGGCGCCCTTCACGCGCGCACGGTACTTCGGATCGACGCCCTTCATCGGATCGAAGGCGAGCACGCGCCACCAGGGCAGGTACGTGTCGGTGGCGAAGCCCGGATATGTGTGCGAATCGTCAGGAATCCCCTGCTGGTAGTCGAGATAGGTGTCGACGTTCGGACTCATGATGACGTCGAAGCCGGCCGCGGCGGCCTTGACGCCCAGCGCCTGCGCATGCCAGTTCTGCATGATGGCGTCCTTCGGCGGATCGGCGGACATCATCTCGTCCCACCCCGCGATGCGGCGGCCCTTCTTCGCCGCGGCGGCCGCCATCCGGCGAATGAACCAGCGCTGGAGTCCGCGCTCGTCGCCAAGCTGCTCGTTTCGGATCCGCGCCTGGCACTTCGCACACTGTCCCCACGTGTTGGTGACGCATTCGTCGCCGCCGATGTGGATGACCTTGCAGGGAAAGAGGTCCACCGCCTCCGCAATCAGGTTCTCGCACATCTCGATCACCTTGTCGTTGCCAAGGCAGATGACTTCGGTGTGGCGGTGCGTGTCATCCCAGAGCAGCTTGCGGATGAACGCCTGCTTGCCGAGGCAATAGAGCTCGGGGAATGCGAAGTTGAACGCGCGGGAGTGGCCGGGGAAGTCGATCTCCGGCATGATCGTCACGTGCCGTTCCGCAGCGAACTTCACGATGTCGCGGATCTGCGCCTTCGTGTAGAACTCGCACGGCGTCGGACCGACCTCGTAGTCGACGTTCCACTTGCAGTAGTCGGGACGCGGCCGCGTCGCGCCGGCCTTGTTGAGCTCGGGATAGAGCTCCGACTCGATGCGCCAGCCCTGCGAATCGGTCAGGTGCCAGTGAAGGACGTTCATCTTGTAGTACGACATCCACTCGATGATGCGCTTCATCGCCTTCTCGCCGAAGAAGTGCCGGCTCTCGTCCACCAGCGCGCCGCGCCAGG
>JAEDMC010000211.1 GCA_016303225.1 Kiritimatiellia bacterium
GGGGGAGGGTATCGAGGGTCTTTGGGGCAAAGACATAGGGTCTTTCTTTCGAAAAGCTCAGATGCACTTTTGCTCAGATGCTCAGATGCCGAGGTCGGTCAAGACCGCGCCAGCGGTGTTGACCGAGTACCTGTAGTTTTATGCAGTTGTCCTCCGCGCTCCGGAGGTGCTATAATTCTGATAATCTTGCATTGGAAGGGCTGTCGTCAGTGTTCGCGTCAACAGGGACGTCAACAGGTAGTGAGGAGTTAGACATGAGAAACATGAGCAATGACATCAAGAGGTTCGCCGTTGCGGTGCTTGCCGCTTGCGGCCTGGCCGTCTCTGCGGCGCTGGCGGAGACGTATCAGGCTAGGCTGACGGTGGAGGGGTATGACGGCGCCGAGCTGACGAACTTCCCGGTTCTTGTGCGCCTCTCCTCACAGACGATCAAGGGCTTTAACGGCGAGGCGTGTGAGGTCGATGGGGCGGACCTTCAGTTCGTCAACGACACGGGTGCCGTGTATCCGCACGAGATCGACACATGGGATCGGTTTGGCGAGTCGCTCGTCTGGGTGAAGCTGCCGCAACTGGCGAAAGGCAAGTCCTTCTTCGTCCAGTGGGGGGGTGGGGCGATCGCGTCAAACGCGTCCCAGACCTGGAACGACAGCTATGCCGGCGTCTGGCACATGGGCGAGGCGAAGGACGTCTGCAGGAACTCGACGAGGCATGGGGCGGCCTATGACGCGACGCCGATGGAGAATAAGGACCAAAGCGTCCTCTACGATGGCTCCGATGCGCCGGTCGGCGGTGCGCGCACGACGGCGAAGTCGACGGCGAAAGACAAAAAGTCCTATCTCTCGGTGCCTCTCCGGTTGACCGATTCCGACGACTGCGACCCCGCCGGCGTGTTCAACGACGGCGTGTTCACGATTTCCGGCTGGGTGCGCTGTGTGGCCGGGTCCGGCTGCTTCCGCCTGTTCTCCCGCAAGGATAATTGGGATGGGCCCGGCTGGGAAGTCGAGTCGAAAAGCAATAGCATGACGACGTTCACGGCCCGCGGCCATGCCAACAGCCGGACAGTCACCTTCTCGCTGCCGTCCCCCGGCCTTTACCAGACCTGGATGCATCTCGCCTTCGTCTACGACAACGAGGACCTGTACGTCTACACCAATGGCGCATGGAGCGCCGAGGGCAAGATCGACCCGGCGACGGACAACGGACTGGCGTTCTCGATCGGCTGCAACTCGAATGGCAAGGAGCCGTGCGTCCAGGGCGCGTTCGACGAGTGCCGCCTGATGGGCGGCGCGGCCTCGGCCGACTGGGTGAAGGCCGAATACGACACGGCGGCCAACCCGGGCTTTCTCGCGTATGACAAGGCGGAGAGACTTGCGTCGTCGGCCGATTCGACGCTTCGCCTCACGTCGTTTCGATCCTCTGCCGTCGCCGACGCCTCTGCCGACTTCACGGCCTACGTGTCGGGACTGGGCGAAGGTGCGGCATCCGCGACGCTGACCCTTGAGTATGGCTTCGACGCCGCGTCGCTTGACCGGACGCAGGAGGTCTGGACGATCGACCAGGCGGGGCGCGCGGCGTTTAGCCTCTCGCGGCTCCAGCCCGGGCGAACGTATTTCGTCCGCCTCGTCGTCCGCAACAATCTCGGTCAGTCCATCAAGAGTGCCGACGTCCTACGCGTGAAGACGACCGTGTCGCCGGACTGGTTCGGCGAGCCCGGGCTGAACCAGACGTTCTTCACGCAGGCGAACGCGGACTGGAGCAAGAGCTATGCCGAGCTCCCGCCGGGGACGAGCTGGCGCGACTACACGAACGACTATCGCATCTACCGCCGTGAGCTGGGCGTGCTGGCCGCCTACATCGGCGACTATCCGACGAGGACGTCGCGCCCATCCGACGTCTGGGGCGACGAGGTCTGCTGGCCGGAGAACGGCGGCCAGTGGGTCTACTGGGGGAAGATGCGCCTGGAAGGCGGCAGGAGCTACCGCTTCCGCACGAACATCGACGACAACGAGCGCGTCCAGGTCACCGATCCGAACATCGGGAAAACGACCACGCTTATCAACGACACCGTCAACGAGGACGATATCGTCACCTCCTCGCCGTTCGTGCCGACGGAGACTGGCTGGTATCCGATCGAAATCCGGCTGAGCGACGGCACTGGCAAGGCCGGCGGCTACACGTCGACAGACGGCTACCTGAACACGAAGAACATGGGCTGGTCGGACGATGACGGCGCGACCTGGAATCTGATGATGGATCAGGGCGACGGCTCGCTCTTACTGGCGGGCGGCCGCGCGTCCGTCTCGGTGCAGGAGGTCTTCTCGGGTGGCGCCCTTCAGGGGCTGACGCTCACGTTCCCGCCTGCGGATAAGAACCGCGACCTGTATGTCGCCTGGGGCCCTGAGCATGGCGGCGACACGCTGGAGGGGTGGTCGAACAAGACGTGTGTCGCCACGATCGAGGCCGGCCAGACGGTTGCGACTGCCCCCCTGCCGCTCAATTGGGGGTCGGCCGACTGCCTCGTCCTCCGCTGCTACCTTCTTGACGGGGCGCGCCCGGTCTGGTCGCCGAGCGTCTACTGGCGAGACGTCGCCGATCCGGAGGTCTCCCTCGACGCGCTCGACGGCCGGATGGGCGACAAGCTGATGGTGAAGGGCAACCTGAAGGACTACGCCGGCGGGCCTTGCACGCTGACGGTGCTGGTCGGCCCGTCGGAAGACGAGATGACCAATGCCTGGACGAGGCTTGACGGCTCCGTCCGCCCGTCGTCCGGCGCCTTCGAGCTGACGCTCTTCGAGCCCGATGCGTCGTCGCCGAAGTACCTGGCTCCGGGCAAGACATATTACGTCTGCATCGAGGCGGAGGCTGACGGCCGGCGCACGCGCAGTCAGACGAAGCGTGTGACGATGGCTGGGGCCCCGGCGTTCGGCTCGCTCTCGACGGACGCCGAGGGCCGCAAGGTGACGTTCAAGGGCCGGCTGACGGACGCCGGCATGGGCGACGTGGCGAAGGTCTCGCTGTGGGTCGGCGAGACGAATGACGCGGGCACGTTCGAACGGGTGGGTGGTCCGCTCGACATGCAGGTAGGGGCGTTCTCGTTCACTAACGAATTCGAACACTTCGAGCAGACCTACTACTGGCAGCTTCGCGCGGTCTCGACATCCGCCGGCGAAACGGCCGTAGTCACGACAAGGACAGCCGTCGCCTCCTGCACGACCGCAGACACGGCGACTTACACGTGGAAAGGCGGCGCGGACGACAAGTGGGAAACTCGCGCGAACTGGGAGAACAGCGGCGGTGACGTGCTCGGCTATCCGAACGGCGCTGAGACCACCGTCCAATTCCCGCTCGGCACGAAGGCGCGGATCGTTCTGCGGGAGGCGATTAGCGTCAAAAACCTCTTCCTGGATAAGCAGGACTGCGAGGTCACGTTTGCCTGTGCGTCCGGGCAGGAAGCTGTGAAGCTGGAGGTGAAAGAACAGCTGCGCTTCACCGGGGTGCGCCTGCGCCTGGCCCTGGACGGTGTGGCGCTTCACTCCAAAGGCACGAGGTTGTTTCAATACACCGTAGGCGAGATGCGGCTCTCCAACGGGGCGAGCTGGTATCTGTCGGGCCGCTTCGAGAACATCGATGGCGGCAGCCTGTGGCTCGGCCCGGGCACATTCCTCTCCTGCACGGACTACTGGTTCGGTGGGGGCCTGACGGTGATTGACGACGCAACGTTTGAGGTGCGGGCAAACGCGCGGCTCGGCACGGTTATGGATGGCGGCACGATTCGGTTCGTCGGCAAACAGCCGGCTTTCCGGTTCACGAAGAGCGACGCGTATGTCTACTCGGAGCGGGAGACCGCGAACGTGCGGCTGGAATTTGCAGTGCCGGTCGGAGGCTATGAGACGCCGCCGTTCTTCAACGCTTACAACGGGAAACCCGGAAAGATCTTGGGCTACAACGAGAGCAACGAGCCCGGGTACCCGATTACAGTCGACGTCGCGCGCAAATCGCCGGCGGCATTCGGCCTGCAGAAGACGAACACGACGCTGATCAGCTGGGGGAAGGGCATCTGTCGCGAAATCATCCAGACAGCCGCTAAGCCGGGCGCGAACGCTACGTTCGACTGGTCGGAGGAGAAGGAGGGCGAAAATCCGGTGTCGCTGGGCGTCCGCCTCGCCCCGGCCGGGTTCATAATCTGGGTCAGGTAAGGGGCCTTGGAATCAGGGGAACTTGTCCCCTGATTCCATCGACTCGCAACACTCACCAACTTGTCCACTGTAACACTCGCAACACTTCGGCCTGTCCAGCCAGTGTGCGAGTGTTACAGTGTTGCGAGTTTGACAGTGTGCGAGTCGAGAATGCTGAATCAGGGGGCCTGTCCCCACTCGTCCTTGTAGTTCACGCAGGTGCCTTCGGCACTCGCAGAGGTGCGACCGATTCGATTTGTCGCCGCGCTCGAATGGAAAGTCAAAGAGTCGGTAGGG
>JAEDMC010000212.1 GCA_016303225.1 Kiritimatiellia bacterium
GCTTCGTCGTCCATCCGGCCGTGCCCGTCGCGTCGACGGTCCTGATCCACGACGCCTATCCGTTGATTCCTGCCCAGGTGGCAGTCCAGGCAGGAGACGTGAATGCCAAGACATTGTCATTGGTGACAATCCCCGTGACAATCACGACCACGAAGATCCTGAAGAATCTGTCGTTCCGGGTGGACTATGATTCGGACCTGCTCGAATATCGTGGGTGTACGGGTGCGACCTGGACGGATGGTCTGCTGTCCGTCAGCGGCGAGGTCCCGTCGAAGATCCTCTTGACGTTCTATGCAAAGGATCAGCATACGGCGACGGCGACGGAGGTCATTCTCGGTGCAGCCCAGGCGACCTGCACGGATGGGTTGGCGGCCGAGGTGGGTGTCACGAACGGAAGAATCATGCTGACGGACAGCAATCCGCCGATTCCGCCGTCGATGTCGGTCGGGGCCTGGTCGGCTCGGGTGAAGAGCGGGGAGGACTTCCTCCTGCCGATCGGACGGACGAGCGATTCCGAAGTCCGGGAAGTCACGGTGTGCGTTGACTGGGACTCCGAACTGGTGTCCTTCAGGGGATGTGACACGGCGAGCGCCCTTGTGTCGACCGCGGCCAATGCGCGGCGGTTGACCTTCACGACGAGCGGACTCTATTCGACGAACTATCTCTCGTTTTCGGCTGCGACGATACCGAATCTGCAGACGAGCAGCTGGGTCCGGGTGACGGCGGCGTCGGGTGTCGGCGCGAATGGCCTGGACGCCAAGATCCTCAACGTGCTTCCGGTCAAGTCAACCATTCTCATCACGCGCGAGATCGGCAGGTATTCGCCCGGTGACATCAACGGCGACGGCAAACTGACCGATGCCGACAAGGAGATGCTGGAGAACTTCATCAAGTACCAGTCCATCGTATCCCTTGCGCCGCAGCTGGCGAGTCAATATGCCTCCTGGAAACTGACGGGCTCGGCGCTGAAGGCCGCGGACGTGAATTCGGACGGCAGGGTTGATGCGAGCGATCTGTCGCTGCTGGTGCAGTGGATCGCGGAGTACAAGGAGATGGCGAAATGAAACGGTTGGCGGTCATGTGTCTGGCCTGTATGTCTCTGCTTGCCGTTCCCGCGCGGACGGTATCGACGGGGACGGTGGTGGCCAATCCGGGAGCGACGGTCTCGGTTCCGGTGAACGTGGACGACGTGGCGGATGTGGGGGCCGCGGTCTTCGTGGTCGGGTATGATCCGACGATCGTCGTCTGCCTCGGCGTTGATGCGGGCGAGGCCGTCGAAGCGAAGAGCCTCACCTACCTCGATTCCGGATCGGGACGCATCTGCGCGATCGTCTCCGGGTTCCGGCAGCGGCAGGGGAATGTGATGCGGCTCCGCTTCTCCCTGCGGGACGGGACACAGGGGCTGTTCTCGGATGTCACGCTGCAGGATGTGCAGCTGGGCGCGAGCGATGGTGTTACGGATCTGTCGGCGTCGAATCCACTCAAGGTGGTGAACGGAATGATCCGTGTGCAGCCGTGCGACGCGAAGACGGCACGCCTTGAGGAGCCGTTTGTCGTGCACGCGAAGACGGAACTCCGGTCTTTGCTGCTGGGCGCTGGAGATGGGCTGGGCGCATCCGCCGACGGGGAGGGAATCGTGGTGTCCGAATCCGTGGCGTCCCAGGGGGCGATTCCCGTTGAGCCGCCGTTGGGTGGCTGGCAGACGGGGAGCTATGCGCTTCTGACGACGCCGACACAGGGGCTTTCCTTTGAACTCAAGGCGGCAACGAACGTGTTGTTCCGGACGACGAACGACGCGCGTGGCGTGACCTACTGGGCCGATGTCTCGGTCGAAGGGCAGGTGGAGATTGCGCATGAAGATGGTCTGCTGTCGACGGCGGCTCTGGCGCAGGTCCGCACCGCGCTTGCCGATGATCTGGCCGAGCATCCGGAGGTGACGTCCGTCGTCGTGAAGGGCGCTGCGGCGCTTGTGCCGGTCGTGGTCGATTTGGGTATCGCGCCCTTGTTCGAGGTACAGGGAACGCAAGCCGTGGCGACCTACATGGAGCCGACGCTGAGGATCACGGAGTTCAATCCGGAGACGGGACGAGTCAGGATTCGCGTCACGCCCGGTGCGGGTAATTCGATTCGAAGCACGCTGACGACGGGATGCATCCACGTCTACGGAACGAGCGACCTCACGCGGAGGATGCAGTACATTCCCGGGACGGGGTTTGACCTGACGCCCTATCTGCGCGAGGAGACGAAAGGCGAGGCCAATCTCTCGGTCTCGCTCGGAACGCATACCTTTATCAAGATCAAGGCAGAAACAACCAATAAACATCAAGGAGAAATCGAATGAAGAAGCTGGTGATCGCCGCATCGATTGTTGCGCTGGCCGTATCCGCGGAAGCCGATGAAACCGCAGCGGAGTTGACTCGGTCCGAACTTACCGAGACGGGAAGCTGGCGCGTGGGCGTTGGAGGATTCGGACGCGGAAACATGGATTTGGGGCTTAAAGGCATGGGTACGCGCCATGCAACAGTCTACGGGACGGACCTTGATGTCCAATACAAAGTCTGGGAGAACGAGAATTTTGATCTCTGGGCAGGCGTCGGCGGCACGTTCTGCTCCCGGCAGAAGGCCTCGGGGCATTATCGCCGCACGTCGTCAAAATCCGAGCATCAGGTTTCGGACGACGGATATACGACATACGACTTCAACTATGTGGAGTCCGCGACCTCCGAGACCGAGCTTGGGTATGGCGAATTCCGGATGATGCTCGTGCCGGAATGGAAGGTGACGGAACGATTCGCGCTTGGTGCGCGCCTGGGCGTCGCGTTTGACTGGCTCAACGCGCGGTGTTCGGGACGTGACGATTGGGCGTGGAATTCGAAGTTTAATCTGAACATCCCGGGGGTTCCGCCGGAAACTGATACGGATGGCGATGCGGGTGGATCCCGCTGGTCGGAATCCGAGACCAAGTTTGCCGCTCAGGCGATTCTTGGCCTTCAGGCGACGTATCTGTTCACGGAGAATCTCGGACTCTACGGATGCTTCGATTGGCGACTGGGTGGTGATACGGAGTTTGGCATGGGGGATGGCCGTAAGATGTCCGTCGACATGGATGGTTGGTACTGGGGCGCAGGAGTCGTTTTCCAGTTCTGACAGTAAACGGGTCTCCCATATCCCATCCTTTGGCGGCGGGTGTCTGACATTCGCCGCCAAATTTGTCCTGGGCGGAATGCTTGCGCTGCGGCTGCGAGATTACGGTGCGGACGAATTCAGGGATGCGGCTTTTCCGAGAACGGGTGTCTGAAGAAGGCGCGCATCACGGGGGTGCGTGATGGCGACGGAGGAGACGCAGGTAGGCGAATTCGCCGCGTTGCAGGCCGTGCCCGACCGATATCCGAAGATGGCGCTTTCGCTGGACCGGGTTGATCTGTCGGAAGACGGGGTTGTCCGCCGCGATCTCCCGGATTTCCAGCTTGAGGCATGACGAAGGTCCGGCACCTTTACAACTTTAAAGCCTGGTTTTTCGCCGAAAATGCACTTCTCCGTTGAGATGTGGTGCGGGATTCGGTACAATACACGTCCAATTTTTGGGACTTCCCGTCCCGCCCACGAAAGGAAGAAGAGAGAGTATGGCCAACGAAGAGAAAGTCGGTATGCGCATCAAGGCGTTCCGTGACAAGCTGAACATGACGCTTTCGGACCTGTCGCTGAAGAGCGGCGTCTCCGTGGACGTCATCGCCGCCGTCGAGGACGGCGAGGTCGTTCCGGCGCTGGGCGTGCTCACGAAGCTTTCCCGCGCGCTGGGCCAGCGCCTCGGCACGTTCATGGACGACCAGTTCAAGCCGGATCCGATCGTGACGCGCGCCGCGGACCTCGCGGCCGACAAGGGCAAGGTCAACGCGCTCGGCTACTCCTCGCACTCCCTCGCGCTCGGCAAGCCCGACCGCCACATGGACCCGTTCCGCATCGAGTTCCCGGCGGACGGCACGAGCGCGCTTTCGTCCCACGAGGGCGAGGAGCTGATCATCTGCATCGCGGGCGAGGTCGAGCTCACGTACGGCGGCGAGACGACGGTTCTGAAGGCCGGCGACACGGCCTACTACAACAGCGTCGTGAAGCACGGCCTCAAGGCCGTCGGCGGCCAGCCGGCCTCCATCTACGGCATCGTGTTCATGCCGTTCTAAGGAGTCGCCGCCATGTTCAAGCTGACTGATCCCTTCGGCACCGCGCCGAGCAAGCCCCCGTTCACGCAGAGCGTCTCGACCGGCGTGCCGTGGCACAACCTGCCGGTCACCCGCGAGTACACGCTCGGGCAGCTGCTCGACCAGACGATCGCCCGCTGCGGCGAGAACGACGCCGTGGTCTATGCGGACCGCGACTTCCGACTCACCTGGTACGAGTTCGGCGAGGAGGTCGACCGCCTCGCGCGCGGCCTCATGGCGCTGGGCGTGAAGAAGGGCGAGAAGATCGCCCTCT
>JAEDMC010000213.1 GCA_016303225.1 Kiritimatiellia bacterium
GGGGAAGCGGTCCCATTCGACGGAAAGGCTGCAGCCCTCGTTGGAGAGGTCGATCTTCTTCACCCAGCCGAGCGCGCCCTTGTCCGGATACTTGGCCGCGAGGGACGGGACATCGGGATGTCCCTGGTAGACGGGGATGCCGGGATTGCCGGCGGCGACGTCTGCGGCGAGCTCGTTCGCGATCCGCGCGGCGGCCTCCCGGGTGAAGGTCTGCGAGATCTTCCCGTCGTAGGCCCAGGTCCCGAATGGCAGGAAGATCGGCTTGTCCTCGGCGGCCGGGGCCGAGAACTCGTGGGAGAGGTTGAAGAGCTTGAGGCGGTTCATGTGGTATAATCTCGGCTCGTGACGTTATTCAAAAAGGATGGTTTCAAGTGTTGACTGACATGATTCGCCATTGGCGGGAGGAAGAGCGCGCGTGGAAATCTTCAAGAGACGCGCTTGCCGTAACGTTTTTGTCAATCGCAACTCCTCTTTCTCTGGGGGTTGAGATGCCATCAGCCTGTCTGCAAAGCATGAAGGCAAGCATATCTCTCGCTGCCCTGGGAATATTTCTGAGCATTCTCGAAAGAATATGGCGACACGCTTCTGGTCCAGAAGCTGGGGAAAGTCCGCGAGGTCTACGCCGGATGCGCCTGTCCCTTGCGGGAAGACTGTGGCTCGGCGTCCACGAAAGAGCCTCGCGATGGTCGACAGTATGCCTGGTGCTTTCATTCGTGTCCCTTATTGTTGCCGTCTGGTTGAGATGACGTTTTCATGGTTGCGCCCGTCAGATGGTTGTGGTAGACTGTGCGGCGTCCTGGCGGAAACTCCTGATGCGGCGGAAGCCAATTCTGGCAGTAGCCCGTGTGTTAGACCTCACGGTGTCAGCCCCTTGTATTGAGAGAGCGGTGGTCACTTGGCTGCCGCCCTTTCTATTTTTGCGACCTTCTTTGCGTCGTCGTAGACGGACGAGATCGACCATCTGCTGGTTCCCTTTCGATCAAGGAAAACCGTGTGTGAACCGTCGACTATTGCCCGTTGGGAGTCGTCGAATGGCTTGTTGGGGTCGTTCCCTGGCCTTAGTCTGTAGATCTTCCCATGCGCGAGGGCGTGAGGGATGAATGAGAATTGGCTGCCGTGCTTCTGGTTGATCTTAGAAATGCCTTTCCCGTGCTCCATGCCTGTGCCGATGCCGAGCTTCCCGACATCGAGATCGATCTGGCCGAGACCATCGCGATAAGCAAGAGCCTCTACCGGCTTGGTCATGTCTCCTTCGAGAACATGTCGCATCAGCCGCTCAGCACGTTTCTGTGACTCGTCGGAGTCTAGCGTATACCCGCACTTCTCGCAGTGGCCGTTGAAACCGCTGAACTTCCCGCACTTTGGGCAGTGGTAGGGGTTTTCATTCGCTAGGGCGCCGGACGGAGCCGGCGCGTCAGGACTCCCGAACTCGGCGGCCATCGCGTCGGCGATGACGGCGGCGAGGGCGGGGTCGTCGGGGATGAGGGTGGGGAGATCAGCTATTAGCTTAGAGCTTAGAGCTTTTAGTTTTTCGGGGTCTTCCTCCGCGAGGAGGGCCTTGACGGCCTCGGCGGCCTTCGAGGTGTCCTTCGCGAAAGCGGCCAAAATCGCCCTCTGGGGCGCGTCGCCGGATTCGGGCGTCGTTGTCCTTCCAGACTCGTCCTCGCGTTTTGCAACGCCTTGCAACGCGGTTTGCAACGGGGTTGCGGGAGTCCGTTCGTTCGGGAGGCCTCCGAAGCCGCCGGGAAGGCCGTTCTGGGGGCCGTTCGGGGGAGGCTGGAGGGCGTCGTCGTCGCTCTCGGCCTCGGTGCGGCCGTAGCGCTGGAGGGCGTCCGCCTTGGAGAGCTTCACGCCGAGGGCCGCGAGGTGGTTGTCGATCTTGATCTCGCGGTCGATGTCCGTCGTTTCGGCGGGCGGGTTGATGACGATGCCGGCGAGGGGCTCGAAGTCGCCGCAGGTGAAGCGGATCACGAAGCAGTCGATCTGGTTGTGCAGCGTCTCGCTGACCATCGCGCAGCCGTCGCCGTCCATCAGCTCGCTCTCGCCGTCCTGGGCGTCGGATCCCGTCCCCTCGCCCTGCGTCGAGCTCATCGTGGCGAGATCTCCGCCGCGGTAGAGCGCGCTGATCGCACGGTCGACCGTCTCGACGAGATCCTTGTACGTCGCCTGTCCTGAGGATCCTCCGATCTGCACGGCCTGCATCTTGGAGTTGAGATCCGTGAGAATGCCCGTCTTCGGGGCGATGGCGGCGATCGCACTCACCAGGGCGTTCCACGCCGGGGAATTCTCCTTCGCGCCCGTGTTGCCCAGGATGAGCGGCATGCCGCACTTCTCGGAGAAGAGCAGCCAGTCGTTCCAGGAGAGGCGCTTGGACATCGCGAGGATGGCGGCCGCGATGCCGACGCCCTCGCCGACCGTCACGAGCCACTCGCCCGCGCGCATCGGTTCGCCGGTGTAGGCGCCCGGCTCGCGCAGATAGCGCAGCTCGCCCGTGCGGTTCTCGAAGCACCATGCCGGGATCTGCGTGAAGGTCGCCGTCAGCTCGCCGTCTCCACGCACGTTCCACACGAGGTCGTGCACGGCGTAGACGCGGCTCTCGGCGCTCATCATCTGCTTGACGAGCAGACGCACGCCGCCCTTGCGGTTGCGGCAGAAGGCGTCCGTCACCTCGATGCGGTTCCAGAAGCGCGTCAGCACCTCCTTGTGCAGACGGGCGCGTTCGTTGTCCTCCTCGCCCTTGGCGATGCGGACCTCCCACGGCTTCGACGCCACGGCCGCAGCCATCTTGAACGCGCCGATCTTCATCTTGTCGTCACGGTTCTCGAAGTCCTCGATGACGTGCTCGAGCCCGGCGATGTCACCGGCGGCGAATGCGCTGAGGTGGCGCACGAGGACATCCGGATCAAGCATGTACAGCGCGTTGTAGCGCATGCGATTGCTGATCTCGGCCTTGCCGATCGCAAAGTCGCTCGAGCGCTTTTGGAACCAGTAGCGGGGATTGAGGCTGAATCTCATAGGAAGCTCCTCCTGGAGCGTCCGGGCTCCCGGTCGAAGAGGTTGTCGTTCATCTGCGCCGTCGAGAATCCGGCGGCGATGCCGGTGTCATGGGTGGCCGCGCGAATCGCCAGGGCGAGGCCCCAGAAATGGTCGGCGTGGCCCGTCTTCGTCGACTCCGCCGCGATCGAGACGCGGTTGCCGGCGCGGATCTTCTGCGGCTTGCGCAGATCCTCGCGCATGACGGCGTCGCACGGATAGGTGATGCGGTGGTCCTCGTGCCATTCAACGAGTTCGGTCGCCATCAGTTCCGTGACGCGGGCGGTCTTAGTCTTGCGTCCGTCGAGGCTCATGCGCTCGGTGATCGGTTCGCTCGAGGCGAAGTTGACGCCTTCGACCTTGTAGTGGCAGAGCGGCGATTCCTCTTCGTCCTGCAGATCCTGCGTGAGACCGAGACCGAGTCCGGAGCAGTCGAGCGCCACGCGCTCAACGGCCGGATGGCTGATGAGCGGCTTGAGGAAGCGCCGCTGCTGCGGAAGGCGCGTGCCGTGGATCCGTGCGACGAAGACGGTACGGCAAAAAGAGCCTTCGAGCGTGACGAACGGGAAGACGGAGAAGTCGTGCGTACAGGCGATGTCGCCACCAGTGAAGACGGGAAGGTTGCGCGTCTTGCAGTCGTCGAGGATGGCGAGCGCCTCTTCTGGAATTGGAGCCTCGTCGAAGCCTTCGCTCGCCGATCCGTCGAAATCGAAGATCGGGGCGTCGTTGTCGACGGCTGCGTTGATGAGGTTGTTCGTCAGAAGCGCGCCCGTCTCGCTCGCGAAGGCGCATTCGTAGTTCTGGTCGTAGCTCGCCTTGTCGAGCGCCTGGGCGCGGGCCTCCTCGGGCGTGATCGGCTTGCGCGTCTTCGCGTCGTAGATCTTGACGCCCATCCTCCAGGCGTCGGAGCGGCGCACCCTGGAGACCTTGAACTGGCCTTCGGTCGCCATCCGGTAGAACATGTTGCCCGTGCCGTTTCCTGTGGAGGCGACGCGGCAGAGGAAGTCCGGGTTGGAGGAGAGGATGGGTTCGGCCGCGTCCCAGATGGCGGCGGAGTCCTCGTGGAAGGCGAACTCGTCAAGAATCAGGTCACCGGAGAAGCCGCGGGCGGTGCGGGGATTGGCCGCCAGCACTTTAATGCGCCCGACCTTCCCCTTGACTTTCACGGTGATCTCAAATCGCATGTCCTCGTAGGCGATCGAGGTCGAGAGATCCTTGAGGCCGTACTCCTCTATGACCTTCTTCTTCGCCCTGTCGAGCAGGCGGCAGACCTCGGCGCACTTGAGCGCGAACTCCTGCCCGTTGTCCTTCGAGTTGGAGAGCACGGTGACGAGCCGCCCGGGACGGGTGAGCAGGCGGTCGACCGCCCACGCGGCGAGCGTGAAGGACTTGCCGATCTGCCGCGACCAGTGCAGCACGAGG
>JAEDMC010000214.1 GCA_016303225.1 Kiritimatiellia bacterium
CGCTTCTCGACGATCTTCTCCACGATCTTCTCGACCGGCGGCGGATCTTCGGTGATGGCAAACTCGTGGAGACGATAAATCTTGGCCTCAGGAGGAAGCTCGCCCTCTCTGGAAAGTCGAATGACGACAGCACGGTTAAACGGACCGAACACCTTCCCAGGCTCGACCTCAACAAGCCATTTCATCTCCAGCTCGGGCATCAGCTGCGCTGGAACCCATGACTTGCGGTCCTGCGACACAAATGCCGCCGGCTCAATCCGTCCGTCTTGCACCCAAAGGGAAAGCGACGTAACATCCGCCGGTCCATAGACCTTACCGTCTTCAGTGCGAACGTACCATTTTCTCTCGTCTACCATGATGTTTGTATTATATCAAACGCAGGTGTGAGAAAAAAGGGCCCGCCGCCGCGGCAACCCCGCCTGCGCGGACGGGACACTTTCCGTGCGCGGCCGTCAGCGGAGCGGCTGACCGTTGGCGACAAGCCGCTTCGCGAGCTTCTCGTAGGCGAGGCCCTGCACGGCGCAGCCGTCGTCGATCGCGAAGGCCGCCGCCGCGCCGGAGACCTGTCCGAGCGCGAAGAAGACCGGCTCCATGCGGATCGACCCGAACGCCATGTGCGTCGCCGAGAGGCAGACCGGCACGAAGAGGTTCGTGCACTCGCTCCGCTTCGGAATGAGCGCGCCGTAGTCGATCGGATAGGGCTTGCCCTTCATGCTCCAGTCCTCGACGTTGCCCTCGTTCTTCACATAGCCCTCGGCCGTCACGCGGCGGCGGACGTGATGGGAGTCCATTCCGTAGGCGCCCATCGCGACGGGACGCGGCGCGACGCGCGTGCCGCGGCAGTTCATCTCCGTCATCACGTAGTCGCCGACGAGACGGCGCGCCTCGCGCACGTAAAGCTGCGTCTGCCAGCCGTTGCCGAGACCGTCCTCGAACTCGTCCTTGCACGTGCCCCACTTCGAAACCTCGTTCCGCACCCAGTCCGGCACGCGCGGATGGTTCGCAAGCGCCCACATCAGGCCCTGCTGGTAGTCGAGATGCGCCTGAAGGATCTTCGCGCGCTCGGCATAGGACGCCTCCGGCCACGCCCAGTTCTGTCCGACGAAGTCCGTCGAGAAGCCGAGGCAGTTGTTGGTGTCCGTCTTCCTGTTCGGCATCTTCGAGTTGATCCACGGCACGCCTTTCGACCAGCCGCCGAGCTCGGGCTTCTTCGCGAGCACCTCCATGTTGCGGAACAGGAGCTCGTAGTTGCGTTCGTCGTAGCTCGCAGGCTTCGCGAACGGAATGCGGTTCTCCGGAACGTCCGTGAGGCACATCCGGAAGCAGTACGCCTGCACACGCTTGTCGCCGTCGCCTTCCTTCTCGTTCGGATCGTACGGCTCGACCCACGGCAGCAGACCGGACTTCGGATCGCCTTTCGTCACATACGGATCGACCATCGGCAGGAACTGGTGATGCTCCGCGCCCGCGGCCTTCGTGGCGATGCCGCTGATCGTCTCGCCATACTGCGCGTTCGGTTCGCGTCCGACGGTGTAACTGACACCCGCCGCCGCCATGAGGTCGCCCTCGTACGTCGCATCGACGAACATCTTGCCGGCGAACTCCTTGCCCGACAGCGTGCGGATGGAGACGATCTTCCTCTGTTCACCCTGACCTTCAACCTTCACCTTCCCAACCTGCCGGTCCAGGAACTCGCCGCGGCGGATGTCGAGCTTGTGCTCGCGCTCCCAGCGTTCGAGGATCTTCAGCGCCGCGGACGGTTCGAACGTCCACATCGAATCCTCGCCCTTCGTCCCCGAACACTGTCCGTCGGGAATGTACGCGTCGCGCTTCTGCCACTTCCAGGCGGATGCGTCCTTGTAGTAGTCGGCGACGTCGCGGTAGAACTGCAGCGACAGGCCGCCGAAGGCGGACTTGTTGCCGATGTCCGTCTGGCCGAGGCCGCCCGTGGTGAGTCCACCGATGCGCTTCTCGGGACACACGATCACGGCCGTCTTGCCGAGCTTCTGCGCCTCGATCGCCGCCGTGAGCGCCGCCGGGGAGCTTCCGTAGATCACCACGTCAAAGCTTTCCTTCGCGCCCGCGCCGAGCGCACACGCCGCGAGCAGTCCCGTGACGGCGAATTTCTTTCCGTTCAGATTCATTTCATCGTTCCTTCTTGTCGGTTAGGTCGTGAACTGGGGAATGGTCATCCACTCGCCGTCCTTGTTGGGGTGTTTGCTGATATGTGAAGATCAAGCCAGTTCGGCGGACCTCTTCGCGGCCGCCGCCAGCGTCTTCGCGACGATCTTCTTGAAGGCCGGGACAGCGAGCTTCGTCATGCCCGCGGCCGTCGTGCCGCCTTTCGTGCAGACGCCGTCGATGAACGGCTTCAGCTCCATGCCGCTCTCGCGCAGGAACTTCGCCGTGCCGTACATCGTCTGTTCGGCGAGGAGCCGCGCCACCGCGGGCTTGAGTCCGAGCGCGACGCCGCCTTCGGCCATCGCCTCCTCCATGTAGGCGAAGTAGGCGGGGCCCGACCCGGAGAGCGCCGTCACCGCGTCGAAATCCTTTTCCTTCAGCACGACCGTCGCGCCCGCGCCGCCGAGAATCGCCTCGACCGCCTTCACGTCCTTCGCCGGCGCCTTCGGTCCCGGACAGATCGCACACATGCCCGCCTTCGCGCGAAGCGCCAGGTTGGGCATCACACGGATGAGCCGAACCTTCGTCCCAAACGCCGCGCGCAGCTTCGCGAGCGTCTTGCCGGCAACGATGGAGACGATCGTCTTCTTCGCCGTGAGGAGAGGCTTCACCTCCGCCGCGACCGTCGCGACGTCCTGCGGACGAACCGCGAGGAAGATGAGGTCGGCGGACTTGACCACGGCCTTGAGATCGTCCGTTGTCTTCACGCCGTATTTATTCTTCAGTTCCGCCGCCCGCACGGCGACCTTCTCCGCCATGATGACGTCCTTCTTGGCCGGGATCGCGGAAAGAATCCCCTCCGCCATCTTGCCTGCACCGAAAAACCCGATTTTCATTTGTTTTCTCCTTTCGTCAAAATCCGAATCGCCTCGCTCGCAAGGCACATGCCAAACGTCGCCGTCACTTGCATCAAGCTGCCTTTGGCAGGTGTTTGAGTTTTTGAGGTTTTGATCGTTTGAGTTGATGCGACTGGTCGCTCGGAGGACCAGACGCAGGTGAACTTCGAGGGCGGGAAGCGCCGAAGCTTCTTGAAGCGCTGGCGGAGCGCGCGGGCGAGGCCGTCGCCTTCCACCTTCTCGAACCGCGTCACCCTCACCTTCGTCGGATCCATCCGCAACGCCGCACCCATCGAACTCACGACCGGCACCCCCGCCTCCGTCGCCGCCAAGATGAGCTCCGCCTTGCAGTCAACCGAATCAATCGCGTCCACCACCACCTCATAATCAAGAATCGAAAAATTCCGCGGCTGGCCGGATGCGCCGATGCGCCGATGCGCCGATGGCAAATCACCCACCTGCGCAAGCGGATAGCGATTGCAAATTCCAACAATCTCGCAACTGGGATTGATCGTTCTCAGTCTCTCGGCCATCGCCTCGACCTTCGCGCGCCCGACCGTCGCCGCCGTGGCGGGACACTGCCGGTTCACGTTCGACTCCGCAACCACATCGTCGTCGACCAGCGTAATCTCCCCGAGACCCGTTCTCACGAGCGCCTCCGCGCACCAGCTGCCGACGCCCCCGACGCCGACAACCAGCACCCGCGCCGCGTGAAGCCGCGCCATCGCCGCGCCGCCCAGCAACGCCTCTGATCTCGAAAACCATTCGCTCATGAAAATCAGGGTTTTAAATAAAGTCGACAATGGCACAGCCCATGATACGTCGGGTCGGCGAGCTGCGCCTTGAACTCGTCACACGGACAGAAGAACTCCGGCAGCTTCGGCAGCCGGCACGGACAATACCCGCCCTTCCGAACCAGTCCCTCCCTGACCGCCTTGACCAGTTTCTCGTCCTGATTGAGAACGACTCCGGCATTCTCAAAGAGCTCTCGAATCGCCGTCGACGACTCGGGCGTTCTCGGGTACGCCTTGAACGAGACGAGCTTCTTCAGTTCCTCGATGTCCTTCCACCGCGGCAGTCCTTCGACCGAGTCTTCGCCGATGATGAAATAAAGTTGGAGTGAAGAGTTGGAGTCGGAGGCCGAGGCGGAGAACTCGTCGCGGATCTCGCGCACCGTGTCGATTGCGTAAGAGACACCGCCGCGTTCGATCTCGCGCAAATCGACGGTCGTCTTCTCCACGTCGCGGAACGCGGCCTTGACCATCTCGACCCGGTCCCACGTCCAGAAGCGACTGGCCTCGGCGTCCGTCGCCGTCTTGAACGGCGAAACGTTTGCCGGTATGACAATCAGCTGATCGAGACCGAGGTCAGCGATCGCCCGCCTGGCGATCCCGACATGCCCGAGGTGCACGGGATTGAAGCTGCCGCCGTAGAG
>JAEDMC010000215.1 GCA_016303225.1 Kiritimatiellia bacterium
AGAAATGATTGTCGTGAACACAGATGCCGTGCCCGGCTATGAGATCGTCGATATCAAGGGCATGATGCAGCAGGCGGAAAATGCGATCCTGAACGTGCGCTTCTCCACCAGCGCGATCACGTCGGGCGCGTCGGAGATGCTGGCCTACGGAACGGCGGCAGTAGTGCGCCCGGTCGGCGGAGTGATGGACTGGCGGTTGTCGGTCTGTACGCTCGTACATGTCTCGGCCGCCACCATCACGGGCATAGGCCTGGCAAGGATGTGGCGGCGGATGGCAACAACTCGTTTTCGCTTCGAGTTCTCATCCGTGATGCCCTGGCTTGCTGCTGCAATGGTTTTGCACGGACTCTACAATCTTGGGGCGTTCGTTTTCGAATGGTTTGGGAAATGCAATGCATTTGGCTGTTCTTTATCTCATTGGTAAGTTGAGAATGAAGTAAAGAGAGGATAATGATAACAATGAAAACACTGATTGCAACTATGGTAGCGGCAGTCGCATTGACGTTTTCTGCCGGTGCGGCTATGAATTCGGACAAGTCGCATCGCGTCCGTTCGGACGATTACGAGGAGAATCTGAGACGAGCGTTGCGCTACGAGGCGGAGGAAAATTATGGCGAACAGCTTGCCTGTCTGCAAAAGTGCCTCTCGAAGAAACCGGATGATCCGGCGGCGTTGAACAGCCTGGCGATGGCCTATCTCAATCTGGATCGGATTGCAGAGGCGGAAATGACGATTAAAAAGTTGAAGGGCTATGAGTCCGTTCCCTGCGTCAGGGATACGTTCCGCCAGATTGCGATGGTCAAGGCCGAGAGAGCCAATCCGAACGCGGCACCGGTTGTTTCCAATGTCTTGCAGGCGGCGGATTGTGCCTATCGCAACAACCGGGAAGTCGGGAATGCCCCGCTGTTTCAGCTGAAGTCCGTCACAGCATCAGAGGACAGGGGGAAGCCCTGCTGGAGGGGAAGTTACTTGACGGTGACTCGCTCTGACTTCGGAGGTGGATATCCTGTTGAGCTGTCGTTCAAGGTCTATCCTTCCGGTCGTGTCGCCATCGGGAGCGAGAAGCCGGGAGACGGACTGAGGGGCGGAAAGACCGTCAAGTTTTCCTATTACAACTATCGCCGCTATTTTCAGCTGGTCAAGCCGGACCTGACGGGGGTGACGACGCTGGAAGATCCTGATGACGGCAAGGCGTTACTTTGTTTGAAGGCGGGAACCAAGGTTGTACGCGCCGTGACAATCGGGGATCTGTTCCGGACGGGAGTGGAAGATTTTAAGGCACGTGTCGGTCGGTCGGACAAGGTCGTCATCCGTGACGGAGGCGTTCATTGGGATGCGCCGACGGATAAGGATCCGGTTTTGCTGACTTTGACCAATCGGACGGACGTGGCCGCATTCAGCAGTCTGTTTGAGTTCGACCCCGGCAGCGACAAGACACCATTGCGGATCGGCCAGCCGTGCCGTTGCGAAGGTGGTCCCGGCATTGACTGGTGGTGTGGTGGCGAGAAACTTGCGCAGACGGCGTTGCATCACGGCTCATCGTTGTGGTGGGATGGGTTCACTTGGGATTTCTTCGTCACGGACACTTCGCGCGCCAAGATCGTCGCGTGGCTTTCGACGCATGGCGTCGATCTGTCTAAATTCGGGCGGGAAGAGGGTGATGAAGCGATTGAAGCCGATGAATTGGAAGATTGAGTATCCTAATACGGTGGACAGAACCGTTAAGACCCTTGAAGACATGTAATACAAAGGAAGATGCCGATGAAAATCGCCGTGATTGTTCTTTGGGGTTTGACCTTCGCTGCGTTTTTGATGCTGTTTGTCTGTTGGGCGAAAGTCGGGTTCGTGGTTTTCCGCATTCATACGTATGTGCGGTCGCATGACCATTCGATTCCTCTTGTGTTCACGCCGAACACCTTGAAGCGCATTCATGAGTATTTTGTTTGCCACAAGCGCTGCATGGATGTGGACGAGGAATCCCGGCGACTGCGGCTTGTGGATCCTCGCACGGAACGGCGACTGTTGATCCTTTGGGGTGTGTGCATGAGCATGCAGGCCCTGTCCGTGGTTGTTGTTGCGATCATGGGAGGACAACCGCTGTTTGCCCTCGCTGCGTTGCCGGTTTTGCTGTTTGCCGCCCTATTTGCCTTGGCTGTTCATTATCTTATGAGTAAGTTGAGATGGGCGTTTAATCCATAGGAGATTTCCATGACTAAGAAAAGATCGTTAATTGTCGCGCTTGTCGCTTTTGCCGCGCTGATGCTTCCGTTGTCGCGCTTGGTGAGTTTCGCGGATTCGCTGCTTTGCATGTTGCTTGCACATGCCGGCTGCGTGAATGTACCGCCTTGGGGCGTGCAATCCAAGCTGATCATGGCGGTCTATGACTGTTTCGGTCGGGCAGGGGCGCAGCTGGCGATGTTCCTGCTGCCGGTCGTCATCACGCTGATTCCGGTTGCCTTCATCTATCGTTATGTGCGCAAGCGGGACTTTGAGACCATTTGCGCGGATTGCACGGCACATTCGAAAGCGGCGTGGACCCTGTTGGTGCTGTTCGTTCTCTTTTCTGTCGCGTGGCCCAGTATTCAAACCTCTTGTCAGGGGGTGGTATCCGCTGAAGAAGAGGTGACGTTGGACGAGATGCCGGCGAGTCAGGAGCCCGTTCGGCTTGAGCTTTGTCTGTGCCATCCGGATACGGAAGAATTGACCAAGCCCTTGATGTCCGCAGGGGTGGTCAGTACGCAATTGGTCGCCTCGGCGAAATCCGTAGAAGGGTATCGCCTGATGACGCGAGAATGGAAGAATGGTGATATTGTCGAGGCCGTCTATGTCAGCGAACAGGCGGAGCTGACGGAGGAGGATGTTGTGTCCGCTTCGGTGGTGAGGGATACGGTCATCGACGACTATCTGGTCAAGTGTTATCTGAGTTCGTCGGCAAATCGTCGGCTGACCGAACTGACGCGGGCGTACAAACCGCACGGAAAGAGGAATCCGCGGGACAAGGGCCGCCAGCTGGCCATTGTCGTGAACGGACGGTTGATGACCGCTCCTGTCATTCAAGAGGAGATCAACGGCGGCGAGTTCGCCATTTGCGGCAATGTCTCGCGGGAAGAGGCGATGAAACTCGCGGCTTCACTCAATGGCAAATTGGTGGTGAAGTAAATGGACCTGACATTTCAGATGACAAGTTTGACAACATCATGAAGACGAAAGTGTGTAATAAATGCTATGGCGCAGCGTTGCTGGTCTCGACCTTGCTTGCTGGCTGCGTGCCGGGCGAAGCGACGATATCGGTCAAGTCGTCGGAACTCGCCAAGGCCGTGGCGGGGCGGATCGGTTGGGCGGATGTCACGCTTGCGATCTCGAATGTCTATGAAAACGTCGAGCTTTCGGCTTATCCGAAGTTGGCGCTTGATGTTCGGCAGGGCGAAATGACATATGGAGCGAAGCCGGAAGGTGTGTTTGATCCGACGAATCGGCTCTCGGACGTCTTGTCGTATGTAGCTAAGCGGTTGAATGAATGTCTGCCGGATTTCTTCTGCCGCGATGAGAGCCTCCGCCTTTCGTCGGCTGTCGTTGGAACCAATGCGGTCATTTCCATCGAGGCGAAGCTGAAGGTGCCGATCGGAAAGTCCACAGTCCTGGAAGAGGCGAACTTGCCGCGGGTGATGCAGTTCGAGCTTAACGAGGAGAAGTGGTCGTTGGATGCCGCACTGGTTCCGGCATCGCGCCGACTTAACGTTGTCTCTGAGCTCTTGCGTCGTTGTCTTTATTCGCTTGGTTATGCCAGGGCGGCGGCAAATAACTCGAAGAAAGCAGGTGATCCGCCGTCCTTGAAGTTGGAGATGCTACTGAATGCTCTAACGAGCGTTACCTTTGTTGACACGATTCGCATCAATCAGGAGGCGGATGATTCTTCGCCTTACGCTCTCAAATCGGTGGACGTGACGCACGATTCGGCGGAGTGTTCGCATATTTGGATTTCCGGGGGCGGACTGATGAGCGGCTGGGAACGCTCTTTGCGGGAGAAGATGGTTCCGACGAAGGCGACGGATGTGGTCTTTCAGAGTGACGAGCATTCTGGACGCGGCATGACATGTCTGTTCGCGAATACGACCTGTCGCATTGGAGAATCTGATTTTCTCGCTTTCGCCGGATTGAAGAACTATCCGCTGGCGACGAACTCTTTTGTTAACGTCGGTAGTAAGAAATTTGAAAGTGATCATTTCTCGATGTCGACGGATGGTGCGGTCAATTTCATCTCCTATTGCGATATTCAGAACAACGGCGGCGGGATACATCTGATTTACGACCGCGACAAGAAGATTCTTCGAGGATTCTATTCGCATCATTGACGATGGGAGAGCGATTGTGCTACAATTTGAACCGTAATC
>JAEDMC010000216.1 GCA_016303225.1 Kiritimatiellia bacterium
CATTATACCACAAAATCTGCGCCGTGCAACGGCATTCGTCACACTCGACTGACTTCGCGCTTGAGGACTGCCTCGACATAGTCAATGGAGTCCTCGTCCATGCCCGCGCAAATGTGAACCGTGTCTGAGCCGCCGGGATGCGTCAAATGCAATTCAAGCTGCGACTGTCCGTTGGACTGATAGCGCGTGTAACCCTGCTCGACCTTGGTCTGACGGTCGTAGGTGAAGTTGCGCCAGAATCCAAGGGGACCGATTCCCCAGAAGAAACGGCCTTTGCCGCGCTCAAGCGTCAGCATGTGCTTGCCAGCGCCCAATGCAAACAGACAAATGAAGATCAGAAAGAGCGAGCCCAGAAGAAACGGAATGCCGAAGAGACTGACCCCTAGGTTGAACTTGCCCGAGTAAATCTGCGTTCCATAGATGAGGGCCATGCTGCCGCCCGCCCACAGGCAAGTGAACGGCACGAGGAAAAGCGCCCCCTTGGAGAACTTGCGCTGCGTCAGCACGATGCGCCCCGTCGGATCCATCGGATCGCACTCAACTTTGAGGTGCTTCGGCGGCGCGGCGTTCAACCTGCCGCGCACGTCATCCGCGTACCGACGCTCGTCGATCTCGCCGACCACGTCTGAAAAGCACGACGTCTCCCCACAAGCCGGACAGAGCATGATGTCCTTTGCGACATTGATCTTGTCCAACGGCACGTCATGCCCGCACTTGGGACAGGCATAAGTCTTCGTCATAGTCGGTCTCCTTTGGATTGCATTATATCACAACACTTGCGCCCAGTGAAAGCAGGATCATGATCGCGATTCGCGGTTCGTTATAATAATGGACACCATCACGGAAATCGGGTGTCGTTTCCCTGGGGCCCTTTCGTCAAATACTGGACACCGCTATAATCGGGAGCATGAGAAACATGTCGCGCATGGCAACAGCCGAATACATTGGAGCGAAAAGACGGGCTTATCTCGTCGCCTCGCGAGAAAAACGCCACCAGATACTCCAAGAGGTCTGCGAAACGGTCGGGTACGAGAAGAAGTACGCCAACAAACTTCTTCTGGGCCATCGGAAGTTCAAGGAGCGAAAAGGCCGCGGCAAGACCTACGGAGAGGAAGTCGCGAAAGCGCTTCAGGCGATCTGGGAGGAAGTCGGATGTCCCTGCACGACTTACTTCAAGGCCAACTGCGCAGAATGGATCCGGGAGTACACCGAGACCGTGGCGACCGTATCCCCCGCGATCACCGACGCGTTGCTGCGGATGAGCGCCTCGACGATGGACAGGATGCTCAAGGGCGTCGACCGCCGGAAGCTCGGCAGCCAACGCCACAACAGGAGGTCGGGGTACAACTGGCAGCTCCTCCGGGCGATTGAATGCAAGTCGGGCGAGGAGATCACGGCCTGCAAGGTCAAGCCAGGCGACATCCAAACCGACACGGTGGCCCTTTGCGGAGGAGACATGGCCGGGAACTTCTGGTGGATCCTCACCGTGACCGACCGCAAGACGCAGTGGACCGAGATCGAGCCGACGTGGAACCACGGCATGCACACGACGCTCGACGCGCTCAAGGCCGCGACGGGGCGCATCCCGTTCCCGATCCTCTCGCTGCACCACGACAACGGCAAGGAGTTCGTCAACCTCCTGGTCGCCGAATACTTCGGCGTGCGGAAGCGCATTCCGCTCTCGCGGTCGAGGTTCAGGAAGAAGAACGACAACGCCCATGTCGAGCAGAAGAACGGATCCGTCGTGAGGGAGTGAAAGCCGACTTGACGCGCCACAGGAACGTCCCCACGGCGGCAACCAGCACGCCGAGCGCGACCATGCACCCAAACGAGCATCCGGCCTTCGCCTTCTTTGTCATTTGGAATCTTTCACAAAAGAGATGTCGTCCTCGGTATTCGGAACGCCATCAGGTCCATTGGAGACAACGCGCCACCGCTTGCCCTCGCACTCAAGGCGATACCGGTTGCCCCACGGATCGTCCAGGGAACGCTCGCCGCCAACCAGATACGGCTCGTTGTTGTTCCGGTCGATTTCCAGAAGAACGTGCAAACCCTTCGGCGGTTCGTTCATCCGATGATCGCTCGTATAGTTCTCCACCATACAGCAAAAAGATTCCGTCATCTCCTGCGCTGCCACAATTCGGCAGCGAGCAATCTTGGCCCTCACATTCCGAACGCCCATCAACGCGACCCCGCCGACGACAACCAGCAAGCTCAACAATGTACGTAAAGTCCTGGTCATTTGCATAACATCGAACTCCGAGACCTTTCAATCCGCAAGACTGGCTTGAGCACAGACATAATTCTTCACCGTCTTCCGACCGGAGTCAGGTAATATGTGTCCTTGCCGAGCTTGAACGGCTTATCGCCGAAAATCGTCCTGAGCTTCATGTACTTGCGCTTGATGACCTGCGCCGCGCCGCCCTTGCGGACGACAACAATGGCCTTGTTGCTGAACCGCAGAGGCTCGGCACCTTCAAGCGGTTTCAATTCGAGCAGCTTGTCCTTGTCCGTCTCTCCATCCCACTCGCGCGGCAACTCAGCCGGATCGACATTGGCCGTGATCATCACGGGAAACATGTCCGGCGCGTCGGGCGGCACATTGACGGCAAACGACCACTCCCTCCCCGAGCGAAGCATCAGCTCCTTCCCGACCCCATCCAACCCCACACTCACCTTCTCGGCAAACTCAACCGAATTGCTGCAACTGCACAACTCCGCCCAAGACGGCACAGTCGCCCCTTCCACAGCTGCTCGATTCAACGTAATGAACACATTCCGCCCCCGCATCGCCTGTGCGCTCATGTGCGCACTCAACATTTTTCTCTCTGGCGTTCGCACGTAAATCGACGACGCCATCATCCCCAAGAACGCCAGTATGAGCAGCGTGCCACACCCGATGCCAAATCCCTTCTGACGCGGGAGCGCCGCAAACCAGCGGCTGGAGCTCGGGAAATAGAGAAACGCTGGCGGAACAATCGTGGCGAACGCGACTGCAATCAGATAGACTTTCAATCCCTGCGCAAATTCCGGACGAGACGATCCCGTCAACGGCAGGAAAATGGCCAGCAAGCCAATGAGCAGATAGGGAATCGTCACCCAATCACGCTTGCCGCGGAGAATCGCCAGCACAAATCCAGCGCCAAGCGAAATGAAACCGAGACAAGTGACAAGACCTAAGACCCATTCACCAAGCCCAGCCCCGTCGCGGCAGAACGCCACCAGCATGCAGACGCAAGGCACACAGCAGGCAATCGCCAGCAAGACGAACCACCCCAAGGCAATCCGAACCGGCCACGGCTTCTTTCCGTCTTCGTTCATTGCACGCCCTCCATTTCAAGATCATTAAAGCAGCCGCGCCACAGGCACAAGCCTTGCCAATAGGTCATCTGTCAGAGCGGCAATGTAAGCGTCTTGACGCCCTGGGCGTAGGTCACGGAGAGCGTCACCTCGTCCGCAGGCTTGTTGAAGAAATAGGACTTCTTCGCGTTCATCATGGACGAGCCCGACTGTGAAAGCGGCTTGCCGCCGACAAGCACCTTGATATCCACGATCACGCCCTCCGGATCGGCGAAATCGACCTTGAGCTGCTGCTCGGTCTTGTCGTCGTCGGAGAACATCGCCATCGAATTGCTGCCGTAGGAGAGCTTGAACTTGATTCCGGCGACTGTCACGGCTCCGTCGGATACCTTCCTCTTCACCTTCTCGGTCTTCCGCTCGCCCGCAACCTTGACCTCGACGCTGCCCGTGATCTTGGGCTGAACCCGTCCAAAGGTCGTGGCACGTCCCTGAATCTCAAACTGGGCGACGTTGTTCGCCGCCGAACCGAAGAAGCTCTTGTCGATGAATCTCCACGCAGGGTTGCCGTTCTTGAGCTTGGATAGATCCTTACCGTCATCCCCGACGATGGACGCGACCTTCACGTCCTCGATTCCAAGAATGCTGTTGGCCAACACCGCATACGACGCGCGGAAACCGCCTCCGCGGGTCGCACCCTTCGTATTCCACATCGGCGCCGAGTAGATGGAAAACGACGACGGACAGTCGTTCGTCGGCACCTGAGCGAACGACTCGAACGAGGTCATGATGACGCGCGGCTTCGCGACTGTCTCCGGCGCGGCAGAATCCTTGCCGAGGTTCTTCGAGCTCGTCGCGCTACTGAAGAACCCGTCCGCCGAACTCGACGACGAGCTGAACGTCACGGTCGACGTATCAGCCAAACACAACTGACCGCAGGCAACAACACTTGCAACGAGACAAAAGGCTTTCATGATTTCCCTCCTTTGGATTGCATTATATCATTTTCATTTCACTCCGGCAGGATGGATGCCCGCACGCAACGATACTTGTCCATCGCGT
>JAEDMC010000023.1 GCA_016303225.1 Kiritimatiellia bacterium
GGACGTTCAAGCGGCTGGAGAACATCTTCTCGCTGTGCGTCCTCGCGTACGTCTATGCGACGCAGTTCCTCCGCAAGACGAAGGGCTTCAAGAAGATCCTGAAGTTCATCGCGGACAATCTCGGGACCGTGTCCTCGAAGACGCACGCGCTCCTAGCGGGCATCCGCGCGCTCGTGAAGGAGGCGCGCATCCGGTTCATCAGCGGACGGCCGAGGAAACGGACGGTAGACGACAGGCAGATGGCGCTTCCCGGGTTCTGAGGCGGACGACAGGAACGCTTCTGGCGCGACCCCGCTCGGGGACGCGCGGCGGAGCTGTCGCGTGCGAACGGCGGCGGCGTCCAAAAAGAGTGAAAAACGGCGTTTTCGGGCGGTTAGGATGTCGCCAGAAAAAAGTCCAAAGCGCTTTTGGGACGGGCAGAAAATATTTTTCGGCCAATGTTTTCGGGGGTCTCGTGAAAATCCGGGATAAATTATCCTTGAAAACCCGGGATAAGGGTGGCCGACTACGCCCCCTTGACCCTCTCGTCAGATTTGTGTTAAAATATGTAGGTACAAATGGCCAAAAAGTCTTTAGTCGGGATTCTTCTGTCTCTGGCATTTGCTTGTCTATGCGGATGCGAGACGCTCAACACGCTCATTCACAATGATGAAGAGCGCGTTGACCCAACGTTTGTCGCTAAGTGGTGGGATGGTCCGCGAATCCAGCCTGGCGTCTCTCTGGTTGTGCAGGTCGGGACCGCATCAGCACCGCCGACGGTGATGAATGTCGTCGTTTCGCAGAAGGGTGACATCACGTTGCCGTTGCTCTTGCAGGGTCCGGTCGCGTGCGATGGCCTGACGCTTGAGGCGCTGACGGAGAAGCTGGTTAAGGCCTACTCCGTGTATTATCGGCAGCCGCTGATTACCGTTACGTTTGCACCCTATGATGGGCGTGGCGTTTCCCCGTGGGGAACGGTTACCGTCATGGGCGAAGTTATGCGTCCGGGGCCGGTCAATATGCCGCCGACGATGGACATGACGGTCACGAAGGTGCTGATGGAGGCCGGTGGCTGCAAGCCCTTTGCCGACAAGTCGGCAGTTCGAGTGACGCGTTGCGACAAGGATGGAAACATGACGCGCACGACGGTCAATTTGAACGAAATCGGAAAAGACGGCCGCATCGACAAGGACATGCCGCTTCGTGCGGGTGACGTGGTGTGGGTGCCGGAAACATGGTATTAATCAGGAGGGATAAGCAATGAAGCACATGCTATTGATGGTTTTGACGGCGATGCAGGCCGTTGCCGTGTTTGCTGCGCCGGAAACAGCCGCGAAGTCGGATGGCGCCAAGACGCTTCCGCTTGCAGAGGCTCGTCAGAAGATTGACGGCGTTGTTGACGGATCGGAATCCATCGCTTCGCTGATCAAGCAGCTGTCCGCGGAGGATCAGCTGACGTTCCTTGGTGACGTCAACAAGGCGGTCTCCAAGATGCCCGCATCTGTCGAGGAGAAGACCGCCAAGCACCTGAATCTCAACCATGCGGCGCTCAAGGCGGTCAAGGGGTCTGGCAACGTGGCCGCTCTTCTGGCGGAGGTCTTCGCGACGGTTCCGCCGGAAGCGCTGACAGTCATTAACGAGCGCTTTGCCTCTGACTTGTTTAACCGGGCGACCGATCCGAAAGTCACGTACACCGACGCTCAGTTCACGGACATTGCGCTGAAGATCATGGAGACGGTGAACAAGCGCACGGCTGAGACGGACAATGCGTCGACGCGTAGCGCCTTTGCGATTCTCATGTTGCTGCGGGCCTCGAACGGGACTCCGGCCGATCTTGAGGACAAGCTGATTGCCACGCTCCCGAATGCAGATGCGAGGGAGCTGGCGAAATCCGAGTGGATTCCCTCGGCGTTGGGCAAAGATGGTCGCGAACTTGGATACGAGCCGATCCTGGCTTCCGCGGATGCCGGCCGTCGTCCTGACTTTGATTTCGTACTGGTGATTGCCGGTCCTCAGTTGTTGGATTCGCTTTTGCAGGATATCGGCGGAAAGAACGTGGATGGGCTGTCGTTCATGCGGACGCGTTCGCCGGTTCTTGATGCAGCGCTGAACCCTCTTGAACAGCAGATTCCGACATTGGGAGGGGATGTTCTGGGCGCAGAGATCCTTCCTGAGCCTAAGCCGTATTTTGGGCAGTAAAACACAGCTGGATAATTTAGAGAGGAATTGTGGAAATGTCGAAAACATCATTGGTCTTTGTGGTTGCCCTTGCGCTTGTGCAGGCATCTGTTGCAGAGATATTGAATCGTCCGTCTGGAATCAAGATTGGCGAGCGCCTGACGTTGCGCCCGTACGTGACGACTGCGATAACCTACGACTCGAATGTCGATGCCAATCGCGGACGCGCGACGGATACCGACAAGGACGATTTCCTGTGGACGATCAGCCCGTCGCTGTGGCTTCACTACAACGGGGAGACTTGGGCGACCATTTTGTCGGGCTTCTACAATTACCGCCAGTATTTCAAGCGGTGCCATCGTAACTACAACCGGCACGAATACGGCCAGAACCTTCGTGTGAACTGGTCGAATTCGCTTGGTACGGAGAAGGGCTGGTCGCTGATTTTGGGCGAGAGCTTCCAGCAGATTACGATGGCGAACGATATGATTCTTGACGGCGGCTACTATGACAGTGACGCCCGTCAGTTCCAGCTTGCGGGGTCCTTGCAGCGTCGTTTCAACGAGCACTGGCATGCGGATGTGAACGCTGGCTACTATTGGCTCGACTATCAGAATGATGTGAAGAGCCGTGCGGCGTTTTACGGGTGGGATCGCTGGCAGGTTGGTGCTGAGGCCGGTTTCGCGCCTTCGAAGTGGACTGATATTCTGTTAAGCGGATCGTATCAGGGCTATACGCAGGACAATGTGTCCGGTAGCGGCATTTCTGGTGATTCCCTGGGTTACTCGGTGCAGGCTGGTCTCGGTTCCTACATGACCGAACGCATTTCGTATCGGGCTCTCGCTGGTTGGAGTCGTTTTGAGTATGGTGACAACGCGTCTTCCGCCAACGGATTCGTCTACACGTTGTCCGGCAACTGGAAGATTGGCGAGACCTGGAACACGATGTTGCTCGGTTCGAGTTATTATCAGCCGTCGGAACGTCAGTCTGCTTCGACGGCGCGCATCGATGCAATCAGCTGGGGCTTGGCGAAGGTCATGGTTCGCGGGAAGCTGCGCGCGACACTTGACCTCCGGTATCGCCGTGAGCAGCACGAGTATGTGATGAGCGGTTCAGAAGATTACACTCTGGACATTTGGACTGGGCGTCTTGGTCTTGATTATTCCCTGTGCCGGATGCTGTCAGTCTATGCATATGGCGAGTACCAGAAGTCGATGAACGATAGTTCGCGGTCTCATAACGATGTCTATGATTATGACCGGTGGAGACTGACGGCAGGCGTTAAGCTCTCCTACTGAGGTGCAGAAGCTCATTGCCAAGTACGGACTGGCGGCGCACCTAGCCCTATTGGCGGTCGCGCCGCTCTTCCTATTCCCGTTCGTCGGGAGAGCGACCGTTTCGGCGGTCGTCCTTTGGCTATCATTGCAGGCCTTGATCTGGCTGGTCCTTGCACCGTCGGTCTTGCAGGGCGAACGTCTTCGGCATGCACGTCAGCGCGTGCTGACAGCGACTTTTCATGATCCGCTTTTCTGGGCATTGGTTGTCATCGACTGCGTGGCTGCCGTTCGCGCGATCAATTCCGGAATTACCCTGGCTTATGACGCGGAGGTGTCGTCATGGGCCATTTCGTCCGCCAAGTTCCCCATATTTCCGGGGTCTGTAGGTGACGAGGGTGTTTTCCCGTTTGTTGCGGCGTTGGCGGCATCAATCTTGCTGATGGGCTGTCGGCATGCGCTGGGCCGTTCCGCACGGCTGTCGTTCTTGCTTCTGGCGTCCTCATTGGCAGGGCTGGCTGCCGTAGTCATGCATGTGGCCGTGTATGTGGGTTTCCCAGGTGTACGGCCCTTTGTCGAGTTTGCCGCAGGATCGTTCAATTTTATCGGTTTTGTTTTCGGACTTTACCTGCTGACCGGGATTGTTTCCCTGTTCGTCGTCCTCGAGAACGGTTGGAACGCCGTGATTCTCCTGCCGATCCTCTCAATCGGTGGCAATGCCGCGGCTTGCTTTTCCTTTGCCCCAGCGTACCTCGTGCTGGCCGTTTTGGCGATGGCCGTCATCCTGCGCGCCTACATGGTGTTTTGTACAAGCAGGGTTCTCCAGCTGTTGGGAAAGATCAAGATTTTCTTGGTGGGCTTGGCCGCCGTCATTTTGAGCGCGTTACTAGTCATGGTGTTCCTGCCGGAGAATACGTTGGCGGCGCGGCTGGCACCGTTTCGCGAAATGGTCGTTTTTTCGGATTCGTTCTGGAACGTTCGCCGCGTCGTGTCGGCCATGGCGTTCAAGTCCTGGATTTCGCATTTGTGGACGGGGACGGGGCTTGGCTCGTTCATGTTTGACTTCCGGTTCAATGCGACGGCCGAAGATTGGCAGCTGTTGCCGAGGGGCGCTGTGAACGTTCCCAATGGCTGGTGGCAGCTGCTCGCCGAACGCGGGATCGTCGGCTTTGTGTCGATCCTGCTGCCGATAGGCTTTTTGACCGTTTCGTATGTGCGTCGACTCGTTGACAGTTTCAGCGACTGGTCGATGCTTCATCCGGCCAGCCTGCTGGCGCCGATTCTGCTGGTGTTGCTTGGTGCGGCGGGGTTTGTCGATTACTCGCTTTTTCGTCCTGAGGTGCAGATGATTTGCTGGCCCGTCTTAGCGATCTCGGCGCTGGCGTTTCCAAAGAAGAAGAAGGTGGAGAAGAATGGCTGATAAATCGATTTATTACGGGGGCAAAGGCGGTTCGCCGATGTATTACGGAACCCGGAAGCCGATGTATTACGGTGCGGGGCAGCATTATGGCGGTGCAGCCAGTTACGGAGCTTATGGTTCCTACGGAGGTGGCTCCTATGGTGGACTCGCTTATGGCAACAAGGGTGGAGACGAGGCGGCGTCCATCGTCGGCACAATTACCTTCTCTCGCATTTTGCGTGTCGTGTCCCAGCGCTGGTTGTCGATTTTCGTCTTCCTGCTGGTCGGTTTGATCGTGTCTTTCGCCATCTACCGGATTTCGCCGACCATCTATCAGGCGACCAGCGAATTCACGATGGACATGCGGCGCTCAAGCGCGGGTGGCATGCGCGGCGGGCAGGGGGCGATCGCCGACGCCATGCCGGACCTCGGCACCACCTATGTTGAAGTCTTCAATACGCGTGTTCCCGACTGGCGGTCGGAGAAGCTGATCACGAAGATTCTGCAGCACTACCGGTCGACTCGTCCGACGTCCGTCGTCTCGGACGAGGAGATCATCGGCGCCCTTGCGGGTTCCAAGCTTGAGCTCGTGCGCAACTCGCGCATCATCACGATTTCGATCCGCTCGAAGCTGCCGACCCTCTGCGCCGACTTGGCCAACGCCTACGCGGAGTCCATCGAGGCCTTCACCGATGAGGAGAACAAGATCCGCTGCGACAAGGCGGTTTCCCAGATCCATGGCAATGTGGAGCGCAAGAGCCGCGAGGTGGACAAGCTTCAGAAGCAGTTGCTGGATTTCCGGACCGCGAACAAGGTCGACGCTCTGCGTTCGACCCTTGAAACGATCGGACAGTCGCTCTCGAAGACCACGGCGGACATCCTGACGCTCGAGTCGTCCGAGGCGCAGCTCGTCGAGTGGGAGAAGATGCTGGATGCCGTCCAGAAGGACCCGTCCAGCTACGGCAGTCTGTCGACGGGTGTCCCGCGCGCGCAGGAAATCGCAACGGAGTTTCGTGCCTATCAGGATGCCGACGGCGAATACCAGAAGCTGATTATCTCCTTCACCGACAGCCATCCAGAAGTCATTGCCGCGAAGAAGATGCTTGACCTTGCGCGGCAGCGGTTCCTCGATGCGGCTGCTCGTGCGCTTCAGACCGGGCGTTCGACGCTGCAGGTGACGCGCAACCAGCTGTCAAGCCTGCGGCAGAAGCAGGAAGACCTGCGAAGCGAACAGGCGTCCGTCGCTCAGCGCATTGTGTTGGCGGAGTCCGGGCTGAAGCGACTCGAAGAGGAGTCGGCGATCGCCAACGAGCTGCTGAAGAGCCTGATGACGAACGAATACGAGGCGCGCCTCTCGGCAGAGTCCAACAACGAAATTGTCCGCGTCGGCCGTCAGGCCACGATTCCGGAAAAGCCCGTCCTGCCGAATCCCGCCCTCATCTTCGGTGCGGGACTCTTCGTGTCCATCGCGCTGGGTGTTCTCTTCGTGCTCGTCCTCGACAACCTGGAGGATACGATCGTCAACCTGTCGGACATTGAAGACCGTCTTTCGCTCAAGGTGCTGGCGGTCTTCCCGCACGTGCGCAGCAAGAAGCGCGAGGATGTCGCGAAGGCACTTGTCACGAACAAGCATTCGATGTTCTCCGAAGCCGTAGCTGGCCTCCGCAACCTGCTGGACTCGCCCCGATACGAGGCGCTGAGCCACTGCATCCTGCTCATTTCGACGCAGCCGGGCGAAGGCAAAACGATTACCTCGACGTCGCTCGCCATTTCCTACGCCCAGGCGGGGCGCAAGGTTCTGCACGTTGACTTCGACCTGCGGCGTCCGCGGCTTGCGAAGATCTGGGGTGTGGACATCGACCAGGAGCACAGCTTCTCTCATGTCTTGCAGAATGCCGGTACGAGCCATCCTGATTTCTCCAAGCTGGTGAATCACATCACCGAGCCGCATCTTGACGTTATCGCCTCGCTTCCGCCCGAGGGGGTGTCGCCGGCGACGATCTTCGGCTCTTCTGCGGTCACCGACTTCTTCGACTGGGCGCGTGCGAATTACGATCACATCGTCGTTGACGCGCCGCCGTACGGACTTGTCGGCGACGTCGTGTCGCTGTCCGTCCTCGTCGACTCCGTCATCATCATGTGCTGTCCGGACCGTACGCACTTCACGCCGATTCGGTGCTGCTCGCGTTCGCTGACAGAGGCTGGTGCAAACATTCTCGGCACGATCGTCAATGACATCGAGATCTCCTCCGCGTCTGCGTTTTCGCCCAGCACTGGCGGTCACGGCTACCGCAAGTACGGCTACGGCAAGTACGGCTACGGCAAGTACGGCTACGGCTATGGTTACGGCTATGGTTATGGCTACGCGCCCACTAAAGGCAAGAAGGACGGCGAGAAGTCCGGTAAAAAGGACAAGGCAAAGAAACTTGATGAAAAGGCAACCGATGCAGTGGACAATGGTACGGCCCCGAAGGATGCTTCCAGCGAGAAGAAAAACGAAGAGTCAGGCGCTTCGAAACAGTTCGCAGATGAGGAATAAGGGGTACTCGGTCGGTCAACACCGCGCCAGCGGTGTTGACTGACCGAGTACCGAAAAAGCTCAGATGCACTTTTGCTCAGATGCTCAGATGCTGAGGTCAGTCAAGACCGCGCCAGCGGTTTTGACTGACCGAATACCCTCCTTGTCAGAGTTCTCGTGAAAGAGTATAATACGAGACATGAAGACATGGTTAGCATTCTGGTACGGCATATTCAAGAACAACCCGACGTTTCGGTTGGTGCTGGGCTTGTGTCCGACGCTGGCGGTGACGACGTCGCTGGAGAACGCGATTGGCATGGGATTGGCGGCGACGTTTGTCCTCGTCTGTTCGAACGGGCTCGTGTCGGCGCTCCGCAAGGTCATTCCCGGGGCGGTGCACATCCCGTGCTACATCGTGATCATCGCGACGTTCGTGACGGCGATTGATCTTCTGATGCAGGCGTATCTCCCCGATCTTTCCGCTTCGCTCGGCATTTTCATTCCGCTTATCGTCGTCAACTGCATTATCCTTGGCCGTGCCGAGGCCTTTGCCTCAAAGAACGGCGTCATCGATTCGCTGGCGGACGGGCTTGGGAGCGGCATCGGCTTCGCGCTGGCGCTGTCGCTCATTGCCGCGGTCCGCGAGGTCTGCGGTGCCGGCACACTGACCATTTGGGGCGACTTGGCGATCAAGGGCCTGAATCCGGGGCCGGTGACGCTGGCGATTCTGCCGGCCGGCGGTTTCATCGTGCTGGGGCTGTTGCTGGCGCTCATCAACCGTCTCGGCGAGTGGAATGCCCGTCGGCATGGTGCGCCGGCTCCGTTGCCGGTGAATCTCGATTGCCGCCACTGCACGATGTGTCCGAACGGGAAGTAAGCCATGAAGTGTCCGAAATGCGGAGTTGACGACGACAAGGTGCTGGATTCGCGCAGTGCGCGCGACGGGGCGGCGATTCGCCGGCGTCGCGAATGCGCGAAGTGCGGTTGTCGTTTCACGACCTATGAGGAAATTGACCGCGACGAGGTTTTGGTCGTGAAGAAGGACGGGCGGCGCGAGGCATTCGACCGCAGCAAGGTCGACAAGGCGATTCGTCATGCCTGTGGCAAGCGACCGGTGAGCGACGAGCAGATCCGCACGATGATCGACCATGTGGTTGCGCACTTGGAGGGGGACGAGGTGCCGTCCGACAAGATCGCCGACCTCGTGATGGGCGAGCTGCACAAGGTCGACGAGGTCGCCTACATCCGTTTCGCCAGCGTCTACCGTCAGTTCAAGGATGTGGCGCAGTTCCTGTCTGCCATTACGGAGATTGTCAAGAAATGATGAAAGCTGAATATCAACGTCCTCCGATCAGAGTAGCCCTGATGGGGCTGGGGCGCTCGATGTTTGCCGATCATTATCCGGTGTTCAAGAAGCATCCGGCGCTGTTCAAGGTTGTTGCGGCCTGCGACCTGCTGAAGGAACGTCGGGACATCGTTGCGCAAGACTTTCCTGACTGTCGCATGTTCCGCCAGTTTGCGGACATGCTGGACGAGCGAGACATCGACCTCGTGGACATCGCAACGTGTTCGGTCGATCACGTGAAGCATGCGATGATGTCCCTCAAGAAGGGCTTTTGGACGTTGCTGGAGACGCCGATGGCGCTGACGCCGGATGACGCGCAGATCCTGCGCGGTCAGGCGATCAAGTCCAAGAACCGGCTGCTTGTGCTGCAGCGCGGGCTGTTTGCGCCGGACTTCCTGCTGGCGAAGCAGATGATGTCCGATCCGCGGCTCGGGCGCATCCACCAGATCCGCATTCGCCGGGAGGACTACGTCCGACGGGACGACTGGCAGTGCGTGAAGCGGCTTGGGGGCGGTGCGGCCTATTATGCGATGACCGATCTCATCATCCAGGCGCTGCGGCTTCTGCCGACGCCGCCCGTGCAGCTCTGGAGCGAGCTGAAGCGCATCGCGTCGCTGGGCGATGCCGAAGACTATGCGCATGTGAACCTCAAGACGCGAGACCTGGTGTCGGCGGACGTCGAGTTCAACGGCGGGTGCCTTCCTTCTGAGCGGTCGGCGTCGTTCGAATTGCGCGGCGAGCGCGGTGTCTTCAAGGTTCAGCCCGGGGCCCAGACGGGAACGTTGACGGTCATCGATCCGAACTTTTCGTTCCCGCGCCGGCGTTCGTCGGTGCGGACGCCGCAGATCCGCGACATGCACGAGGAGTTTCCGGTGCAGACCGTTTCCGTGTCGCTCGCGAGAGACACGATGCACGGTCCGTCGGCTTTTTGGAAGCACGTCTACGACACGATCCGCACGGCGGCGCCGTTTCCCCTGCAGCTTGAGGATTCGATCGAGTCCATCAAGTTCTCGCACTTGATGAAGAAGACGAGCCCGTTCGGCAAATAGGTGCGATTGATGTCGGCGATGACCCAGAGTCTAGAAGATTACCTCGAGTCGATCTACGTTTTGATCGCCGAAAGCCGTCCTGCTCAGGTTCGCGACGTCGCGAAGATGCTTTCGGTCAAGATGCCGTCCGTCGTCAAGGCCATTCGCGAGCTGAAGAAGCTGGAGCTGGTGACGCAGGAGCCGTACGCCAACATCGAGCTGACGGAAAAGGGGCGGCGGGTTGCGCGGCAGGTTCTGAGGCGCCACACCCTGCTTCGGTCTTTCCTGATGAAACTGGGCGTGTCGCGTCCGATAGCCGACCGGGACGCATGCCTGATGGAACATATCCTTTCCGCGGAGACATTGGACAGAATCCGTACGTACATGAAAGACAGCAAATGAAAAGCCAAATCAACATCCTTCGCCAGCTCCAGGAGCTGGTTTTGACGCGTGACGAACATCATCAGACCGGAGACGGGAGCCATCTTGATGCGTTGAACGATTCGATCGACGTTCTGCAGCAGAAGCTCGAACCGCAGGTCGCCAGCGTTTACGGACGTCTGTACAAGAAGAACCATATCGTCATTTCCGCCATGACCAACGGCTGCTGCGCGGTGTGCGGCATGCAGGTGCCGATCGCCCAGGGGCAGCAGGTGCGCCTGGCGCAGCATCTCGTCACCTGCTCGAGCTGCGGGCGCATTCTCTTCGCCGCGGACGAGGATGCGGCGAAGAACGTCTCCGAACCGCAGGACCGCGACAACCCGAAGACGGGCATTTCCCGGTTTAGCGCCGAGGAGCTGATGGTGGTGGATCTGGATGTGGCGACGCGCGAGGAGGCGATTGACCGTCTCGCCAAGGCGATGGAGCAGGGCAAGTTCATTACCAACGCCGACAGCCTGGTGACGGCCGCGATGGAGCGCGAGAGCGTCCTGTCGACGGCGATGGAGGGCGGTCTCGCGTTCCCGCACGTCCGCGGCGTCGAGGGCGGCGGACTGACGCTGGCGATGGGCATTTCGCAGAAGGGCATCGACTGGGACGGCGAGCAGGTCAACATCGTGTTCCTTTCGGCGATTCCCGTGGCGGTGTCCGCGTTCTATCTCCGGCTGATGGCGGGTCTGACGCAGGCGTTCTCGAAAGAGGCGAATCGCAAGGCCGTTCTGGGTGCGAAGGACGCTGCGTCGCTTTGGAAGGCCCTTCAGAAGGCGACTCGCACGACGGTGAAGTGACATGAATCGATTGCTTCTGCTGATTTCGGCGGTTCTTCTCGTTCTGACGGCTCCAGCTGCCGTTCGGCAAGGATCTGGCGTCCGTAAGGCAACCGCGAAAAGGGCCGCTCAGCAGGAGGTCGTGTCGGCACCCGTTCAAGGCGCACATCGACGTTCTCCGTATGTCGGGGCGATTTCCGTCAATGCGGAGACCGGCGACGTCATTTTCTCGGACAATGCCGACGCCGAGGCCTATCCGGCGAGCGTGACGAAGCTGATGACGCTTCTCCTGGTGATGGAGGACGTCAAGGCCGGCAAGTATTCGCTGGACGCTGCGGTCGAGGCGACGGCCGACGCCTATAAGAGCGAGCCGAGCTGGGTGGGGATCAAGGTCGGCGAGAAGATGTCCGTTCGCGATCTCTGCATGGCGCTGATGGTCGAGAGCGCAAATGACGCGGCAATTGTCCTTGGCGTTCATTCGGCAGGGTCGTTTGACGCGTTTGTCGCGCGCATGAACGCGCGGGCGGCGGAACTCGGGATGAAGAACACGAAGTACTTCAATCCGAACGGTCTGCCGCCGAATGCGTCCAAGCGTTATCCGTGGAAGAGTTTCAACGTCTCGACGGCCCGGGACCAGGTGCGATTGGCGCAGACCCTGGTCAAGATGCCGGAGGTGCTGTCCTTTACTTCGGTCAAGACGTGTGATCTCATCAAGACCAAGGATGGTTTCCGCGTGTCGGTGACGCGGCGGGCGAACGAGACGATTCGCGAGACGGCGGTGGCGGCGGGCGAGAAGCTCGTCAAGCAGATGCGCAATCACAACAACGTGATGGTCAAGGACGCGCGGAAGGTCTTTAATCCGGACGGCAAGGAGGCGGTCGACGGACTCAAGACCGGCTACATCGATGACGGAGGGAGTTCGGTCGTCCTGACCGGCGCGCGCAAAGGCAAGCGCGCGATCGTCGTCGTCCTCGGCTCTGCGAGCTCCAAGGAGCGAGACGACCACGCCCGTCGGTTGCTGGTGGATGCGCTCGGCTCGATGGCCTGGTGATTACATGAACCGCAGGGCGATCTGACGGAAGATGTCCAGCGGACGAATCGGCCAGAGGCGTGAAGGCAAGTCAGATTCGAGAGGTTCCTGCAGGAATGACGGCAGTTCGGGATTGAAGTCAAGTCCCGTCAGACTTTCCAATTCGTCAATTGTGACGAGGTGCCGTGCGGCCCAGGCCTTCCATCCGACGGACTGGTCGAAGAGGACGGCGAGAGCCCGGACGTCCATGCCTTCCTGGGCGATGACAATCTGGTAATAGGCCGTCGGAACGTCGATATCGGAACCGCCGATCGTCTCGCGGTTCGAGGTTGCGGAGATGCAGCCGACGACAACCCAGATTTCGCCGTAGCGAGCCGTCCAGAGATCGGCGATGCGATGTTCGAATTCGCGCCACACACCGCGGTTGAGTGCCGGCGTTTGCGGGGCGATGTTCGACATGCAGAACGTCAGTTTCTGCGCCTCTTCGCCGTAACGCGTGACGATGGCGTAGTTGGGGACCATGTGTCCGCGGTCATATCCGCTCTTTGTATAGTCGCCAGGCGCCGGCGTCCGGGACAGCGATCGATCCTTGGAAAAGCCCGGGCGCTTGGCGTTCTCGTATCGTGCGTCCCGTGTCACGTGGTAAGCGCACCAGACGGGGTGACGGAGAGTGTCCGACCAGCCGATCTTGAACTCGCCCCGGTCGAGGATGCGGATATCCTGCGGCGCCGGGCCTGCGATGCGCTTCGGTGCTCCGGCGAAAAAGACAGAGCCGGAAGGGGCTTCGGTGTCGTATTCGCAAATCGTGTCATATCCGGTCCAGCCGAATGCGTCGGTCACGTCCGCGAGGGGATTGCCGATCCAACAGAGGACCTTGGACAGCGCAGCGGGCTGTGAGCTGATCCAGAAGCGCGGGTGGTGGACAAACCATTCGCCCGCTGCGCCCCAGATGGCCAGCACGACAACCAAGACGCATCCGATCTTCAGGCAAGTGTGCCTCGACTTGTTCTTCTTCTTGCTCTTCCGCTTGCCCATTACAAGTCACCAAGTTCGATGCGGATCGTGCGGGACTTCATAGCCTCGATGGCGTCAGGGTCGTAATCCCCGACGCCATGGCGGACGATGTCGTCCGCCTTGGAATCGGGGATGGTGATCCTGGCCCCGCACGCCGGACACTCGGTCGTCTGGCCGATCATGTCCGGCGAGGCCTCGATTTCCGTCTGACAGCTGTCGCAGCGGAAACTGATGAAGGGACTTGACATCTCAGAGTCCGAGCTTGGTGGCGCTGCGCCACTGATAGTACTTCTTGAGCGTCAGCTTCTTGGCGGCGGCCTCGTCGCAGAAGATCCAGCAGTCGTTGTGCGCCTGCAGGGCGGACGCGGTGCAGAACTGGCTCATCGGGCCTTCGACGCAGCCCTTGATCGCGTTCTGCTTGTTCTCGCCGAACGCGAGGAGAATGATCTTCTTGGCTTCGCAGATCGTGCCGACGCCCATGGAGAGCGCGCTCTTCGGGACGGCCTTCATGTCGCCCTTGAAGAAGAGACGGGCGTTGTCCTTGACCGTCGAGGGCGTGAGGTACACGATCGAGGTGCGGCTCTTGAGCGACGTGCCGGGCTCGTTGAACGCGATGTGTCCGTCGCTGCCGATGCCCAGGACCTGAATGTCGATGCCGCCGGCCTTCTTGATCTGGGCCTCGTACGCCTCGCACTCCTTGGCCGGATCCTTGGCGAGGCCGTTCAGGACGTGCGTGTTGGCAAGCTTGATGTCGATGAGCTTGAAGAGGTTCTCGTTCATGAAGTAGCGGTAGCTCTGGTCGTGCGTGCCCGGGAGCCCGTAGTACTCGTCGAGGTTCCAGCTCTTCACTTGCTTGTAGGAGACCTTCTTGGCTTTGACGGCTTTGGCCATCTCCTTGTACATGAGGACGGGCGTCGAACCGGTCGCGAGGCCTAGGACGGTCTTCGGATTCTTCTTGACGGCGTCGGTGATCATGGCGGCCGCGAGCTTCGAGGCCTCTTCCTTAGTCTTGCAGATTACGACTTCCATTTTGATTTTCCTTTCGTAGTTTGTTGGGTCACGTTGACGTGTCAGTCAATGTAAAGGGATGGGATGTTCTGTGCCGTGCGCGGCGTTGCCGGCGTCTTCTCCTTTGCAGACGTCGTTTCGGCTTGCGCTGTCTTGGCCTGAGTTGTCTCAGCCTGCGCCGTTGCCGCAGGCGCCGTTGTCTCCGGCTTTTCGGGAGCGGGGCCGGACGACGTCGCGCGATACAGGGCCTTCAGCCCGAAGAAGAGCAGCAAGATAACGGCAAATGCGATGAGGGCGAGTACGCCCGTTCGCCAGACGCGCTGCGTCGATGCGTTCTGCGCCATGCGGAAGGGGCTCGCGTATTTCGACATCGCCGACTCGTCCTTTGGCGCAGAGACGGGCGCTGCTGGCGCGGATGCGGGCGGGAGGTTCCGCCGCTCATCGAGCGGGGTCTGGCTGCGGAACAAGTCTTGTTGCGGCGGCGGCTCTGGGATCGGCTCGTCCTCTGGCTCAGTGACGGGCGGGTTCTCAGAAGTCGCGGCGGGGGCTTCCGGAGCAACGGGCCTTTCGCGGATGCGCGGCTCGGTGGTGCCGTTGAGGAGATCCATGAACTGGTCGATCATCGGCTTGGGGGCGAGTCCGACGGCTTCACAGTAGAGTTTGACGAATCCGCGTCCGTAGATCGGCGCGGCAATGTGGCTGAAATCCTCGTTTTCCAGATTCTCGACGACGCTGGGCGCCAGGTGGGTCGTTTCCGCGAGTTGCAGGACCGTGAAGCCTTTGGCCTCGCGGGCGGCGCGAAGGGACTTTCCGAATTCCATCATATGTTTGTCTCCGTGAATAGGTCGGCGGATTCGGCCGACGGTTTTGACGCGGAGTCAGGCTCGGCGGCTCTGACCGGCGTGCCGTTCCCTCCGTTGAAAATGTCCAGAAGCTGCTGCTGGTCCATGATGATCTGGCGCGGACCGGCGCCGGACTGGGGACCGATGATGCCGGCGTCCTCCAGCATGTCCATGATCTTGGCCGAATGGTTGTAGCCCCACCCGAGCTTGCGCTGGAAATGGCTGGTGGAGGCGCGGTTGGTGTTGATGATGCACTCGACGGCCTTCTTGAAGTCGCTCGCGTTCTCCTCGGCCTTGACCTGTTCGCGTTGCGTCGCCGCTTCGGCCTTGGCGTTGGCGGCGTCCTCGTCGGGATCGGCGAAGAGGTCGACTTCCTCCTCCTTGATGGTGCTGAGCTTCTTGGTGAAGCGCTGGTCGAACTGGACGTTCGAGTGCTGCTCGATGAACTTGATGATATTGGCGATCTCGGGATCGCTGATCCAAGCGCCCTGCGCACGGATGAGAAGGCCGTCTTTCGACTTGAAGAGCATGTCGCCGCGGCCGATCAGGTTCTCGGCGCCGCTGTCGTCGAGAATCGTGCGCGAGTCGATGGACGTCGCCGTCTTGAAGGCAACGCGTCCTGGGATGTTGGCCTTGATCGTGCCGGTGATGATCTTGGCGTCCGGACGCTGGGTCGCAAGGATGAGGTGGATGCCGGTGGCGCGGGCTTTCGCGGTGAGGCGCGCGATGTCTGGCGTAACCTCTTTGCCGTTCGTGGACATGAGGTCGGCGACCTCGTCGATGATGATGACGATGTAGGGGACGGTCTTCGGCATGTCCGATTCAACCTCCGAGTCGCTGCCGAACATGTCCGTCTGCGTGAATTGGAGCCGGTGGTTGAAGTCGTAGATGTTCCTGACGTGTGCGCGTGCAAACAGCTTCAGGCGCTTTTCCATCTCCGCGACGGCCCAGTGGAGGGAGAAGACGACCTTCTTGTTCTCGGTGATGACGGGAACGATCAGGTGCGGGAGCGAGGCGTAGGACGTGAATTCGACGGACTTCGGGTCGACCATGATGAGCTTGAGCTGCTCGGGTGTCTTGGTCATCAGGAGCCCGTTGATGATCGCGTTGAGGCAGACGGACTTTCCCTGTCCCGTCGCGCCGGCGACGAGCATGTGCGGCATCGTGGCGAGGTCGGCGACGAGTTCCTTGCCGGCGGCGTCCTTGCCGAACAGGAGCGGCAGCTCGCCCTTGAAGTTCTTCCACGCCTTAGACTCGATGATTTCGCGGAAGGAAATGCCCGCCGGCGCCCGGTTCGGCACCTCGAAGCCAATGCATTCCTCGCCGGGAATCGGAGCCTCGATGCGGAGCGATTTCGCATGCAGCGCGCCCATCAGGTTGTCCTGGATGTTGGTGACCGCCGAGTAGCGAATGCCAGGCGCGAGCTGAAGCGCGTATTTTGTCACAACCGGTCCCTGGACCGTGTAGGCGAGCGTTGCGTCAATGCCGAAGATCTTCAACGTGTCGATCAGCTTCTTCGTCATCTCGCCGACATCGCCGTGGTCCGCCGAGGCCTTCTTAAGCGGATTGAGCAGGGAAAGGGGTGGCAGGATGTAGGGGCCCTTGTCCTCCGACGGTTGAGAAGTCTGTGAGGGTTGAGAAGGCTGAGAGGGTTGGGGAGGCTGGGGAGTTTGAGGAGGTTGAGGGGGCAGGGGATCGTCTCCGCCCCACATGCGTGTGTGGCCCCTGGCGGCTTTGAGCGCCTCTTTTTCGGCGCGGCGACGTTCCTTTTCGGCGGCTTTTTCGGCTTTGATCCGCTCTTTTTCCAGACGCGCGGCTTCCTTGGCCGCCGCCTTGGCCTCGAGGGCGGCGCGATAGCGAGCCTGGGCCGCTTCGAGATCAGGATCGGCGGTTCCGTCAGAGGATGCGGCGGCGGACCGAAGACAGTCGCCCCCGGCTGTCGCCCAACGGCAGACGGCAAGGATGATGTTCGCAATTTGCCGGAACCCGATGCCGGCGATGATCGAAATCGTCATGATGACCAGCATGAGGACCGCGGCGCCGAAGTCGGCGATGAGGGGAACCAAACATCTGGTCATGAGCAGATACCCGAGCCAACCTCCGGCATTCTGGATGTTAAGGTGCCTGACGATGTTCGGGACTATGCCGGCGTGTGCGCCGAGGATCTGCAGGAGGCTGGCGGCGGAAATGAGAAACGCAAGCGCCCACAGGCAGCGTCGGGAGAGAATCCGCGAGCCGCGGATGAACCCTATGGCGGCGAAAACGCAGAGAAGGGGAACGACCCAAATGGCAAGACCGAACGTGGCGTAACCGTAGTAGGCAAAAAAGTCTCCGAGCGCGCCAATCCAGTTTGTCGACTGGGTGGGCGGCATGTTGAGCGCAGGAATTGCGCGCCAGTCGTATGTCAGCAGGGCGACCAGCGGGAACAGGGCCGGGAGAATCGTCATCCAGGCCAGGATTCCCTTGCGGGCATTGAGATCGGCGTTAGCGGAAGAAGGGCTGATCATTGCGAGTGTCGATGCGGACGTTTTCGTCCTTGAGCGCGTGATAGATGACGATGGCCAGAATCAGAGCCAGGAGCTTAAGTCCCCAGTTCTCGTTTTTCAGGATTTTCATTTTTTCGCCCCTTTCCTGGACAGCAGTTCGTTGAGCTTGGCGAAAACACCCTTGCGGAGACGGGAGTCCGGCATCGCCTTGTTGATCCAGCGGATCAGGGACTGCGCCCGCTGTTCGCCCGCATAGCGGATGAGACGACCGTTGTGCGCGACGGAGATGTTCCCTGTCTCTTCGGAGACGACGATTACGAGGGCATCGGTCTCTTCCGAAAGCCCGACCGCCGCACGATGGCGCATGCCGCTGGTGATGAGCTCCGGATTGTTTGAGACCGGAAAAACGCAATGCGCCGCGGAGATCCGTCCATTCCGAATCGTAACGCCGCCGTCATGCAGTGGCAGCGGGGGCGTGAAGATCGTCTCCACGAGCTCGCGCGTGAAAATCGCGTCGGTCGTCACGCCCGTGTGTTCGTAGCTGCGGAGGGAAATGCCGCGCTCGAAGGCGATCAGCGCACCGATGCGGCGGTTGGCGAGCGAGATCAGCGTGTCGACGACATAGTCGGGCGTCGCGGAGCCGTCCGACGTGTGCTTGGGCTTCTCGAAATAGCCAAAGGCGCCGACCTGACTCAAAATTCGCCGGATCTCCGGTTGGAAGATGACGACTGTCGAAATCGCAAGATAGACGAGGAGCGAGCGGACGATTGTCGAGAGAACGTCGAACTGGAAGACGAAGGTGAAGACGAACATCGCTGCAGCCAGAATGCCGACACCCATCAGCACCTGTCCGAAGCGCGACCCCTTGGCATATCGCAGGATCGTGTAGATGACGACATAAAGAATCGCAATCTGCACGATTGCCGAGACGGACACGGAGTTCCAGATGGCGTGCCAGTCAATGTTCATGTGGTCTCCTTGGACTCGGCAGGACTTGAGACGGGAGGCGGGAGGCTTTCGCCGCGAACGAGGGACTCCACCTCGCGGCCGTCCATGGTCTCCTTTTCAAGGAGCGTCTTCGCGAGGAGCTCGAGCTTGTCTCGGTTTTCGGCGATGAGACGCTTCGCGTCCGCATAGGCCGCGTCAATCGTCTGCTTCACCTCCGCGTCGATGGCGCGGGCGGTCTCTTCGCTGAAGGCCGGCGGGAGAATCGCGTCGGAGAACGGACTGGGCTCCATGAACGCCTGGAAGCCGAACGTCTCGCTCATGCCGTACTTGCAGATCATCTCGCGGGCGATCTGCGTCGCTTGGGCGATGTCCTGCGCGGCGCCGGTCGAGACGTCGCCCGTGAAGAGCTCCTCGGCGATGCGGCCGCCGCAGCAGAGCCGGATCTCGGCGAGGAAGTACTTCTTCGTGTGGTTGAGGACATCCCTCTCGGGGAGCGCCATCGTCGCGCCGAGGGCGCGTCCGCGCGGGATGATCGTCACCTTGTGAAGCGGGTCGGTTTCGGGGAGAAGCACCTGCAGAAGCGCGTGCCCCGCCTCGTGCCAGGCCGTCGTTTCGCGGTCCTTCTGCGAATAGCCGGCCGACTTGCGCTCGCGACCCCACATCACCTTGTCGCGCGCCTCTTCAAGCGTCTCCATGTCGACGCCGTCGAGTTTCTTGCGGACTGCGAGAAGCGCCGCCTCATTCAGGAGGTTTGCGAGATCCGCGCCCGAGAAGCCGGGCGTGCCGCGCGCAACGCGGTCGAGATCGGCGTCCTTCGCGAACGTGATCTTCTTGCCGTGCAGCTCCAGGATTTCCTTGCGTCCCTTCAGGGTCGGGAGCTCCACCATGACCTGGCGGTCGAAGCGGCCGGGACGCAAGAGGGCCGAATCGAGCGTGTCGGGACGGTTCGTCGCGGCGATCACGATGACGCCCTCGTTCGCGTCGAAGCCGTCCATCTCGACGAGCATCGTGTTCAGCGTCTGCTCGTAGGCGTGGCTGCCGCCGATTGCGCCGGCACCCGTGCGCTTCTGCCCGATGGAATCGATCTCGTCGATGAAGACGATGCAGGGCGAGCGCTTCTTCGCCTCGGCGAACATGTCGCGCATGCGGCTGGCGCCGACGCCGACGAACATCTCCTCGAAGTCGCTGCCGCTGATGGCGAAGAAGGGCACCTGCGCCTCGCCGGCGATGGCCTTGGCGAGGAGCGTCTTGCCCGTGCCGGGCGGACCGACGAGGAGGATGCCCTTCGGGATGCGCCCGCCGAGTTTCTGGAAGGATGCGGGGTCCTTCAGGAACTCCACGATCTCGGCGACCTCCTCCTTCGCCTCGTCGATGCCGGCGACGTCGGAGAAGGTGATGCGGCGCTTCGTCTCCTCCTTGCCGTCGAGCACTTTCGCACGCGACTTGCCGAAGCCGAAGACGCCGTTCGAGCCGTTCATCTTGCGGAAGAAGAGCCAGTAGAAGAGGAACATGGTTCCGAGAATGAAGATGAGGTTCAGGGCGAACGGCGAAAGGGGGCTCTTCCGCTCGCGGACGACGACCTTGAACTGCCGGTCGAGGAGGTCGTTCATCAGCGACTCGTTCTCGCCGGGGACGAGCGGAACGCGGTAGGTCTCCTTGACGGGATTGCCCTTGTCGTCAAGCTCGTCGGTTTCGACTTCGCCCGTGAGGTACGTCTCGCCTTCGTCGCGGTCGAGGAAGCGGACGATCGGCTCGACGACCTTGCCGTCGTCGGCCGCCTTGAAGAATTCGATCTGCGAGAGTTCGCGCGTTTTCGGCGCGTTCGGATTCAGGCGATACATGGAAAAGAACATGATCGCGATAAGCGCAATCATGAGCCACGAACGCCAGGCCGAATTTTGTTGCTTAGCCATAGTCAGAAATTATATCAAATTTGCCCGCGCCTTTGTGCGCGAGATTTTGATATACTATGCGGCGTTTTGCCCCGTGTGGGGACAGATAATGTGTAGTTGACGGGTTCACCCAGGTTATGAAAGGAAACCTATGAACAGGTTGATGACAGTTGTCGCGGCGTCCGTTTGCGCCGTTTCGCTCTCCGGTTCCGCTATCGCGGCGGAGGATTCGTCCACAGAGAACAAGGAAATCGAGCTTCAGGAAGAGGAAGATCAGCTGTTCGAGGCCGGTCTTGACGTCGATCTCAACTCCGCCTACATTTGGCGGAATGTCGTCCAGACCGACAAGCTGGTCTTCCAGCCGTGCGTCTGGGCCGACTTCGTCGGGCTTGATCCGTTCTGGTTCGGCTTTTACTATTGGCAGAATTGGGACCTGTCGAGTGACCGTTTCGATCTCTTCCACCGGCGCTTCAACGAGTCCGACTACAACATCCATGTCGGTGCGACCGCCTGGGAGAACGAGGATGGCGACATGAGCCTCGAGTTCGAGCTCGGCCACGAGTGGTACACGTATCACTTCGACCGTCGCGAGGACGGCTGTTCGCTTTCTCCCTCGACGCGCGAGTTCTACCTGAACGGCAAGTTCAAGAATCCGGTGGTCAATGTCCTCGCCCAGTTTGGCGGGATGTATGACGACATCTCCTGCTATGACAGCGGCTTCTACTACGAGCTGGGCTTCAACAAGGAGTTTGCGTTGTGCGACGAGCTGACGCTCGGCTTTGACTGGGGCATCACCCTGGGCGACGCCGACTACCTCTACTTCATCTACGACGAGGACGTCAAGGAGGGCTTCGCCGGCACGACGGCCAAGGCCTATCTCACCTGGTCGATCACCGAGTGGATGTCGCTGACGGGCTCGATCGCCTACACGGGCACGATGAATTCCGACGCGCGCGATGCGCAGAGCAGCGACGACAAGGACATTCTCTGGGGCGGCTTCCGCCTGTCGTTCTCCTACTGACGGATTCGGTCAGGTTGATTGAAACGTGCCGCGGATTTGTGATATAATCCGCGGCATGTTCAATAATAAGGTCTATCATCAGATCGACGCCCTGTCTGGATCGGTCGCGACGCTGCGCGCCGAGGGCGTCAAGTACAACGAAATCGCCGAGGTGGAGTCCCGTGCCGGGACGTCCCTCGCGCAGGTGATCAAGCTGGACGGGCCGAACGTCACGCTGCAGATCTTTGCCGGTGCGCGCGGTGTTGACACGTCGGCACGCGTCCGTTTCCTCGGCGAGACGATGAAGGTGCCGTTTTCGCAGGACCTCCTCGGGCGCGCCTTTACCGGTGCGGGCGTGCCGCGCGACGGCGGTCCGGAGATCACCGAGAACCCATCTCCGATCGGCCAGCCTTCCGTCAATCCGGCGAAGCGCATCATGCCGCACGAGATGGTCCGCACGAACATCCCGATGATCGACCTCTTCAACACGCTCGTGAAGTCGCAGAAGCTGCCGATCTTCGCGCGCGCCGGCGAACCGTACAACGAACTTCTCGCGCGCATCGCGCTGCAGGCCGACTCTGACGTCATCATCATCGGCGGCATGGGGCTCAAGTACGACGAGTACCTGAAGTTCCGCAATACGCTTGACAAGTCGGGCGCGCTTGCGAAGACTGTGATGTTCGTCCATACCGCGGCGGATCCGATCGTCGAGTGCATGCTCGTGCCAGATGTCTCTCTTGCCGTTGCGGAGAAGTTCGCGCTGGAGGGCAAGAACGTTCTGGTGCTGCTCACGGACATGACCTCGTTCGCCGACGCGATGAAGGAAATCGCCATCACGA
>JAEDMC010000024.1 GCA_016303225.1 Kiritimatiellia bacterium
TGCACTTTTGCTCAGATGCTCAGATGCCGAGGTCGGTCAAGACCGCGCCAGCGGTTTCGACCGACCGAGTACTGCGGGCTAAAGTAGGATGTCTCGTCGCACCTACCGAATTCGAATGACCAGCTCGCGGATGGAGGTGTGGCGCAGGGGATCGTCCGTCATGCCGACGGCATGTGGAGTGGCGCTCGGCTCGAAGAGGACAAACTGCCGCGGACCGACGCCGTAGTCCTTGCCGTTGACGGCGAAGACCTCGGGACCCGACAGCGGAATGTGCAGCTCGTAGGCATCCGCCGACTTCACCGGCTTGGCTTTCTCGGCGGACACAAGTCCGACCTTGCGCACGGTCGCGACGACCTTCTCACCGTCGATCGGATAGCTCCCGTCTTTCAGCTTCTCGACATCGCGGCTCTTCACGAACTCGACCGCCTTCGCCACGCCTGCGTGCAGGGACGCGTACTTCCCGAGCTCCTTCACCCAGTCGAAGACGAAGACGCCCGGCTCGCGCTTCGCCGATTCGACACCGGCCTGCGGATCCGTCAGGAACCGCCGCAGGACCTTCGCCGTCGTCGCGCCCAGCGCGCGGCACTTGTCCGGCGTCACGACCTGTCCGTTCGACACGGCGAACGGCGTTTCGTAAGTCGTCGCAAGGCAAATGCCCTTGAGCGAATTCCACGCCCACGTGCCGCAGCTGATGCCGCTGCCGTAGTTCCACGGACCGTTCCAGCCGAACAGCCACGGAATGTTGTTGGACGTCCGGTAGCGGAGCGAGCCGTCCTGCATCTCCTCGAGCAGACGGCTCCAGCGCCGGATGCGCCCGTTGTTCTCCTCGCTCGGTCCCATGCAGAGGTAGATCCATTCGTTGTACTGTCCATGCACCCACGGACTGTGCAAGTCGAGCATGACGTCGATGCGATTCTGCGCCCGCGCGGCGATCCAGCGCTTGAGAGCAGCCACCTCGGGATAGAGCGCGTTGTCACCGTAGTCGCGTCCGTGGTCATGCGGCTTGCGGCCCTTGCCCTGGTCGCCTTCGACCGCCCCGTCGTAGTCGACGATCGGCACGACGAAGAACTCGACGTTCTCCCTGAGCCATGCGCCCAGCTCGTCCTTGCCGAACACCGCCCCGACCGCGCCCTCGAGAACGTAGGTGCCCGTCGTCTCCTGGCAGTGGTGGCGCGAGGTGTAGAGGACGCGGTACTTCGGTTCCTTGGTGATACAGCCGAAGCGCGCGCAGGGAACGCTCCGCCCCTTGCGCGACTTGCAGAGCTCCTCCGTCACGAAGACCTTGCCGCGGTCCGCCTCATGCCGCGCGAGGAACTCGTCCCACTGCGTGACGTAGTACTGGAACGTCTGGTAGAACCACGTCTCCTTCTCGTCCGCCGCGAACGTGTGGACGAAATGCCGGCGCGAACAGCTCTTCTCTGCGGGATACGTCCACGTCTTGCCGCCGTCACGCGTCACGGCCGGACCGCAGGCGGAGACCGGGCCTCCGCCGTAGGGGTCGGTGAACTCGAAGCGCAGCGTCTTCCCCTCCGCGCCCGTCACGCGGAATCCCCAGTAGAACCAGGGCTGCGAATCGCGATAGTCCTGCCGGAGCCGCACGACACCGTTCGACACGCCCTCGACGATGATGTTCCCGGCCGGAACCTTGCCGTCCACACAAACGTCCGCCTGAGCTGCAGCACACGCCAGCAGAGCTCCGCCAATGATCGCTTTCTTCATCTCCAGCTCCTTATCGTTCGGTGTCCTTCTTGAGAAAACACATGCGCGCCAGCAGAGTCACGAGGACGCCCAGCAGATAGAACCCGCCCAGGGACGACATCGAATAGGACATGTTGCCGTCCAACAACTTCGCGATCCAAGGCAGCACCGTCGAGGAGAGCGAGCCGAACAGGAAAGCGATGCACAGCATGATGCCGACGCCCGAGGCGTGATAGCGGGGATTCACCACGTCGAAGAACGATGCCATGAAGTTCGAGTCGTAGATGCCCCGGAAGAGTCCGAAACCGAACATGGCGACGCAGCACATGAGGAACGACGGCGAAAGCGCCATCCAGACGATGAACGGAATGGCGAGACCGAGGCCCAGCATGCCGAGTTCGAGCCGGATGCCCGGACGCCGTTTCACCAGCTTGTCGCCGATGCGGCTGCCGACCATGACGCCGATGATCGCGCCCAGGTAATGCCAGACCACGGCGTGGAGACCCGCCCAGTGCTGCAGGAACGGACACGCCTCGCCGAAGTTTTCCTTCAGATAAGTCGGCATCCAGTTCTTGAAGCCGATGTCGACGTAGATCATCATCGCGAGCCCCAGGATCACGCACAGCGCCGTCGGCTTGGAAAAGACCGCCTTGAACGCCTCGCCGATCGTCGGCTTGCCAGAAATCGAACCCTCCGCACTTTTTTCCTTTTCACTGTTACCTTTTCCTTCTTCTCCCACCGGTTTCGTGTCCCTGAGAAAGATCGCGAGGGCGACGGCCCAGGCGAGGCCGATGCCGCCGAAGATCCAGAACGGGACGCGCCAGCTCTCGCCGCCCTTGCCGGCGACGAAGCCCGCAAGACCGCCGCAACCGATGATGCCGATGTAGAGGCCGAGCTGCAGGATCGAGATCGCCGTCGCGCGCGACTCCTTGTGGAGCTGCGAGATGAGCGACGTGGCTGACGGATAGTAGAACGTCTGTCCTAAGCCGTTCAGGATGCCGTAGGTGAGGATCAGCAACCCCACCGACGCGACGAAGCCCGAGGCGAAGATGCCGAGACAGAAGACGCCGACGCCGATCGTCACCATCCACTTGCGGTTGAAGAGGTCCGCCGTCAGGCCCGCGAACGGCACGCAGATGCCGTACATCATCGCAAAGACCGTCCCGACGACGCCGATCGCCACCTTGTCGACGCCGAACGACGCGCACATGGCCGGCACCGACGGACCGAACAGCTGCCGCGTACCCTGCTGCAGGAAGAATGCCACCCAAAGGAGCGCAAGCGCCCACCACTTGTAATTGTCCTTGTTCATATTATTTCACTTCCACTAATTTCACGACCTGCTTGCCGTCCGCGCCCTTCCAGCTCAGGCGATACTTGCCGCGAAAACCGCGAAACTTGACCTTCCGCCGTTCGCCCTCGCCTTCAGCCTTCACCTTCGTATTCGTGCGCCATTCGCGGTTGACGAGGTCGTCCATCGCGAAGTAGGCGGCCTTCGGACGCATGTCGCGCGTGAAGAGTCCGCTGATCGAAGGCTCGCCCGGCGCGCCGCAGTCGTCGACCACGTTCCACCAGGTGATGCCGTTCATCTTCTCGACGGAGAACCACGCGCGGTAGAGGTTGCGCATGATGATCGCCTGCACCATCTGTCCGCGCGACGAGTTGTCCGGCGCGGTGATGGTGATCTCCGAGAGATGGATGGGCTTGCCGGCCTTGGAGAGGAGAGCGAAGCGGTCGGCGACGCCCTTCGGGGTGAGGTGGTCCGGTCCCTCCCCGCGCGCGATGTTCACCGATTCGGCTGGATTGAAGAGGTGCATCTGCGAGCCGACGACGTCAATGCGGCAGCCGTTCGCCTCGAGGTCCTTCGCCTGCTTGAAGAAGTGCGGACGCATGTCGTAGTCGTTCAGGTTGAGCCACGCCGTCTTCGGCAGGTACTTCTGCGCCCACTGGAAGCCCTTGTACGTGTAATCGCCGGGCATGAGGCCGTAGACGCTGCGCTGGCACGCCACGCCGCGCACCGCCTTCTCGCCCTGAAAGAGGTGATAGTCGAGGGCCGACTCGTTCACCACATCCCAGCTGTCGATGCGGCTGCCGTAGCGCTCGGCGATGTCGCGGATGCGCTTCTCGTAGAAATCGTTGTACGCCTTCACGAACGTCGGCACGGTCTTGGCGACTTCCTCCTCCGAAAGCTTCGCGAAGACCTGCTCCCAGGCCGCGCTCCACCCGCGTTCGTTGTCCACCATGTCCTTCGTGCCGACCGGGATGCGCCAGTTCGCGACCGGAATCTTCACGCCCGTCTTCTGCTCCAGCGCGAACTTCTCCGCGTCCGGACAGAAGCCGTCCCAGATCCAGGTCGGACGATGCCACGCCACGTTACCCCACACGAGGGGATGTCCGTGAATGCGGCAGCCGCGCGTCTTCAGGAAGTCGACGACCGGGTCCGGCGCGGGACGCCGCCAGTGCGCCTGGTCCTTCGGCTGCGGACAGCTGTTCCAGAAGTTCTCCGTCTCCTCGTAGGTGCAGGCGAAGCGCGGCGAATGCGGATACGGCTCGAGCGTCCGCCAGTAGAACGCCACGGTCGCGGAGTTGAAGAGCGTCCCGTACAGTTCCTTGTAGCGGTCGTTCCACTCCTTCTTGCCGAGTTGTCCGTAGTTGAAGATGTGCGCGCCGAAGAAGAACGCGCTCGAGACCTGCTCGACCTTCACCTCGGTTCCCGCCGGCGCGTCCACCTCGAACAAGGCGTCCGCCTTGCGGTACTTCTCGATGTCCGCGTCGATCTTCGCCTGGACCTGGTCGTTCCAGATCTCCCAGTACTTGTCGGACATCGCCGACTTGTCGATCTTGAACTCCGCTCGAGCCGAGAGGACGGAGGACGCTAGACAAAAGACAATCACAAACGTTTTCATCATGATCTTACCTCCTCAACCTCAACCTTAGAAGTAGCCGCCCTTGTCGATGATTTCGCTGATGGTGTCGCCCTGGTGAACCCAGCTGAAGATATCAACCTCATTGCGCTCGATGCCCTCGGCGCGCAGGAGGACGTCATACGCGATCTCGCGCGGGATGCAGAGAACGCCGTCGATATCGCCGAAGATGATGTCGCCGGGACGAACCGTAACCTTGCCGATGCGGATCGGCACCTGATAGTGCGTGATCATGCAGCGGCCGAGCGAGCCGTTCGAGGTGCGGTACTTGTAGAACACGGGGAACTTCTGCTCGAGGATCTGCTTCGTGTCACGGATGCCGCCCGCAATGACCGCGCCGCGAATGCCCTTCGTGATCGCCGTCGCCGTCATGACGCCGCCCCAGAGGGATGCCTCGGTGTCCTCGCTCGTGTCCCACACGACGACGCCGTTCGGCTTGAAGTCGTCCAGCATCTGCGCGCGGAAGGTCATCTCGCCCTCGATCATGCAGTTCGGGGCAGACTTCACGCAGAACGCCTCGCCGCAGACGACCATCTCGTCGCGAAGCGGCATGATGTCCGACGGCAGGTTCTGGTTCAGGAGACACAGCTCGCGCATCACGTCGTTGATGCAGCCCGTGTAGAGCTTTTCGTAACGTTTGCAGAGCTCCTCGATCGGAATCGGGATCTCGCAGTCCGGGATCCGCTGGCGGTTCGCGATCAGCTTGTCGAGTTTCATCAATCCGGCCTCTTTGGCCTTCGTACGCATATTGGCGAGTGATGGCATTTACTTTCCCTTTCTTTTCTCTGCGTTCTTTGCGACTAAAACCTCACCCCGGCAGCGACAATCCGCCGTCGACCTTGATCGACGCGCCGGTGATGTACCGCCCCGCATCCGACGCCAGCAAGAGCGCCGTTCCCGCCGCATCCTCCGGCACGGCATAGTCATGGAGCGGAATCGCCGCGGTCACCTTCGGACCATACACCGGATCGGCGAGACACTCCTTGTTGCGGTCGGTATTGAAGACGCCGGGCGCGATGTTGTTGACCGTGACGCCCGTGGACGCGACTTGCCGCGCGAGCCCCCTCACAAGATTTTCCTGCGCGGACTTCGTCGCCGCGTAAACGCACATGTCGGGATGGGGACGGCTCTCGTTCACCGAACCGACGGTGATGAGCCTCCCCCACTTCTGCGCCTTCATCTTCGGATAGCACCGCTGGAACATCCGCAGCGTCGCAAAGAAGTTGACCTGCATCTCCTTCTGCGCCTCGTCGAGCGGAAACTCCGTCCACGGAATCTTCGCCTGAATCGACGCGTTGCAGACCAGGATGTCGGGCAGCAACCCGTCTTTCTCCAGCTGGTCGAAGAACGCGTCAATCGCCTTCGGATCCGCGAGATCGCAGACCTTGGTGTTGTGACGGATCACTTTCGCGCCGTATTCCTCGAACACATCGCCGATCGCCTTGCCGATGCCGCGCGTCGAGCCGGTCACCAGCGCCGTCTTCCCCGTCAGATCGAATTTCTCCTTCAGCATGTGTCCCTCCTCACTTGAAAATGAGATACCCGCATTCCCACGCGCCGATGCGCGGCAGACGGACGCGAACGTCTCCGCCACAACGCACGAGACCGATCTCAACCGGCTCCGCCTCAGGCTGATGCCAGACCGCCACCTGCACATTCGTCGGGACGCCGCGCAAGCGGACAGCGACCGGATCCTGCCGGTCGATCGAAGCGTTGACGAACGCCACCGACACGAGCGTCCCGTCCTCTTTCACACGCGGCATCGCAAACGCCATCACCGCCTCCTCGAAAAGGACCGGCAGGCGGTTTCCGGCGGCGTTGTCGCACTGTGCGTAGAAGTTCGTCAGCGCCACGGACGAGACGACCTGCATCACCAGCGTCTCCTTGGCGCGGCCTCCCGCCATCCACTCGGCACCTGCCGTTCGGGCCGGAATCTTCTTGACGTCCGGCAACGGACCCAACGACCGCCCCATCGCCGGAGCGATCGGAATGCCGCGACAGGCGACGAACTTCGCTGGAACCTCGTCCGCCACGGAAAAGCCGCACGGACGCGTCCCTCTGTTCGCGTCTCGATAGCCCTTCAGGAACGAATGCGCCGCCGCCAGCCGGGGGAAGAGGCGGTCCGCGTAAAACGCCATCGACTCGTCCGTCCGCGCATCCGCGACGAACATGCTGAGGAAATCCATGCCGAGCACGAGGTTCTCGAAGGCCTCGAGGACCACTCCTTGCGCCGTGCGGCAGGCGAACGTGCGCGGACACGTCTCGATTTCGGGACAGCACGCGCCGATCCATGGCTCCTTGCGCGCAGCACAGAGGGTCGTCTGCAGGTAGTAGGCCTTGTCCAGCTGCTGATGCGCATCGACATCCCAATACGCGCCGGCGCCCGGACGGAGCCTCACGGACTTTCCGCTCCCGTCATAAAGTCCGCGCGGAATCGCAAGCCGCGGCGGTCCTCCGTACTGGTAGCCGAGGACCGTCTCGGGCGACACGCGATGGACTGCCGTGGCAATCGCCCGCGTCAGCTCGCCGAAGCCCGCGCACGAATACTCGTCCCATCGCCGGCGCACCTCCGCATCCGCGCGAATCGACCGCGCCAGCTCGCCGCGTTCCCAGGTCCGCCCCTCCGCCTTCGCGAAACCTGCGAGACACCTGTCGCAGAAGCAGCCGGGCAGATTGTTCTCCGGCTTCAGGACCGGCGCCCGGTTGCGATAGGACAGGTCGTCGTCCACCCAGACGGTTCCGGGCTTCCACACCGCATGCAGTTCAGCGACGCGCGTGAAGTAGGCGATGAGCTTCGGATCGCGCGGACACGAAAGGCGCCTCGCCGCGAGCCCGTCCGCCGACACCATCGTCCCCCAGTCCTGTCCCGAACAGTCGCCCGTCTCAAGTATGCCATCCGTATGCCCGATGATCGTCTGGATCTCGATGGACGGCACGATGCCGACCTTGCGCAAGTCGGCCGCCGCCACGGCACACTGCCGCGCATGCTCCTCGTGCCACGCGAGCGGCGGAAAGCTGATGCCCGTCGAGAACCACACCTCGTCGAACGCCGCGCGGTTTTTCTCGAGCGCCGCCCGCATCTCAGTCCACCTGTCCGGCTGCGTGTAGCGGAACCCGAACCTCAGCGCGCAGAACGGAGCGTCATCCGCCGCTCCCTGTGCCGCAAGGACGAAAAACGCTGAACAAAAGGCCGCTAAATGACGTCCCATGTCATTCATAATTCATCATTCTCAATTCATCATTACGACCGGCGCCTGGTCCGTCAGGACCAGCGACGGTCATTGGCCCATTCCTTGTCCCACTCGTCGGTGGGCGCCCACGGCGGCGGGAAGTCCTTGCACGGATGCTTCGCGATGAGCTTCTCGTTGAGCTCGTCGATGCCGAGACCGGGCTTGTTCGGAACCGTGATGAAGCCGCCCTTGTAGGACAGTGCGGGCTTCACGAGCTCCCCCCACCACGGCACGTCCACCGAGTGAAGCTCGAGCGCCATGAAGTTCCGGGTCGCCGCGGCGACATGCACGGCCGCCATGCAGGCGATCGGACTCTCGGCCATGTGCAGGTTCATCTGCACGCCGTAGTCCTCCGCGAGGTCGCCGATTTTCTTCGTCTCGAGCATGCCGCCCGCCGTGAGGAGGTCGGGATGCACGACCGCGAGCGCGTGGCTCTTGAGGAGCGGCATGAAGTCCTCCTTGAGGTAGATGTCCTCACCCGTCCCAAGCGGCGTCGTGGTCGCCGCGTGCAGCTGCTGCCACTGCTCAACGTTGCGCCAGGGGAGGACATCCTCCGCCCAGGAGAGATGGTACTTCTCGAGACGGCGGAGAAGCTGCACACAGTCCTCGTACGGGATATGTCCAATATGGTCAATCGCAATCGGCACTTCCCAGCCGATCACCTTGCGGACGTCCGCCATGTACTTCTCGAGATAGTCGAGGCCATTCTCGGTGATGTGGATGCCGGTGAAGCCGTGCGCCGTGTTGAAGAGGTCGTACGCCTCGCCGCGCATCGCGCGCGGATCGATCGACCCGTGCGGTGTCTTGATGACGTGCTTCATCTTCTTCATGTAGTCGAGATAGCCGAGCGGCGCGATGAGCGCGTCCTTGACGCCCATCAGAAGCTCGATGCCGAGGTCCATCTTGAGGAAGGTGAAGCCCATCTTCATGCGCTCGACGAGCGCCTTGCCCATGTCGCGCCCGCCGCCCTCCGAGTCGGTGTCGCAGTAGCAGCGGATCTCGTCCCGCCACTTGCCGCCCATCAGCTGCCAGCACGGCACACCCCACGCCTTGCCAGCGAGGTCCATGCACGCGAGCTCGACCGCGCAGACGCCGCCCGCCTGGCGCGAGTCGCCGCCGAACTGCTTGATGCGGCGGAAGACCTTCTCGACGTTGCAGGGATTCTCGCCGAGGATGCGGCTCTTGAGCATCGCCGCGTAGGTGCGGCTCGAGGCGTCGCGCACTTCGCCGTAGCCGACGAGGCCCTGGTTCGTGTAGAGCTTCAGCAGGGTGCAGCGTTTCGGCGCGCCGTCAATGTCGGCGAAGCGCATGTCGGTGATCTTGAGAGTCGAGGGATTGATCTTGTTGATGTTCATCTGCTTATTCCTGCATGCAGTTGGGGATAAATTCGGTTTCGGGATAGTCGGCGCGGATGTCGAAGTCCCATTCGCAGGGCTTGCCCTCGGCGCCGAAAAAACCGACGGGGAAGATCCGGCAATGGTACTTGCCGCCCGGACGTGTCGCCTTCGGCGGGAAGCGGAAGACGATGCGGTTCTGCCGGTGTTCGGGAATGCGATAGTAGTCGGCGATGACGAAATACGACTTCGTCACCCCGCCCTTCTCCGCAATCTCGATGCGGTAGCTGCAAACGGACGTCGGATCGACCGCCGCGGCGAACATCATGTAGATGAGGCCGTAGTCATACCAAAGCGTCGGCTCGGCGTCCTTCGGCAGCTGTGGCGCCGGTGTCGCGGCGGCACGCGAAACGAAGTCGAACTGCGGATGCTTCGGATCGTAGGGGAGCGCCATCGTCCACGGCTTCTCCGGATCAAGCTCGCGGCGGTCGCGCGCCGTAAAGCGACGGAAGACAAGGCGGTCCGCATAGACCTCGAGCAGCAGGCAGCCGACGGACTCGTGTCCGTACGGAATGAGGCACGAGATCTGGTTGTTGGCGGGCGGATTGCCGCCGAGGCATCCGTAGCACAGCGTCGACGTGTCGACGACCGTGAACTCACCCTGCCAGATCGAACGCGGATCCTGCAAGGGGTTGTGCGTGTGGCCCGAGATGTTCACGACCTGCGGATACCTGTTCAGGAGTTCGCGCAGCAGCCCGCCGCGGCTCTTGACGCCGTGCGACGAGTCGTTGACCGTGTCCGCCGGATGATAGTGCGTCATCACGAAAATCGGCTTCTTCGCATCGCGCGCGACCGCCCGGTCGAGCGCCGCTCCGAGCGGCTTCAGGTCATCTGCGGAGAAACCGGAGACGGACAGGAGCGACAGCGCGATGAAGTCGTAGCCGCCGATCACGCGATGGACGAGCGGGGACGGCCCCTCGCCGAAGACGGAATTGAAGTCGGCGACACAGGCGGCCGGCGTGCGAACGTCCTTCTGGTCCTTATGAATGAACCCGATCTCGTGGTTGCCAGCGCAGGACACGTGCGGGATCTTTCCGAGCCGCACGTCACAGCGCGCCTTGTACCAGCGGACGGCATCCATGTCGTTGCCGCTGTTGTTGATGTCGCCGTTGGTGACAACCACGTCCGGCTTGAGCGGCGCCAGCACATCCAGTGCCCGTTCGAGGTTCCGCATGCCCGCGTCCTCGGGAAACGGATACCCCTGCACATCGCTCATCACGGCAATCTTCAAGAGCGGCTTTTCGCCAGCCTCAGCGACCGCCGGAGCCGCCATTGCCGCAGCAACGGAACCAAGCGTTAGAGAGACGAATTCGCGTCTATTAATCGTCATACGGACATTATACCATAAAACAAAAAAACTCGGCTTGGCGCCGAGCTTCATTTCAATGGTTGCCTCGCAGGGACTCGAACCCCAACAACAAGAATCAGAATCTTGGGTGCTACCATTACACCACGAGGCATCCGAATCGCCTTTTCAGATTGGCGGGGTCGACGGGGCTCGAACCCGCAACCCCCGGATCGACAGTCCAGTGCGCTAACCAATTGCGCCACAACCCCGTTACTCCGAAAAGTGATTGATAGTATAGCATAATTTGCCCTCGTCGCGCAAGGGGGTAAATTCGACAATTTTTCGCAGCCAAAATCAGCGCGAAATCGTCACCTCGTCGCCCTCGCCTTCGAAGATCGCGACGAGCTGTCCGTGGAACGCCTTCATGTGCGGCTCGACGAACGACTCGAGGCTCGTCGCGTCGCCATTGCAGATCGCCTTGAAGCGCAGCCCCCTGCCGCAGGAGACGGACAGGTTGTCCGCCGCGTCGGGACACAGCGTCCCGTTCGCATCCACGATCTTCGCCGTGACGAAGAGGAGCTTCCCGAAACGCCGCTTCTCTAGCGTCACCTTCGCGGGCGCGCCCGCGGTCCGCACGGTTTTCGTCAGCGCCGCAGCGCCGTTCCTGTCGTAGGCGACGACCTTCAGTTCGCCCGGCTGATAGACGACGTCGTTCCAGCGCAGGCGATAGCGGTCGAGGCGCGACTTCGGATTCTTGCGGATACGGCCCTGCGACTTGCCGTTCACGAAGAGCTCCGCCTCGTCGAAGTCGGTATAGCAGTAGACCGGCGTCACCTGTCCCTCGCGTCCGGGGAAGGTCCAGTGCGGCACGAGGTGCAGCGTGTGCGACGTCTCGTTCCAGCGGCTGCGGTAGAGCCAGTAGCGGTCCTTCGGAATGCCCGCGAGGTCGAGGATGCCGAAGTAGGCGCTACGGCTCGGCCAGGCCGTGTCGTACGGATACGGCTCGCCCAGATAGTCAAAGCCCGTCCACACGAACTCGCCGATTGTCCACGGATGGTCGTCCTGCGTCGCCCAGTCGTCGTCCGGCAGGTTCGACCACGGCGTCCATTCGACGTCATAGCTTGTGCACTGGAGGTTCGCGTGCAACGGACAGTTCGTCGGCACGACGGGGAAGAAGTATTCGCCGCGGCTCGAGACGGTCGAGGCCGTCTCCGCACCAAGGACGATGCCCGTCTTCGTGTCCCTGTACATCGCCTCGTAGAACGGCAGGCGATAGGTGACGGCGGGAATCTCCATCACCGCGTTGAGCCCGTTCTTGATCGCGTTCGGCATCCACGAGAGTCCTTGCGTGACCTTGCGGTTCGGATCGGGATCGTACTTGTGGCACTCCTCCTGCAGTGCGCGCGAAAGCGCCGCGCCAGCGTCCGTGTTCTGCTCGTAGACTTCGTTGCCGATCGACCACATCACGACAGAGGGATGATTGCGGCACTTCTCCACCAGGTTCCGAACGTCCTTCTTCCACCAGTCGTCGAAGAAGAGGTTGTATCCGTTCTTGACCTTCGCCAGCTGCCACGAGTCGAACGACTCGGCCATCACCATGATTCCGAGTTCGTCGCAGACCTCCAGCTGCTCCTCGCCCGGCATGTTGTGCGAGGTGCGAAGCGAATCGCAGCCCATTTCCTTGAGGAGCGTCATCTGCCGGCGAAACGCGTCCTTGTCAAACGCCGCGCCCAAGGGCCCGAGATCGTGGTGGAGGCACACGCCCTTGAACTTGCGCGCGGTGCCGTTCAGCAGGAACTTGCCGTCCCCGTACCTGAGCGTCCTCACACCAAAGCGTTCCTCCTTGCGGTCGGCGAGCGTCCCGTCCTTCGCATAGACCTCGGTAACCAGCGTGTAGAGCCTCGGATTCTCCGGCGACCACGGCTCGAAGTCGCCCGTCAGCGTGCCGGTCTCGGACGCGGTGACCTCGCGATCGCCAAGCAGGATGCGATGCGCGATCCGTCCGACTTCGCCGCGGCACTCGGTCTTGACCTTGACCGTCTTCAGGTCCGGCGACCAGATTGCGCTGCCCCATGTCTTCACGCCGACGGCATTGCCGAGGACGAGCTTCACGGGACGGATGATGCCCGCGCCAGGATACCAGCGCGAGCTTTCGGCGCGGTTTTTCGCCTTGACGAGAATCTGATGCTCGCCGGCCTTCGTCGGCAACTCGACCTCGAAGGCGTTGTAGCCGCTCTTCCATTCGCCGACCTTGACGCCGTCGCAGAAAACCTCCGGCTCGCTCATCACGCCGTCGAAGACGAGCGACGCGTAGCCCGTCCCGGACGGAATCGTCACCGTACGGCGGTACTCGCCCTCGCCGATGAACGGCAGGGAGCCGGTGCGACCGGTTTTCTCGCCCGCCTTCTTCTCCCCGTTCTCGACGATGGCGACGACCTGCTTGTCGATCTCCTTGTCGAAGGGCCCGGCAATCGCCCAGTCATGCGGCACAGTCACGCGCTCCCACACGCCGCCCGCGCGGCGGAACTCCCATCCATCGGACAGCTTGATCACTTGCGCAGCCTCCGCCGCAACCGCCGCGACCACCGCCGCCAGCATCATCGTCTTCTTGATTCTCATAGGAACCGATTATATCAAAAAAGGAAGCGCCGCGGTTTCCGCGGCGCCCTGTTTCCGACAAGCGGCGAGACGCCGCTTCCCCTTTGCGCATTACTTCTTGAAGCTCTCCTCGACAGCCACGGCGACCGCGACGGTCGCGCCAACCATCGGGTTGTTGCCCATACCGATGAGGCCCATCATCTCGACGTGCGCCGGCACCGAAGAGGAGCCCGCGAACTGCGCGTCGGAGTGCATGCGGCCCATCGTGTCGGTCATGCCGTAGCTGGACGGACCCGCCGCCATGTTGTCGGGGTGGAGCGTACGGCCCGTACCGCCGCCCGAGGCGACGGAGAAGTACTTGCGGCCGTTCTCCCAGCACCACTTCTTGTAGGTGCCCGCGACCGGATGCTGGAAGCGCGTCGGGTTCGTGGAGTTGCCCGTAATGGAGACGCCCACGTTCTCGAGCTGCATGATCGCCACGCCTTCCGGAACGTTGTCCGCGCCATAGCAGCGGACGTTCGCGCGCGGACCCTTGGAGAACGCCGTCTTCGAGACGACCTTCACCTTCTCGGTCTTCGGATTGAACTGCGTCTTGCAGTACGTGAACCCGTTGATGCGCGAGATGATGTACGCCGCGTCCTTACCGAGGCCGTTCAGGATGACCTGGAGGTCGGTCTTGCGGACCTTGTTCGCGTTGAGCGCGATCTTGATCGCGCCCTCCGCCGCCGCGAACGACTCGTGGCCCGCGAGGAACGCGAAGCACTTCGTCTCGTCGTCGAGCAGCATCGCGCCGAGGTTGCCGTGACCGCGGCCGACCTGACGGTTCTCCGCGACCGAACCCGGGATGCAGAACGCCTGGAGGCCGACGCCGATCTCCGCCGCCGCATCCTTCGCCTTCTTGCAGCCCTTCTTCAGCGCCATCGCCGCGCCGACCGTGTACGCCCACTTCGCGTTCTCAAAGCAGATCGGCTGGGTCTCTTCGACGATCTTGTAGGGGTCGATGCCAGCCTCCTTGCAGATCGCCGCGCACTCTTCGATGGACTTGATGCCGTACGGCTTAAGAGCCGCGAGAATCTTCGCCTCGCGACGCTCGTAGCCCTCGAACAGCTTCTCGCCGGACTTCTTGGCGGCGGCCTCAGCGGCCGGCTTCGCGCACTTCTTGTTGCATGCCATTTTCAAAGCTCCTTTCGCTTAGTCCTTGCGGGGGTCGATGTACTTCGCCGCGCCCTCGAACTGTCCGTAGTGGCCCTTCGCCTTCTCCCACGCCTCGTTCGGAGTGAGACCCTTCTTGATGAAGTCGGTCATCTTGCCGAGCGAGACGAACTCGTAGCCGATCACCTCGTTCTTCTTGTTGAGCGCCATGCGCGTGCAGTAGCCCTCGGTCATCTCGAGGTAGCGCGGCCCTTTCGCCTTCGTCGCGTACATCGTGCCGACCATCGAACGGAGACCCTTGCCGAGGTCCTCAAGGCCCGCACCGATCACGAGACCGCCCTCGGAGAACGCGCTCTGCGTGCGGCCGTAGACGATCTGGAGGAAGAGTTCGCGCATCGCGGTGTTGATCGCGTCGCAGACGAGGTCGGTGTTCAACGCCTCAAGGAGCGTCTTGCCGACGAGGATCTCGGACGCCATCGCGGCGGAGTGCGTCATGCCCGAACAACCGATCGTCTCGACGAGGGCCTCCTCGATGATGCCGTTCTTGACGTTCAGCGAAAGCTTGCAGGCGCCCTGCTGCGGCGCGCACCAGCCCACGCCGTGCGTGTAACCGCTGATGTCCTTGATTTGCTTCGCCTGAACCCACTTGCCCTCTTCCGGGATCGGGGCAGGACCGTGATTGCACCCCTTCATCAGGGGGCACTGATGCTGTACCTCAGTCGAGTAGACCATTGTTTGTTCCTTATTGGTGTTAAACCGTTTGCTGTATTATATCAAATTACGCGCCAGCGCGGACACCGGAAGTCTCGGTCACGGTCACCGCAGACTCCACATGCGGGTTTCCCCAAGTTTGAGCTCGACTTCGAAGCGGTCGACGTCATGTCCGTAGAAGCGCTTCTCGTAGAGTTCGTAGGGCGAACACTTCCTCTTGAGGCGGATCGTGCGCCTGCCGTCCGAGTTCGCGTGAATCGCCACGAAGCTTTCGTTCGCGTAGAGAACGTCGTCGCCGTGCAGGTAGAGGTGGCACCCCGCCCACTCGGCGATGGACGCGAGAAGGTCGCTGCGCACCACCGCCGTCGCGCAATAGACGCTCCGCACGCCATTCGTCTCGACCGTCGCCAGGGCCGCCTTGCCGTTGCAGCAGTAGCGGCCGAGTACCGTCGCGTTCGGATCGTCGACGTAGAAGCCGGGGTTGAGGTACTGCGCCTGCAGAACCGGACCAATCCAGATATTGCTGTGTACGTCGCGGTCGATGACTCCGTACCTCCGCGAACCCGAGGCTCCCTCAAGGGACGGATGCGACGAGGGATCGACGCGGAAATGCGGGAAGAACGTCCGATCGATGAACCCGAGCTTCATGCCAACCGTCTTCTCGACGTTCCGGACGTCCATCACCTTCTCCGCCTTCGGATTGACGAATCCCGCCGCGTAAAGCCACAGCACCGTCGCGCCGTTCCGCCGCGCCTTCGCGTAAACCGCCTCACGCTCGGCGTCCGTGAGGTAGTACTGGTTCAGCATCACGTACAGCCGATAGTCAGGCATCCGCGGGTCGGCGAGATCGTTGTGGAAATAGTAGTCGACCGGCGCACCGATCCGTCCGAGGTCGCTCGTCCGATAATAGTCCAGCACCAGGTTGCTCGTCCTCTGCGAGACGTGATGGACGCTCTCCGTGTCGTAGACGAGCGCGATGTCGTTGCGCTTCGTGCGATCGAGCGAATAGGCGAAGCGCGCAATCTCCTGCTGGCGGCGGAAGAGCGCGAGAATCTGCGGATCGTCGTACCATCCGGCGCCCATGTCGAACCACCAGCCGTGGATGTCCTCGCAGATGTTGCGCGCGAAGTCGCGCTTGAGCGTCTCGAGCGAGTCCTTCACGCCGTAGAGCGCCATCGCGTCGCGCTGCATCCATGGCTCGCAGAGGTGCGTGCGCGAATCGTCCTCGCAGATGTAGATCATGTTGCGCAGGCGGAACGAGTCCTGCATCTCGCGCTGGGCGACGATGCCGCCCGGCTCGCGGTTGTTGTAGACTCCAGGCGCCGCCAGGAAGTCCACCTTGCCCGAGTCGAGGATCACTCGCGTCCCCGAAGCCGTCGATCCGTCGAAGAAGCTCTGGCAGCCGTACGAGCCGTAGAACGCGCCGACCAGCAGGTTCGGCTTCAGGTGCTTCAGCGTCTCGGCGAAATGGACGATCGTCCGCGCCGTCGACTCGTGCCACGCCGTGAAGAAGTCGGCGACGTGCGCGTAGCCGTTCGCGTTCAGGAAGACGCCGCAGTTCGTCGGCTCGCGGGCGTTCATGTCGACGTTCAGTCCGATCGTGCGCCCCGCCGTCTCCCACTGGCGCAGCGCCTTCAGGATCTTCTCGTCCGCCCCGTCGATGAACTCGCGTTCCGCGATCGTCGGAATGAGCGGTTTCTCGAAGGTGGCGTCCGGACGCTTCCACACGCGGCGCAACTCCTCGACCGTGCCGTACTTGCGCCGCAGGAAGTCGCCGTAGAACCGGCGGAACGGCGCGGAGAAGTCGCCGTAATGTCCGTCCCCGGTCGTCAGGCCCTGCGGATAATACCACTCGCTCGTCCCGCCCGCGCAGAGGAACGTGCCGATCACCCGCTCGAACTCGGGATACTTAGCGAATTCGCCGAAGAAATCCGCGAGCGCCTTGTCCTCCTCGGCCATCCACGCCTCGGAGCAGAGCGAATGCATGCCGTCGATCGGCTCGCAACCGACCGACGTGCAGATGACCTTTCGGTGCGAGCCGTCGTCATAGGCGAGCTGCTCCTCTGGATGCGCGTTCACCCAGTCGCGCGGCGGGCTCACGTTGAGCCGCAGCATCACGCGGGCGTCCGGGACCGAGTCCAGAATCTGCCGGACTCCCCGCACCGCCGCAGTCACGCCGTCCGGCACGCCCTTCGCCGCGTCGCCGGGCTGCAGCCAGCGCGTCGCGCACGTGACGTAGTAGACCTTGATCCCGGCCTCGCCGAGCTTCTTCATGTACGCTGCGCGCGCCTCGCCCTGGATGCCGCGCGACAGCAGGGTCACCGTCATCGGCGGCACCGCCTCGCCGTTGACCATGACGGCCGGCGCCCCATGATAAGGCTCCATCCGCGCCACCGTCCCGGCACCCGCCGTCCAAGCGGTCAGGCCGAGCAACAGATAAATGATCTTTCTTGACATAACGGGCATTCGGCAATCAGTCGTCGAAGAGCTGGTCGCGGTCGATGTGGATCGTGGCCTTGCCGCGGATGTCGGCCGAGGAGGAGCCGACCAGAATCTCGTAGTCTCCCGCGTCCGTGCGGAAACGGTGCAGGAACTTGTCCCAGTAGGCGAGATCGCGCGGCGACACGTTGAACTTCACCGTCTTCGTCTCGCCCGGCTTGAGCGAGACCTTGTCGAAGCCCTTCAGCTCCTTCACGCACCGCTCGACTTTCGCGTTCGGATACGCCGCGTAGAACTGAACGACTTCCTTGCCCTTCACCTTGCCCGTGTTGGTGACGGTCACCGAGACCTTCCTGTTGGTGACGGACACCGCACCGTACTCGAACGTCGTGTAGCTCTTGCCAAAGCCAAACGGGAAGAGCGGCTCGATCTGCTTGTGGTCGTGCCAGCGGTAGCCGACGTAGAAGCGCTCGTTGTAGACGACATTCGTCGCATTATACGTGCCACATTGCGCGACGGCCGTGTCGGCATAGCTCTTCGGCCAGGTCTGGCAGAGCTTGCCCGAGGGATTCACCTTGCCGGTCAGCACGTCGACAATCGCATTGCCCTCCTCCATGCCGAGGTACGAGGTCTGCACGAGCGTCTTCGCCTTATCGACCCAAGTGTATCCGACGGGCGTTCCCGAACGCGAGACGACTACGAGCCGCTTGTGATTCCAGCCGAGAATCGTGTGCATCGCCGCCTCCAGCTCCTTCGGCAGGTTCATCGACTCGCGGTCGCGGCTCTCCGACTCCATGTTCTCCTGATAGCCGAGCTCCGTCCCGGTGAAGACGATGACGACGTCGGCCGCATCTGCCGCCGCCTTGAGCTCTTCTTCCGAGCAATAGGCCGACGACGTCTTCTGATGGGCGTGTCCGCCTGCGATCGCCGCAGCCGACGTGTCCGTCTTCTTGAGCTCCACCTTCGCGCAGAACGGCATCAGCTTGACGGCAACATCCAGACAGCGATTCGTAATCGCTTCGAAGAGCGTGACCTCATACGGCACATTGCCCTCGCCAGAGCAGCCCTTGCCGCACTGCTTCACGTCCGCGTTCTTGCCGATGACGAGAATGCTGTGGACATCATCCTCAATCGGCAGCACGCCGGCTTCGTTCTTGAGGAGGACGATCGAATCGGCCGCCTCCTCGCGCGCGATCTCCTGATGCTTCTTCGTGTTACGCTCTCCCTTCCTGCGCGGCGCGCCGGTCAAGAAACCCGTCTTCGCCATCACGTAGAGCGTGCGGAGCGCCATCTCGTCCACCGTCGCCGCTGGCACCTTGTTCGCCCGCACGGCCTCGGCGAGCGGAAAGCGGTTGGAGATCGCATAGTAGTTGTACTTGATGCCCTGTCCCCAATGCATTTCGACGCCGCCGCCGTTGTTGGCCGCGTAGTCGGTCGAGTGCTGCCCGCCCCAGTCTGTCACGATGAGCCCCTTGAAGCCCCAGCGGTCGCGCAGGAGCCCCTTCTGCAGGTACTTGTTCTCGCTCGCCCAGTTGCCGTCGATCTTGTTGTAGCTCGTCATCAGACAGAGAACGTCCGCGTCCTTCACCGCCGCGCGGAAGGCCGGCAGGTAGATCTCGTTGAGCGTGCGGTCGTCGCAGTGCGTGTCAACCGTCGTCCGCGCCATCTCCTGGTTATTGAGGCAGAAGTGCTTCACCGTCGCCGCGACGTCGTAGCTCTGGATGCCCTTGATGAGCGGCACGCACATCTCCGCCGCGAGGACCGGATCCTCGCCGAGATACTCCCAGTTGCGTCCATTGAGAGGAGTGCGGCAGATGTTGACGCCCGGCCCAAGCAGTTCGTCCACCCCGCGGTCGCGCATCTCCGCGCCCAGCACCTCGCCGTGCTTCTTCGCCCACTTGACGTCCCACGTCTGCGCAAGGGCCGAGAGGGACGGGAGCTTCGTGTTCTCGCTCTTCGGTTCGACGTAGCCCCAGTTCCAGCGGTTCATCGCCGGGCGGACGGTCGACGAGTTGTCGCTCATCGTCCATTCCTTCATGATGCCGACACGCGGAATCGCCGCGAGCGTCATCGTGCCCGAGCCGCCGAGCATCATCGTCTTCTCCTCGAGCGTCATCCTGCCGAGGACCTCGCGCGCCGCCTTCAGCGCCTCGTCGTCCGTGAGCATCGCATTCGCCCCAGTCGCCGCGGAAACCGCCAGCGCCGCCATCGCCATCTTCAGTGTCTTGTTGTTCATGGTTCTCGAATTATATCACTTCCGCCGACGGAGCGTCAGAAGCGTGATTTCTGAATCGTTGAAAAAGCGCATCGGAAAGCCCGCCCACTGTCCGGAGCCCGGCGAGACGTAAAGGTAGCGATCGCCCAACCGCCCGGGCGCGGGATAGAGTCCGCGCACATAGCCGCCGTTGTGCAGCTTGACCAGCCAGCTCAGGAGCGGCGCGATGCCGCCGTGAGTATGTCCCGAAAGCTGCAGGTCGACGCCGACCTCGCGGCAGTTTTCCTCTGCGCCCTTCGGACGGTGCTGCAGGAGCACGCGGAACTCCCCATTGGTCGCCGCGGCAAAAGCCCCGCGCGGATCAGGCACGGCATCGAGCCCGCGCTCCCTGCCCGCCCTGTCCGGCACGCCCGCAACCGCCAGCCCCGGACGGGGAATCGCACACGCATTCGCGAGGAAACGGATGTCCCTTGCCTTCTCATAGAAATGCATCGTCCATCCATAGTAGTCGTGATAGTACTCGTGATTGCCCGTGCAGGCATAAACGCCATCTTTCGCGCGAAGCTCCTTAATCGGCTCGAGATGCCGCGCGATGCGGCTCGCCTTACCGTCCGCCAGATCGCCCGTGAGGCAGATGAGATCGGGCTTCAGGGCGTTGACCTTATCTACCACCGCTTGTGTCCGCCAGCGCCGTGCGGCGCTGGAGCAGTGAAGATCCGAGAGCTGCACGATGCGGTAGCCGTCCAAAGACGCGGGCAGGTCGGAATACTTGAGCTCGACCTCGTGTACCGCCGGAACGCAAAACCCATTGTAAAGACCCCATGCCGCGAGGCCCCACGCAAGAACCGGCAGCACCCACAACTTTGCGCGGAAGCGGAAAAACACGGTGAGCAGCGCCAGCGCCGCGAGAATGATCGCTCCGGAGTAAAGCCAGTCCCAGATCCAGATGACCAGCGCGGGCAGATCGGGATTGAAGGCGTGTCCGCCGAACGCCTTGAAGCAGAGGAATTTCGAACAGCACAAGAGAATCACCATCGCCCAGATCGCCTGCGTCCGCGTCCGCAGCTGCAGCTGGCGGCAATTCGGGAAGATCAGTCCGAACATGATCAGCAGGCCGACGGCAAACGGAGCATAGGTGAAGATTGCCCTGATCATCTCACTTCCTCCACCGGTGCGTGGACTCGCCCTTCGCCTGCAAGTCGTCAATCTCGCCGACCATCCCGATCTCACGGATGCCAGGCGTGTCGATGACCATCGCGCCCGACGGCAGCATCACAAGCTCGCGGCTCGTCGTGGTGTGACGTCCCTTCCCGCTCCATTCCTGAATCTCCTGCGTCGCCTGCCATTCCTCGCCCATCAGCGTATTAAGCAAGGTCGACTTGCCGACACCCGACGAGCCGATGAAGGCGAGCGTCTGTCCCGGCTTCACGTACTCATTGACCAGATCCATGCCCTCTCCGGTCAGGGACGAGATCTCGAGAATACGTGCCGCATCGCCGACTTCCTCCCTGAGCTCGTCGAAGAACTCCTCGTCGCCGTCTTGCCTGAGGTCGACCTTCGTGACGACCACGACGACTTCCGCCGCGCCCATGTCCTGAGCGAGATCAAGATACCGCCTGATGCGTGCCGTCGAGAAGTTCTCGTTCAATGACATCATCACGAAGAGCGTATTGAAGTTGACCGCGAGCGTCTGCGAGGTGCGCTTCGCCGTCGGGTCCTTGCGCTCGAAGTGCGAGAACCGCGGCAGGACCTCGGTGATCATCGACTCGCCCTGCGCGTTGTAGCGGAACCGCACGAAGTCGCCCGTGAGCGGCTGCGGCGGCAGCTCGGCACGCTCCTCGGAGATCTTCTTGCCCTTCATGTTGACGGGCGCGACGGTCTTCATGCGCATGAAGGCGCTTTTTTTCTTCCGCGCGAGGATCTCCCCCGTCGGCTGTTCGTTGCAGACAAGATGGTAGTAATCGCCGTGCGCGCTCACCACGCGCCCGATCCCGGGCTCCACGGCGCCCCGCCATCCGAACTGTTCAATGCGTGTCACGGCCGCTCTCCCTTGATGATGATCCTGAAAATGTATTCCTTGAAGAACTCGCGACAGTTATTAACTTATTTTGTTATTAATTGTGCATAGATTACTAAAAATCTGCCTGCCCAGTCAACTGTGCGTAGTCGGTCACACAGATTCCAATTCGGGGGCATGCTGTCGACTTTGTCGCCGTCCTGCCTCCGA
>JAEDMC010000217.1 GCA_016303225.1 Kiritimatiellia bacterium
CCTCGCAATTGCGATCGCGTCCCGACAACGCGCGCCAGGACCTGTAGGCGGTCATCATCTCGACCGAAAGCGGGTTCACGATGGCGGTGGTGAGTCCGGCCTGAAGCGCGAGAGAATAGAACGTTGCGTTCAGGAGCGGTCGCGCCGGAAGTCCAAAGGAGACGTTGGAGACACCGAGAACGGTCCGGCAGCCCAGTTCCGTTCGGACAAGTCTAAGCGACTCGAGAATCACCGGCACGCTCGTCGCGTCTGCACTGACCGCGAGGCAGAGCACATCGACGATGAAGTCACAGGGGCGGAGTCCGAATTCCGCACCGCGCGCGAGGATCTTCTTCGCGATGGCCAGGCGTCCCTCCGCCGTGGGCGGAATCCCCGCCTCGTCCAATGTCAGCGCCACCACGACGCCACCATATTTGGCGACGAGAGGGAAGACGGCGTCCATCACCTCGTCCTTGCCGTTGACGGAATTGACCAGGGCCTTGCCGTTGTAGTGGCGCAGTGCGCGCTCGAGCGCCTTTGCATCCGACGTGTCGATCTGCAGCGGCAGATCTGTGACTCCCTGAATGGCCTGGACGGTCTCGTCCAGCACAGCGGGCTCGTCGATCCCCGGGACGCCCGCGTTGACATCCAGCAGATGGGCCCCGGCCTCGACCTGGGCAATGGCCTCGCGGAGCACGTACCCCGTGTCACCGGTGCGATAGGCCTCTTTGAGTTTCTTCTTACCGGTTGGGTTGATGCGTTCGCCGATGATCAGCGAATCGTCGAACGGAATTTCCATCGCCCGCGAATAAGAGGTCACGACCGTCTTTTCGACGACCTCGCGTGACGGTTTGACACCCGCCGCAAAGGACGGATCGTCCAGCAGCCTGCGGACGGCGGCGATGTGCGACGGCGTCGTTCCGCAGCATCCTCCGACGATCACGGCGCCGGCCTTCACAAGCTCTCCAACATCCTTCGCGAAGGCCTCGGGGCCAACGAGGAAGACAGTTTCCCCATCCACGACCCTGGGGAGCCCCGCATTGGGCTTGACGACAAGCGGGAGATTGGTAGATGCCGCCAACCGCTTCAAGTACGGTAGAAGCAGATCTGGACCCAGTCCACAGTTGAAGCCTATGGCGTCAACATGCAGACCTTCCAGCATCGCGCCGACAACTTCCGGGCTCGCCCCAGTCAACAACTTGCCGTCCTCACCCAACGCCACGGTCACGATGACGGGCAACGAACAGTTCTCCTTTGCGGCAAGAACGGCGGCCTTAAGCTCGTAGGTGTCGCTCATCGTCTCGATGACGATCAGATCAGCTCCTGCCTCCGCACCGATGCGGATCTGTTCGGTGAAGGATGCATACGCATCGTCAAAGGCATAGTCCCCGGCAGGCTTGAGAAGACGTCCAGTGGGGCCCACGTCAAGAGCGACGTAGCGGGGGCGTCCGCCTGCGGCATCTGCGGCGATACGAGCATTCCGAATCGCCGCCTTGATCACGTCGGCGAGCGGAGCATCGCCATGATACTTGACGGGATTTGCGCCAAAGGTATTGGAAAGCACGATGTCCGCCCCCGCCGCGAAATAGTCGGCGTGGACAGCCTGAATGTCGGCGGGGTGGGTTAGATTCCAGAGTTCAGGAATTTCACCGGGCTGCAGACCTCTCGCCTGCAACTGGGTACCCATTCCGCCATCCAGCATCAGGATACGGGTCTTCAAGAGTTCAGCTAGATTCATCGCGGCTAGTATACCATAGTTTGCCCTGCATCAGACCTTGCGGTAGGCACAGTCGACCTTTGAGCAACTTCTACAACCCGAGAACGGCGGAGACGCCAGAGGTGCTCCCACGCCAATGATCGCGCTGACGGACTTAGAGGGAATCATCAGCATCGTATCGGAAAGGACGATGCCGGCCCGACGCCCGCTGTCGAGAATCTGCAGCAGGGGACGCTGCGTCTCCAGCGGAAGATCCCCATAGCCTGGGGAGAATCGCATGCGAAGTTTTTCGCCGGCGACGGCAGGTTCCTTCAACAGCGCGACCTGGCAGGAATCACAATAGGACTCAATGGCCGCCGTGGCAGCGGCCTGCGCCATCAGGGCATCTGCGCCGCTGATCTGGGAATAGCGCCGCAGCAGAGCGTCCACACCAGCTCCAAGCGTCGCGCAGAAGAGGAATGCATGCCGACAACCGACAAGCGTACGGGCAAGTGCACAGGACTGGACGGATAACGGGCCAATCTGAATCCTTCCGGGGATTTCTCCCACTGACACTGTCTCCAGTCTCCAGTACGAAACTGGACGGCAAGCCGCGAGCACTTCCCCTTCAACTCGATTCAGGCGTTCGTTGAGAATGGCATCTGGTTCGACCGTCCCCATGCGCATGTAGCGCAATGTCTCCGCACGATTAATCTTCATGTTCGGAGGAATCATTTCGCTCCTGCAATTTCGCTAGCAACGCGGCGGCGGCGGCCACCTCCGCCGCAGACTTGGAAATCGCCGTGGCCTCGACAGTGCCGAGAGTCGGCACGGAAACCTCGACGGTCACGATGGGCTCGTGCGCGGAGCCTTCAATCTTCTTGACCTTGTAGGACGGTTTCCGCGGAGGCGTCAAGGCCTGTGCCTTCATCTGAAGGAATCCCTTGGGGTTCGCGTCCCACTCATTGAATTTCTCGTCGAAAGGCAGCTCAAGGCGCTGGAAAAAAGCGCGGGCGGACTCGAGGCCGCCATCCAGCCAAATCGCACCCATGATGGCCTCAAGGGCATCTGCCAGCAGTTTCGCGTGAGGCGGAATCTCATGCGCACCGACATTTCGATGAAGCCATTTCCTGAGCTCGAGCTTCTCCGCGGCCGCGGCTAGTGCGACGCCCGACACAAGATGCGTCCGTCGGACCGTCAGCAGGCCTTCCTGGTCGTCAGGATTCTTCCTGAAGACGGAATCGGCGGAAAGAAGCCCGAAAACGGCATCCCCCAGAAACTCGAGACGCTGATTGTCCTTGGCAGAGGGATCGACCATACGCACCGACGGCGTATTCAGCGCGCGTTCAAGGAGCGCCCTGTTCGTGAAACGATATCCAATGCGTTCTTCGAGTTCAGTCATTGAAAATCACCTAATCGCACTTCCTGACCAACCGAGTTTTCGACTGAGAACCAAGTAGGGATTGTAACCCGCAAGCTCCACTAGAGGCACGCCGAAAGAGTCCTTCGTAACCACAAGTTCAGAATCCGCGGTAAGAGAACCGAGTGATTCACCATCGGCGAAAATCTCAAGAGCCTCCGCACCGGGACGAACACGGAGCTTCACCCGCAGCGTTGACGAGTCGCGTACGACAAGAGGGCGTGACGTCAGGGCATGGGGACACACTGGGGTGATCACAAAGGACTGGGAATCAGGGGTTAGGATCGGTCCTCCTGCCGCCAAAGAATAGGCGGTCGATCCAGTTGGCGTCGCGATGACGAGTCCATCGGCGAAAAAACTCGTCGCCATCCGATTGTCGACATAGAGTTCAATGACCGCCGCATGACCGGAGACACCACGCGAGACGACCACATCGTTCAAGGCCACACGTCCATTGACGGAAAGTGCGGTCCGATTTGAAATCGCGAATTGGCCATCATGAAGCGCACGTATGGCTGAGTCAAAATTGGGCCGTTCCACTCCCGAGAGATACCCCAACGACCCGAGATTCAACCCGATCAACGGAATTCCAGGATAGCGATGGACGGCTGAGAGCATCGTTCCATCACCACCAAGAACGACGACAACCTCTGGATTCTCATCTGAACAGACCATGCCAAGGCCCTTCGCAAAGAGCTGAAGCCGTTCTTTCTCGTCTTCTGCTCCGGCCTTGTCGGAATTCACGTAAAAGGTAATTCGGTTCACGACCATAGTGTAGCAAAAAACCGTGGACTCGCGTCCACGGAATTGCCCGCCCTTGGGGCGGATTTCATGAAATGAAAAAAGCCGGCGGCGTCCTACTCTCGCACGGGCGAGTCCCGCACTACCCTCGGCGATGGAGCCCTTGACTTCCGTGTTCGGAATGGGAACGGGTATGACAGCTCCTCCATGGCCACCGGCAAAAAAGCCGCAAGCTTGGAGCTAAAGAGAACCGCGACGCACGAGAGGCGGAAGATCCGCTTCTAGTGAAGTCGAAAATAAGCTAAGCCGCACGCGCGATTAGTACCGCTCAGCTCAACGCATCGCTGCGCTTACACCTGCGGCCTATCGAGGTCGTGGTCTACGACCGCGCTTGAGAGACTTGCGTCTGGGTGATCTTGTCTTGGGGGAGGCTTGGCGCTTAGATGCTTTCAGCGCTTATCCGTTCCGA
>JAEDMC010000218.1 GCA_016303225.1 Kiritimatiellia bacterium
CGGCATGCAAAGTCAACGAGACAGATTCTCCGGCATGAGCGACGAGCAAATCGCCCCTGTCCATGTCGCGCAGCTGATCAACTACCTGTGCACGACCGGCATCGAACACGGACTGCTCATCAACTTCGGCTCGCCGAAATTTGAAATCGTCAAGCGAATCTATACGAAAAAACAACCGCAGGGCGAGACCCTGACTTAGGGTAATCGGTTGGGGACGCGGCGCGGCGTCAGCGCCACCGGTCATGACCCTATCGCACGATCAGCAGCATGCCGCCGGATTGGCTCTCGTAGCAGCCCATGTCAGGCGCGCCGCCGTAGATGCGCGGATTGCCGACGAGATCGGTCGCCGCGTCCATCCACGCTGCCTTCTTTCCGGCATTCTTGCACGGCGAGTTGCCTAAAATCGCGTAATACGGCAACTTCGCCTTTTTGCCGAAGTTCAGCTTCGGATCGGCCGTCACGCACCCAGCCACGTCCGTCAGCTCCGGCGCACAGCAATGCGACAGGACACTGCGAGCGCCCGTCACGTTATCCACCGCCCCTGCAATCTCGTCCCGATGGATGATGCTGTTGCCCCAGACGATCACATTGGTAATGCCGGAACCGCTCGCGGCGTGAAGTCCCGCGCCCTTGCCGTAGTTTACGACATTGCTCACGATCGTGCAGTTCTCGACAATCGCCTTGCCCCTCAGACAGATGCCGGCGCCAACGCCGTTCGTGTACGCCTCGCTGAAGGCCGTGCCACGGTTGTTCGCGATCAGGCAGTTGCGGATGATCGGCGTCGGCGAATAGGTGTCGTACACCATGATGCCGATGCCGTTCACGTCGCCGTAGCGCGGATCACGCTCGGTGATCTTCTGATTCAAGTTGGAGACCACGCACCCGATCACCTGCACGCCGCCTCCTTGAATGCCAATGCCCAGCGGCTGCGCCGTGTAATTCGAAGCGTTGCGAACCACACAGTCAACGAGACGTCCGGACGACAAATAGACGATATGACCGTTCGCCGTGTCGAAATCGGAGAACACGCAGTTCGTCACGATCGCGTCGGCCGACAGGTGAAGCATGCCCACGTTCCACTCGCGGCTCTTCTCGTTGCACAGCATCAGATCGGCAATCACCACGCCCGCGTTCGCCACCGTGAGGCGGCATCCTCCGTTCTCGTCGAGGCGCGTCACCTCGCGTCCCTTGCCGCGGATTTCAAGCGCGCGTTCAATCGTGAAGGCTGACCCCATCGGAATATTCCCCTCGCCGACATCGATCTTACTCGATCCGGCGAGGAAAGCCGTATACACGTCGTTCGCCGCGGTCTCGGGCGTCGCGTACGGCTCGACCGGCGTAGATTCGCCGCTCTTGCGGACATAGCAGGTCGTGGGCTTGATCTTGATCATGTCCTTGCCGTCCGCAAAAGTCGCCGTGCGAGTGGCGTCTTTGTTGTCCGTCACAGTCAAGGTAACGGTATAGTAGCCGGCCTTCGCGTAGAAATGCTGCGGATTCGCCTCGGTCGAAGTCGTGCCGTCGCCGAAATCCCAGGCGTAACTGACGTCGTCCGAACCGCTGACCGTCGCCGTGAACGCGACCGTCAGCGCGTCCACGCCGCTCTGCACGTCAGCAAGGACGTTCACCGCCAGCGGCTCGTCGCCCGTCGGCACATACTCGTAGCAGCCGATGTCCACCACTTTGTTGACTCGATTGGAGCCGACAAGATCCGTCGCACCGGGCGTGTAGGCGGCCAGCGTGTAGGCACCGGCGTCAATGGACGGCGACACGCCCGTCGGACGGAAATCGCGGTTTTCCGCGTCCGCGAACGTCGGCACGCCGAGCTTGTTGCCGTTGACCAGCTCCTCGACGGCGAAGTTCGCCGAGAGACAGTTCAGCGTCCTCACGTCCGTCCCGTAGAAATCCGCGCCATCGCTGTCGGCTGTCGTCTTGTTGCCGCTGAACGCGCAGTTAACGGCAACCGCCGTGCCGTACATCGCACCGCCGCGGTATTCGGCCTTGTTGTTGACGAACGTGCAGTTCTCGACCAGGCTCGCCCCGTTCAGGTAAAGTCCGCCGCCGGCGCCATAGCTGGCCTGCTTGGACGTGTTGTCGGCAAAAAGGCAGTTCCGCACAATCGCGTCCGTCATCCTGATCGTCTTGCATCCGACGTTGTTCGTAAAGACGCACGAATCGACAATGCATCCGCCGACGTTGACCGGCGCGCCGAAGTAGTTGCCGGTGCTGGGATTGTAAGTGCCGTTCCGAAAGACGCAGTTCCGGAACCAGCCGACAGAGGACGTTGCACCCCATGTTGTTCCGGATTGAACGCCGGAGCAGTTGTTGATGTTCAGCTTCGGGCCGGAGAAGATGCAGTTCTGCACGTGTCCCTTGATATGCTGGAGATAGACGCCCGCGTAGTTCCAGCTGCAGCCGCTTCCGTTCAAGAACTGGAACCCGTCCAGCACGGAACCGATGTGGTTGAGGCGAATGCCATACTTCCCGTTCGCATTGCCCTGATCGAGCTTGGTCACCTCGGCACCCTTCAGCGAACGGATCGCAATCGGCGCTTCGGCAATCACCTCCAAATCAGCCCCGCTGGCGCGAAGCGAATACGTGCCTTCGTCCACCAGCATCACCGCCGGCCAGTCGGCCGCAGCGGCCATCGCCGAATAACACGCGCCGAGCGTCGCCTTCGCCGTCGCCGCCGAAAGTCCGTCCGCCGCATCGTCGCCGCCATCTTTCGCCGTCTTCACATACCAAGCCGTACCGAACTGCGCGGTCAGCGATCGCGGACGGTCCACGGGCAGCCTGAAGGACGCCGTAAACACTTCCAGTGTCGGACAGTTCCCGCCCCACGCATAGAACGCCTTGGTCGCGTCCGCCGCCGTCGCCTTGACTTCAACCAGCGTTCCGGCATCGATCCACTCGCCGTCGAGCACCGGCTCGACCGCTCCGCCGGCCCCGGCAGTCACCGTCACCTTGTACTGCTTCTTCATCGGCGTGAGCGTCACGACGTGCTTCGCGCCGGCCGGTACGCTCGAGACTTCCACGCCGTCGGCGAAAAGCTTCGCCGCACCGTCCGCGACATACCTGACGCCCTCTCCGACCTCCGCCGCCGGCTCGCCGGCAACGGCAATCTCCGTCGCGGTCTCGGGCTCCGCCTCGATCACCTGAAAGACATCGTTCGACGCGGCGTTCATGAAGACGGCTTTGGCGTAATCGGCGTTCCTGACCCCGGCCGACACGCGAATCTCGTCAAGCTCACCGTCGAAATACTTCGTGTAGGATCCGAAATTCGTGTTCTTACACGTCGAGTGGGCAACTCTGAAGGTTATTTTCTGAGAGTCGTCAAACCAATTCTTGGTCATCGTCCCCGCGTTGCTTTGCGCTCCGTCGACATACAGGCGATAGGCGCGCGTTCCGTTGTCATGCGTAAAGAGCACGTGGTGCCACTCGGCCGCCGAAACCTCTGCCGACGTGATTTCGTCGAATAGGTTCGCGCCGAACTTGACCTGGACTTTTCCGCCCTCGGTCAACAAGAACAGCATGCCCTTGTTGTAGTCGTTGATGTCATACGTCAGCATCGGTCGCATGGATGACGAACGTTTGTCCTGTTTGAACCAGAATTCCCAGCTGACGGACTTCTGCGGACGAATCAGCGTCCTCTCGAGATGCCCAATCATGTAGCCATCCTGCGACGAGCCGTCGAATCCGCGACTCCCGCCAACAAGCCCGGGCACAGCTCTCGCATTGGCTGAAATCATTCCGTGCGCGCCATAGACGCCCGAGTCTTTCATCAAAGATGTCGTTTCGTTCATGCCGTAGACGATCTTGTAGTCCTTCGACCACGGCAATGCATCCTGCGGACGCAACTTCGCGCCCACATTGCCCCAGAACATCATGATGCGCGTCAACCCCGTCAGCTCAGGAATCCGTACCCAGAACTCGCTCGTTCCTGATGGATTCCACGTCACGACCTCGCTCGGCAGCTCCTTGCCGTCGCCCAACGAGAACCGCACGTCGCTTCCCTTGGCCTGCGCGCAGTCGGCGTAGCTGAACCCGCCGATGCCCTCGGCAATCTTCACCAGCGCTGGAAAGTTCGTAAGCGTCGACGCGCCATCGTAACCCCTGAATGTGATGAACGCCTTGTGCGTGAACTTGGTGGCATCCAGCTCTCCGCCGAACGCGCCGAACGCACCAGCAACCGTCATGGTCGCCACAACAAGTTTCTTGATTTTCATGGTAGATGAATTATATCAAAGGACACCGCGCGCCCGCAAGTTGCGCATGGCCTTCTTGT
>JAEDMC010000025.1 GCA_016303225.1 Kiritimatiellia bacterium
GGTCGCGTTCCACATCTCGCGTCCGGTCCGCTGGGACTCCGACCACGTGATCCGCCAGAACGACGACCTCCGCGCGGCCGCGCAGGAGATCGTGAAGATGGGTCCGGAGAACTTCATCATTGCGCTTGACTACTTCGATGCGTCCATCAACCGCGTTGCGGCGTGGGTCCTCGGCATGCGCAACATGCAGAAGGAGCTCCTCAAGGCGATGCTCGTGCCGTGGAAGTCGCTGAAGGCGATGCAGGACGCGGGCGAGTTCACCGCGCAGCTCGTTTGCCAGGAGGAGTACAAGAACTATCCGGTCGAGGCGGTCTGGGAGGAGTTCTGCAAGCGCGCCGGCGTCGTCGCCGACGAGGCCTGGCTGAAGGCCGTTCAGAAGTACGAGAAGGACGTTCTCGCGAAGCGAGCCTAACGTCTTTCGTCTAAAGTTTAAAGTCTAAAGTCCTCAACGATGGATTCCAAGCTTTACATAAATCCGCCGCTGGTCGACCGGGCGTATGACTGGAAAAACGGTCCGCAGCCGAAGACGCGCGTGGCGCTCGACAAGTTCTTCAACTCGCCGGCCATCAACCGCGTCAAGGACCAGATCTGCGAGATGGGTCGCCGCATCTACAACAAGGGCTATACCGACGGCAACGGCGGCAACCTTTCGGTGCGTGTCGGCGAAGACCTGGTGCTCTGTTCTCCGACCCTCTGCTGCAAGGGCTTCATGAAGCGCGAGGACATCTGCCTCGTCGACATGAGCGCCGGGCAGCTCTGCGGCTACCGTCCGCGCACGAGCGAGGTGAAGGTGCACATCGCGATGATGAAGGCGACGGGCATGAACGCCTGCATGCACTGCCATCCTCCGCACTGCAACGCCTTCCTCTTTGCGGGGATGGTTCCGCCGAACGGGGTGAACCCCGAGGCGGACATCTTCCTCTCGCAGATTCCGCTCGCGCCGTACGCGACGCCGGGCACGGACGAAGTCGCGAAGACCGTCGCCGAAGCGGCGAAGAAGTCCAACGTCGTCTTCATGGCCAACCACGGCATCGTCTGCGGCGGACGCGACATCGAGGAGGCGGAATGGTTCGCCGAGAACGCGGACGCCTACTGCCAGGTGCTCCTGCTCGCGAATGCACACGGTGGCAAGGTCAATCAGCTCAAGCCGAAGTTCGTCAAGGACATCGTCGCCATCCGCAAGGCGATGGGGCTGACGGTCGATCCGAAGCAGGCGCTTTACAACACCCATCGGTTCAACGGCTACAAAATGCCCGTCTCATCCAAGTGAATTTATGGTATAATTACTGAAATTTGGGAGAAACAGGCAGATGACTCTGGCAGAACTCGAGCAGGCGAAGGCGGAAAGCCTCAAGGGAATTGCGGCCGCGACCGACGGTGCGGCCGTGGAGGCGCTTCGCGTCAAGTATGTAGGGCGCAACGGATCCATTCCGGCGCTCATTAAGGCGATGAAGGACGTTCCGAAGGAGGAGCGTCCGGCGTTTGGCAAGGCCGTGCAGGCTTGGAAGGCAGAGGTTGAGGCCGCGCTGGCCGGCAAGGGCGGCGGCGGTTCGACCGAGAAGGCGGTTGAGGCCGACCTGACGCTTCCCGGGCGTTGGTGGGGGCTGGGCGTGCGGCATCCGCTCTCGCGGGTCATTGAGGAGACGGCGGCGATTTTCGGACGTCTTGGCTTCACGGTGGCGGACGGTCCTGAGCTTGAGAACCGCTTCAACAACTTCACGGCGCTCAATACGCCGCCGCATCATCCGTCGCAGGACCGCACGGATACGTTCTGGTTCGGGGAGGACTGCCTTCTCCGCACGCAGACGTCGCCGGTGCAGATTCGCACGATGATGGAGAACAAGCCGCCGATCCGTGTCATTTGTCCTGGCCGCACCTATCGGCGCGACACGACGGACGCGACGCACAGCGCGAATTTCCATCAGATCGAAGGCCTGTATGTTGACACGTTGCCGCAGAAGCCGGTGTCGCTCGCTGATCTCAAGTCGGTCTTGGCGTACTTTGCGAAGGAAATGATGGGCGAGGGCGTGACGGTTCGGTTCCGTCCGCACTTCTTCCCATTCACCGAGCCGTCGGTTGAGGTCGACTTCACCTGCCACGTCTGCAAGGGTAAGGGCTGCAACGTCTGCAAGCAGTCCGGCTGGATCGAGGTCGCCGGCGCGGGCATGGTCGATCCGCGCGTTTTCAAGCACGTCGGGTACGATCCGGAGAAGGTCTCCGGCTATGCATTCGGCTTCGGCGTCGAGCGCATCGCGATGATCAAGTACGGCATCCCGGACATCCGCTGGCTCTACGAAAACGACATCCGTTTTCTTTCTCAGCTGGGCTGATCCCTGATTCCTAACCCCTAATTACCATGATGACGATCTACAGGTGGGAAAACGGAGGGCTTCGGGAGACCCCGGAGTTCGCGTCCTCCTGTTGGATCAACCTGGTTGAGCCGTCGACGACGGAGCTGGAGGCGGTTCTCTCGCATTCGAACGTTCCGCGCGACTTTCTGACGGACCCTCTTGACGCGGGGGAACGTCCGCGTTTCGACTGGGACGACGAGGCGTCGCTCCTGATCGTCCATGTGCCGATGGTCGATCCGGATCCAGACGAGGATGCGGTTCCCTATCGCACGGTTCCGTTGGGCATCATTCTCTATAAGCAGTCGGTCATCACCGTCTGCAGTGCGCGGACGCCCGTTACCGCGGCGTTCCTGGATCAGATCCGCAGGGTCTGTCCTCCGTCCGACATCTATCGTTTCGCGTTTCGGCTCCTGTGGCACGCGGGCGTCCTGTTCCTCCGCTACATCAACGAGATCCACTCGCGCACGACGGCGATTGAGGACGAGCTGCACGAGTCCATCTCCAACGAAGCGCTGTTGAAGCTCTTCCAGATCGAGAAGGTGTTCGTCTACTTCACGACCTCGCTGAAGGCGGACACGATCGCCCTCGCGCGCGCGAACACCGCGCGGCAGCTGACGCTCTCGGAGGATGACCGCGACTATCTGGAGGACGCGATGGTCGAATACCAGCAGGCGCTGGAGACGGCGACCATCCACGCGAACATCTTGAACGGGACGCTCGATACCTTTGCGTCGCTCATCAACAACAACCTGAACAACGTGATGAAGTACCTGACCGCCGCGACGATCATGCTGGCGGCGCCGACCCTCATCGCGTCGCTCTACGGCATGAACATCGGCTTGCCGTTCCAGAACCACGCGCACGCCTTTTCGATCGTGATGGGCATCTCGGGACTGCTCGCGATTGCCATCGGCGCAATCTTCGTCGTCCTTTCTCACAAGCGGAAGTTCTGACATGGCGTGCCGTGGACTTTCGCTGATGAGCGGTGGGCTGGACAGCCAGCTCGCGATTCGCGTTTTGCAGCGGGCGGGCGCGGAGGTCGAGGCGGTCTGCTTCTCGACGCCGTTCTTCGACATCTCCGCGGCGAAGAAGGCGGCGGACGCGCTGGGCGTGAAGCTTCACATCGTTGACTTTACCGATGACGAGATCTCGCTCATCGAAAATCCGGCGCACGGCTTCGGCGGGGCGATGAATCCGTGCATCGACTGCCATGCGCTGATGATCAGGCGTGCGGGCGAGCTGATGACGGAGCTCGGCTACGACTTTGTCGCGACGGGCGAAGTGCAGGGGCAGCGTCCGATGTCGCAGAACAAGCAGTCGATGGGCATTGTCGAGAAATGTTCGACGATGAAGGGGCGGTTGGTCAGGCCGATGTCTGCGAAGCTCCTCGAACCGACGATCCCGGAACTGGAGGGCAAACTTGACCGCGAGCAGCTGTTGGACATCTCGGGGCGCGGGCGCGAACGACAGATTGCGCTTGCCGCCGAGTTCGGCATCGTCGACTATCCGTCCCCTGCGGGCGGTTGCAAGCTGACGGAAGATGGCTTTTGCCGCAAGCTTAAGGACCTTATGGATCACGAGGGGCTTCACGACCGCACGCTCGTCGATCTGCTGACGGTCGGCCGCCGGTTCCGCTTGCCAGGCGGCTCGTCGGTGATTCTGGGGCGGGATCGCATTGAGAACGAGCGTCTCTCGTCACTTGTCGCTCGTCTTCCGTCTTCCGTCCTCGTCAAGAACGATTCCGTGCCAGGACCGACAGCGCTGGTGCCGGAGTTGAAGTCGCAGGACGATTTGGAACTGACTCGGCAGATCGTTTGCGCGTGGTCGCGGGGCGGCATGGGGCGCGAAATGCTGAAGACATTTCAGATCTGCTGAGTGACTTCAAACCTCAAACTTCAAACGTCAAACTTTCTATGTTAGAGACGATCGCCTCCCATCTTGATTCCCTTGCGGCGCTGGCGCCGATGTGGGGACTCCTCTTCATCTTCGTCTTCATGACGATTGAATCGAGCTTCGTGCCGTTCCCGAGCGAGGTGGTCATGATTCCCGCGGGATTTCTTGCGGCGCGCGGCGAGTTGGGGATTGGTTCGCCGCTCGCGGCGGTCTGGGTTGCGATTGCGGTCGGTGTCCTCGGTTCGCTGGCGGGCGCGTACGTCAACTACTATCTCGCGCTGTGGGTTGGGAAGCCTTTTCTCGAGAAGTATGGCAAGTGGTTTTTCCTGAAGCCGGCGGCGCTTGAGCGTGCGTGCGAAGTTTTCAACAAGTATGGCGCGGCGACGACGTTCGTCTGTCGGATGGTGCCGGCGATTCGCCAGCTCATTTCGATTCCGGCTGGCATCGCGAAGATGCCGCTCGGGAGCTTTACGCTTTTCACGGGGCTCGGCGCCGGAGTCTGGACGACGATTCTCGCGTTCGTCGGTTATGGCCTCGGGAAGTCCGCCGGCGACATCACCTATCTCGAACTCTGCACGAAGGGCAAGGAGATGGCGGCGGCGAATCTGCCGCTCGTCATTGGCGGAGCCCTTGCACTGGCGGGACTCTATGTTCTCATTTCGAAACTTGTCATGCGAAGGGAGGGGGCGGAGTGAAAGCGATTCTGGCGTTGGCCCTGAGTTTGCTGGTGTCGACCTTCGCCCTCGCAGGCGACAAGAAGATCAGCTGTTCGCTGACAGTGTCGCCGCGTGGCGGCGACTCGAAGACCACGAAGAGCGGACGCGGAGGCTCGCTGCTGCGGAGTAACACGAACCAGTCGAACACTGGCACCAAGACGATCGAACGGAATCTGAAATGGCTGGTGGAAGTCCGCTTCCGCGAGGAAAGGCCGGACAAGACGGAGGTCAAGGTCTACTACATCGGCTACGGCGACGGCGGCAAGACGCTCAAGCAGATTGGACAGGAGACGAAGACGCTGACGCTGGACAAGAACGGACGTGCCTCCGTAGAGCTGACGTCGCCGACGACGAAGCTGCGCAGAACGCGTACGCAACAGTCCTCGTCTTCGAGAGGGTCCAGCTCCGGCTTTAGGTCCGTTAAGTCGACGACGAGCGGGGACCGCGTGTCTGGTTGCGTGGTCCAGCTGTTCGGCGACGGAGAGCTGCTGAAGAGCTATGTCTCGGATTCCCGTTGGGCGTCCGTTGCGGACGATGTGCCGTTCTCGATTGCCGAGCTGACGAAACGCTCGGGGCGCATCGGGCTCAGGTGATGGTCCTTGAAGTCGAGCATTTGCGCGTTGCGTTCCGGACGGAGAAGGGACTCTCCGTTCCCGTGCGAGACGTCAGCTTCTCGATTCCCGAGAACGGACGTGTGGCGCTTGTCGGCGAATCTGGCTGCGGCAAGTCGCTGACCGCGCTCACCGTGGGAGGCCTCGTTGACCGAGCGGAAATCGAGGGCCGGATATCTCGACCTTCGCGCATCGCCTATGTCTTTCAGAATCCGATGCAATCGCTCAATCCCGTTATGCGAGTGGGGAAGCAGGTTGAAGAAGGTTTGGAAGGTCGGTCTAAAGTCGCCTGTCTTTTGTCCTTGGTTGGGCTGCCTTCGGGAACGGAGAAGAAATATCCGTGCGAACTTTCGGGTGGACAGCAGCAGCGCGTGATGATTGCGATGGCGTTGGCGCAGGAACCGGACTTGCTGATTGCCGACGAGCCGACAACGGCGCTGGACGTGACGACGCAGAGCGAAGTCCTCGATCTCATCGGACGCATTGCCGACGAGCGCAAGATGGCAGTCCTCCTGATTACGCACAATCTCGGGCTCGTCGCTCGCTATTCGAAATTTGTCAACGTCATGTACGCGGGTGAGATTGTCGAGCGCGGAGAAGTGAAGTCGGTGTTGTCGGCGCCGCGTCATCCGTACACGCAGGGACTTTTGGCGGCGGTTCCGCGTCTTGATGCGCCGAAAGACGCGCCGCTCGTGGACATTCCGGGGACGGTCCCCCCACCAACGGCATGGCCTACAGGTTGTGCTTTTCATCCGCGATGCAAATTCGTTAAACCCGAATGTTCGCGAGAGGGCTTCAACGGATTGTGTCCGCAAATGGCCGAAAACCGCAAATAGTTGTGTTTAGCCCCTTGCGCGCAACCACAAAATATGGTACATTACTAGCAAATCACGAGGGAGTGGTTCCCGAAGTGTGTCACTAGTGATAACAAAGGATCAAGAAAATGGCTAAGTGTGTTATTCCGACGACCAAGAGCGGAATCATGGCGGAGCTCGCCGCGGCTGGCGAGGTCAGCAAGAAGCAGGCGGTTGCGATTTACGACAAGCTCGTCGAGATTGCGATCAAGGGCGCCAAGCAGGAAGGCAAGAAGGGCATTACCCTCCCGGCGATCGGCAAGGTGAAGCTCATCAAGCGTCCTGCTCGTACGGGCCGCAATCCTGCGACGGGCGAGACGATCAAGATCAAGGCGAAGACCGTCGTCAAGATCGTCGCGTGCAAGGCTCTCAAGGACGCGATCCTCGGCTAATCGCTTTGCGCGATGCAAGAACAAGCGCGGGCTTCTCGGCTCGCGCTTTTCTTTTTGCTATAATACGTGACATGAAGCGTTTTCTCTTGTTGTGCTTTCTGCTCTGGGCGTGTTCGTCTCTGGCGGATGCGGCTGTTGCGTTGGATAAATATGAGTCGGAGGTCCGCAGTCGGGTCGTTGCCAAGATTCGTGAAGGTCTGAGTCAGGCGGGACTTTCGACCGAGCTTTCCGGTGTTGTGACGTTGTCGTCGGACGGACGGTTTTTCTTGGAGAACGGCGGTGCGCTTAAGGTGCTCTGCTCCGGCGCGTTGCCGCAGGTCGGTGATGTGGTCTCCGTGTTCGGTGCGCCGACGCTGGAAGGCGGTCGTGTTGTGTTTCGGGCGAAGAAGTGGACGCTTAAAGAGAAGGGCAAGCTGCCGGTAGCCCGCGCTGTGACAGCGTCCGAGCTGACGGATCCGGAAACGTCGGGCGGGGTGAACGGACGGCGCGTGATTCTGACGGGGCGTGCCATCGGCGTGACTGAAAGCGGTTTCGCCATCAACGTGGAGGACGTGCCGATCAATGTCATGATGCGGGACTTGCCGTCCTTCCTGTCGGATTGCGACCGGACGCATCCAAAGGTGCGCGTGACGGGCGTTGCCGAGCTGATGCTTGATCCGTCCGCGCTGCTGGAGGGTCCCGGCTATGTCATGGGTGTCAAGGTCGACGTTGCGTCAGCAGGTGACATTGAGCTGGAGCCGGACGTTGCGTATCTTGCGGCTCGGCGTGACAGTCGCCTGGTCTTGGCGGTTGAAGTGTCGATTGGCGTTTTGGCGGTCGGACTCCTCGTCTTCGCCGCAGTGATCTTTCGTCAGCGTCGCGGGATGTTTCGTACGCGTACCATTATGGCGGAGCGCAAGCGCATGGCGGACGACATCCACGACACAATCGAGCAGCATCTTGTCGGCGCGGGGATGCTGCTGAAGCTGAATCGCAACAAGGAGGCGCAGGAAATCCTTGTGCGTGCGAAACGCGAGATTCGGGACATCGTGTGGGGGCTCCAGAACGACGACATGATGCGTCTCACGCCCGCGGACATGCTCCGCAAGCTGGCGCATGAGGAGAATACGAAGGGCATCTACCGCGTCGATACGCGTCTGGAGGGGTTGCCGCCGTCCATGGATGCCGCGTCCATGCGCGATCTCAGCCTGATCGTCCGGGAGTCGATTGGTAACGCCGTCAAGCACGGGGGTGCGAAAAAGATCGCCATTTCGTCCGATCCTCTTGAAAACGGAGGGTGGAGGCTGCGCATTTCAAATGACGGCGCACCGTTTGATCCGGAGACAGCGCCGGGCGCGAAAGAGGGTCATTTCGGTATCGAGGGCATGAAGCAGCGCGCGCGTCGCATCGGCGTGACGGCTCGGTTTGAGCGTCGTGGGGAGGGCATGGTGCTGATTCTTGAGAAGTGCGCGCGGTGAATATGATATAATACGTTCAATTATGGCGCAAGAGCAGCTTTTTGCCGACGAATACAAGGTGAACCTCGATGTCTTCGAGGGTCCGCTTGATTTGCTTTTGTATCTGATTCGGCGCGAAGAGCTGGATATCTACGATATTCCGATCGAGCACATCACGGCGGAATACATGAAGTTCATCGAAGAGGCGCGTCGGCTTGATCTTGACATCGCGGGCGAGTTCATCGTGATGGCGGCGACGCTGATGGTCATCAAGTCGCGGATGCTCTTGCCCGTGAGCCGTCGAATTGCGGAAGACGGAGATGAGGAGTGGGTCGATCCTCGCCTTGATCTCGTCCGTCAGCTTATCGAGTACAAGAAGTTCAAGGACGCCGCGCTTCGGCTGGAGACGATGGAGGCGATGGCGTACAACTCCTTTGACTACGGCGGGGGGCGTCCCAAGTTCGAGAAGACCGCGGCTGACGCCCGCAATGCGCTTTCCCACCTTGATCTCTACGATCTGCTGACCGCTTTCCAGGAAGTCCTTGCGCGGGCGAACGAGATGCCGCACGAAGAGCTGAAGGGCATTCGCTTTTCGGTTCCGGACAAGATGGACTACGTCCTCGAGCGGACGCGCAAGGAGGGCCAGGTCTCGTTTCTCTCGCTGTTCGATCCGGAGACCGCACCCAAGGGTGAGATCATCGTGACGTTCCTCGCGCTCCTGGAACTCCTCCGGCAGCATCGCGTCATCATCTATCAGAACGCGGCCTTCCACGAAATCACGATCCTGCCGTCGAAGGAGGAGCCGGCGGACAAACCTCTCGAGAAACCAGACGACTATGAGTGAAGAAGTGAAAATTCCGTTGCCCGGATCGCTGCAGGAAATCGTCGGTGCGCTGCTCTTTGCGAGCGAGACGCCGCTGACGGCCGCAGAGCTGCGCGACGCCGTGCGCGCGGTCGAGGCGGAAGAGGGCGAGAACCGCGAGGTGATGGAAGTGTATCGCACTTGCACGTCCAAGGAGATTGATGCGGCGCTTCGCGGCCTCGAGAAAGCGCTAGAGGTCGCGGGCATCGGCTTCAAGCTCATTTGTGCCAACGGAGCCTATCGGCTGCAGACGATGCCGAGCTGCGGACGGTATGTGCGCGCCATGCTGAAGATGGACCGCCCAAGCCGTCTTGGCCGTGCGTCGCTCGAAACGCTTGCGATCATCGCCTACCGTCAGCCGCTCACAAAAAGCGAAATCGAGGAGATTCGCGGTGTCGACGTCTCGGCGAACATCAAGACGCTGATGGACATGCAGCTCATACGCCTTGTCGGCAAGTCGGAACTGCCCGGGCATCCGTTTCTCTACGGAACGACGCCGGTCTTTCTGGAGCATTTCGGCCTCGCGTCTCTGCAGCAGTTGAACGAGCTCGATCCGACGTTGCAGCGTTCGAATCCGAAGAAGAAGGCCGAACTCTACCGGAAGCCGAAGACTGACGATCTGGCGGCGACTGCGGCCGCGGGCGAGTCGGACGAGGCGGTCGCGACCGATGAGACTGTTGAGGCGAAGGAGACTGTTGAGGCGGACGAGACGGATACGCCGGAAGAGATAGTGGAACCGGACGTGGCGCCCGAACCCGATGAGCCACGACAAGGCGCTGATGACGATGATGTCTTCATTGATGACACGCCGGATGAATTTGACGATGACGATGACGATGAAGATGAAGATGAAGATGAAGACGGAGAGGAGGATGAAGATGAGGAAGATGATGGCGCTGATGGCGCTGACGATCCTGACCGCGTGTGATTCTGACAGCCGTGCGGATCTCCGTGCGGAACAAAGCGACCGTCTGTACAAGGCGGCAATGGAGGACTATCGGTCCGGACGGATGGATGCGGCGGTCAAGGGTTTCGAGAAGCTGCTGGCGAAAGACCCGGCGAATGCCAGCGCGAGGTTTCAGTTCGCCTGTCTTCTGCAGGATGTCCGCCATGACTTCGGCGGCGCCTATTGCGCCTACCGCGAGTATCTTCTGCAACGTCCCGAGAGCGACAAGGTCAAGCTGGCCAAGGACCGCATGGCGATGTGCGAGAAGGAATTGGCCAAGGAGCTTGCTGACCGTTACGGGCTTGCCGGGTCTGACGCGGCCGCGGATGAGCTTGACGCCGTCCGTCAGCAGCTGAAGGCGGCAAAGGCCCGTGTCGCTGCATCCGAGAAGAACCTTGCGGAATCGTTGAGGCGTATTCGGGCATTGTCCGGGGAGAACGACCGTCTTCAGGATGTCATTAAGGGTTTCGGCAATGGAGCTGATGCAACTGCAGCGGGCCCGTCCGTGAAAGAAGTGCGCGAGCTGTTGGAGGAAGACGAGGAGTCTGCTCCTTTGGCGGCACCTGCTGGAGAGTTTGCCTCGCTGATCAAGGACGAGAAGGACGAGGAGTCGTCTCGGTCTTCCCTGTTGCCGAAGCAGTCGCAGGCGGAGCCGTCTGAAAAGGCCGAGAAGAAAGACGGGTCCGACTCTGAAAAGGGAAAGCCTGCCTTGCCAGAGCGGCCGAAGACGTATGTTGTCCAGGAGGGTGATACGTTGTACGGCGTTGCCAAGCGCTTCTACGGAACGATTACCGTCTGGAAACGGATCCGTGACGCGAACAAGGCTCTCATTTCGACGGACAACCGACTGCGTGCCGGAGATACGATCGTCCTGCCAGAGCCATGAAGCCGGTCAGGACCAGATTCGTCGAGTCCGCGCATGCCTACACCCGTTCGGACGTGCCGTGGAATATGTCCGTCGGCGAGACGGCCTATGCGAAGATGATCAGCTACATTTCGGGCGGCGGCATGAGGACATTCGGGAGGACTGTCCGGCAGGAGGAAGTGCTCCGGCGGCAGCGGAAGTTCATGGTCGTGTTTGCGGTCCTGGCGGCGCTGTGGTTCGTTTTTCTCGTTTTCTGAAAAGGAGGTAGACTATGCAAATCAGAAATGCGTGTGTGGTTGTGTGTCTTGTCGCGTGCGCGACGACGTCGTTCGGACAGGCAAAGGAGAATTTCCTGCGGCAGCAGGCCTATGCCGAGATGCAGCGTGTGTCCGGACAGGTGGATGTGCTGCAGAACAACTTGAACGACCTGCAGCAGCGCGTCGGCGCCCTGGAGGGCGGCAACGACTCGAAGGGAATCCGTCAGGAGATTGAATCCCTGAAGGCGTCTGTTGCCGAGCTGCGCCGTCTTCTGCAGGAACAGCGCGGCGAAATCGTGAAGGACCTTTCGGGCCGTATCGCGAAGATGCAGGCTGCGACGCCTCCGCCTCCGCCGAAGCCGACGGTGACGAAGATTGTGATCGGTCCGCATCAGGAGTATACGGTCCAGTCCGGCGACACGTTGTCTCTGATTGCCCAGGCCTTTGACACGACGGTCGCGAAGATCAAGGTGATGAACGGTCTCAAGAACGACAATCTCCGCATTGGCCAGAAGCTGAAATTGCCGAAGTGAGATTAGTTGGTAGATGGTAGTTGGTAGATGGTAGAAAGGAAAGACCGAGATGAAGATTCTTGTTGTTGGCAGTGGTGGACGCGAGCATGCAATCGCGTGGCGGCTCGCGCAGGACGCGGAAGAACATGAGATTTACTGTGCGCCGGGCAATGCCGGCACGCTGGATGTGGCGACGAATGTCGCGATCAAGGCGGACGACCTTGAGGGGCTGGCGGCATGGGCCGAGGCTGAGAAGCCGGACCTCGTGGTGGTCGGTCCCGAGGCGCCGCTCGTGGCGGGGCTGGTCGACGCGCTCGCGAAAGTCGGCGTTCCGGCATTTGGTCCGGTCGCCGCCGGCGCGCGTCTGGAGGGATCAAAGCGTTTTGCGAAGGAGATCATGGATGCCGCCGGTGTCCCGACCGGCAAGGCCGAGGTTTTCACGGACGCTGCGAAGGCGAAGGCAGCCCTGCCGGATTACGGGCTTCCCGTCGTCATCAAGGCGGACGGCCTCGCGGCCGGCAAGGGCGTCATCGTCGCGGAGACGACGGCCGATGCCGAGGCCGCAATTGACGACATGCTCGTCGGTAACAAGTTCGGCGCCGCTGGTGCAGAGGTGCTGATCGAGGAGTTTCTGCACGGAGAAGAGTGCTCCATTCTCGCGATGGTCGACGGCGAGAACGCGGTTCTTCTGCCGAGTTCGCAGGACCACAAGCGTGTCTTTGACGGCGACAAGGGGCCGAACACGGGCGGCATGGGCGCCTACAGCCCTGCGCCGGTCGTGACGTCCGACAAGCTTCCGCTCATCAAGGAGAAGATCATCCTGCCGGTGGTGCGCGAGCTCAAGAAGCGCGGCATTGTCTATCGCGGCATCCTCTATGCGGGACTGATGGTCAACGACGAGAACGCGAATCCGCACGGTCCGCTCGCCAAGAGCGGCTCGACCGTGAACGTCGTCGAGTTCAACGCCCGTTTTGGCGATCCTGAAACGGAAGCGGTTCTTCCGCGCCTCGGCGGCAGCTTTGCGACGGCGCTTCTCCACGCGGCGACCGGGTGCCTCAAGAACGAAGACATCGTCGTAAAGCCCGAGACGGCTGCGACCGTGATCGTCGCCAGTGGCGGCTACCCGGGTTCCTATGAGAAGGGAATGTCCATCTCAGGGCTCGAGTCTTCCGTCGCGAGTCCTTCGACAATCGTCTTTCACTGCGGCACTGCCGTTGCGGAGGACGGTGGCGTCTGGACGTCTGGGGGCCGCGTGCTCAGTGTGACCGGCATCGGCGCGAATCTGCGCGAGGCCGTGGACCGCGCGTACGGTCAGGTTGAGAAAATCTCATTTGAAAAGATGTTCTATCGCAAGGACATTGCGCATCGGGCGTTTGAGAGAGGGTGAGAGGGTTGAGGGTCCTACCGATTGCGAGTTCGTCGAAGGGTAACGCCTATGTCGTCGAGGAAGACGGACAGGCGTTGCTGATCGACTGCGGCGTGAGCTGCAAGTGTCTGAAGGCGGCGGTGGACGTTTCGCATCTTTGCGGCATTCTGATCACGCACAACCATGTCGATCACGTGTCGGGGCTGAAGCGGCTCCTCAACTGCGTCGAAGTGCCCGTCTTTGCCAACGAGATGACGGCCGAGGCTGTCGCCTGGCAGGAGAAGGTCGACGAGAACGCGTTTGTCCGCTTTGAGAACGGTCAGCCGTTCGAAGTCGGTCCGTTCGCCGTCTCGCCGTTTTCGACTCCGCATGACGCGGCCGATCCCGTCGGTTATCTGGTGAAGGGCGAGGAGACTTATTTTCACGGAACGGACATCGGGACGCCCCTCGACTCAATCGGGTTGAAGCTTGCGGAGGCGGAGATTGCGACCTTGGAGTCGAACCACGATCTGGTGATGCTTCGGACAAGTCGACGGCCACCGTCCCTCGTCCAGCGCATCGCCGGCCCCCGCGGACATCTCTCGAACGACCAGGCCTGCGAGCTCGTCCGCCGTTTTGCCTCGCCGCGGCTGAGGAAAATCTTTCTCGCGCATCTCTCGCATGAATGCAATGCGCCCCATCTGGCACTGGACGCGATGAGCAGGACACTTGAGGAACTTGGACGAACGGACATCGAATTGGAGACAGCTTAAGCGGTTGAGGGGGCTAAGGGGTTTGAGAGTTGGAGAAATTCTTGCGCTGGCGATGCTGGCGCTTGGATGCTCGCGAGAGAAGGTCGAGCGCATCGAGTGGCCGGTGATGGGCACGGTCGCCGCCGTGCAGACGCGCGGTGCGACGCCGGAAGAGACGGCGGGCGTTGTGCGCTTGGTGAAAACCGAATTTGCGCGCGTTGAGAAGCTTCTGAATGCGCATGATCCGAACTCTGAGCTGAACCGTCTGGCGCCGCTTCCGGACGCGGAAGTGCTCGCACACTGCGACGAATCGGTCAGATCATGCTATGAAATGGCGTTTGACCTGATGCGTAAGTCCGGTGGCGCGTTCAATCCGCGGTGGCGCGGGACGAACACCCTCGACCTCGGTGCGATCGCCAAGGGCTTTGCCGTTGATTGTGCCGCGCTTGCAGTAGGAGCTGTCGATGGTGCGGACAGACTGCTGGATCTTGGCGGCAATCTTTTTGCAGTTCGGGGACTATGGAAGACGGGAATTGCCGGCAGGGAGATCGTGATTCCGCTCTCCGAAGGTTGTGCGTGCGCGACGAGCGCCGAATACTACCGCGGCAGGCACATCTCTGACGGGCGAACGGGGCTGGCGGTCTCGAATGGCGTCGCTTCCGTGACGGTGCAAGTCTGCGGCAGCGCGATGGAGGCGGACGGACTTTCGACGACGCTGTTCGTGTTGGGCCCGACGGAGGGCAAGAAGTTCTTGGTGGAAAAGTGGAAGACAGTCGGCGTTCAGGCAGTTTGGTTCATGCAAGACGGATCAATGGTTGAGCATCATTCTCGCGCTTTCGTGTTGCCGTCGCGAGGTTGTCAATCTGCGGGAATGTGAGGCTTTGAATTTCTTTGAATTTTAGTCATCCGAGCGGTTGACAGGCTGAAATGGTTTTTGATATAATATGCGCCCAGTAGCACCTGTGGTGAAATTGGCACACACGCTAGATTCAGGTTCTAGTGCCGCAAGGCTTGTGGGTTCAAGTCCCACCAGGTGCACCAAGAAAGCTGGCCCCTTCGTCTATCGGCTAGGACACCTGGTTCTCATCCAGGTAAGAGCGGTTCGACTCCGCTAGGGGCTGCCAAAGGCAGTGAAGAAAACGCTAAAGATAATCTGGAAAACGGTGAAGTGGGTCTTCATCGTTTTTTTCGTTTATCTGGTGTCGCTGTTTTTTCGCGAGGAGCGCATACCGGGTGCTTTTGTGGAGTGGGTGTCCCGCAGGTTTCTGCCGCCGTCGCTCGTGCTGCATGTCGGGTCGCTGTCCTTCGGCTTCATGCATGGCGTTCATGTTCGTGACATCCGTCTTTACGACTGGGCCGGCAAGGCCCCTCTGACGTCGGTCATTAGCGCTGACGACGTTGACTGGTATCCGTTCATGCGCAAGGTTCGGATTGCGGGGCTTCGCTATGTGCGGCTTCCCGAGGACTATTATCGGGATGGGTCGCATGACAAGAATGAGCCAGTGGAGGTCGAATTCCCAGATCTCGGACATTTCCAGGTCGAGATGACGGATCCGGACGTCCTTGGCGTTCGCCCTCGGCGACTTGACTTCAATCTTGACGTGGGGAAGCGTCGCATTGAGGCGTCGCATATCGTCTTGCAGTGGCCGGATTGCGACGTGCGGGCGGCACTCGACGGCTTCTGCTACGTTGACATAGACCGTCAGGAAGTGTACGGCGAGGTCAAGGGCCTGGCGAAGCAGGCGCACATCCGTCCGCTGATCGAGGCCGTTGACGTGCCGGTTGCCTTGCCGTATATTGACGCTTTTACGGATGTGCCGGTTCCGTGTCCGTCCTGGTGCGCGTGGAAGGTTGGTCTTGTGCACAACGACTTCGACCTCTGGCTCGACTTGAAGCCGACCCTCGGCAAGTACATGTCCGTGCCGATGAAGTGGGCGAACGGCAAGATTCACGTGCACAACTTCACGCGTGACAACCAGTTCTGCTATGTGACGACGGTCGGTCCGATTTCGGCGGAGGATGTCGAGGGACGTCCGTTGGAAGGGACGGTCGTCATCTCGAGCACGAACGGGATGAACACGGTGGCGGTCAAGGCGAAGAGCGCGCAGCCGCTGGCGAACGTGCTGAAGATCGGTGGCTTCGAGGGCGATTATGTCGGCGCCGACGTGATCGGCAATTCGCAGTGCGACCTGACGTTCCGCTTCCCGCGCGCGATGACGAACGACTATACTGTGTTGAACGGCCGCGGCCACGTGTCCGTCTCCAGCGGCCATCTGATGCGGATGAGGGGATTCGCCGGTCTGATCGAAGCCATGCCGAGCATTGCGCCGGCGGTGACGTGGTTCTCCGATTCGACGGAGGCCTCCGCCGACTATGTCATTGAAAACGGTGTCGTGAAAAGCGACAACATCTACATCGAGGGCACGTGCTTCTCGATCAAGATGACCGGGAGTTACGATGCCGTCAAGGACAAGCTCGACTTCAAGGTCATGGTGCAGTTCGCCAAGAAGGACTCCCTCGTCGGCAAGCTGCTGCATCCGCTGACGTGGCCGTTTTCCAAACTGCTGCTCGAATTCAAGCTGAGCGGATCGCCGTCCGATCCGAAGTGGAGTTATGTGACGGTCATCGACCGAGTTCTGGAGGTGGTGAAATGAACCTGACGAGCCCGAGCCAGGTGAAGGCCTGGTGCATTGAGAACGGTTTCCATCCCAACAAGGTGCTGGGGCAGAACTTCCTCATCGACCAGAACGCGCTGAAGGCGATTGTCGATGCGGGGCTGGAAGGGATTGGGGATCAGGGCTCTGGGATCAGGGTTTTGGAGATTGGTCCGGGATTGGGTGTGTTGACCGAAGAGATGCTGAAACGTGGGTGTGAGGTCGTTGCCGTCGAGAAAGATCCGATCCTCGCTGCACGGCTGGAGAAAGATGCGAAGGCCAAGACCGAAGTTGAACCGTGGTGGGGCAATCTCACCGTCATCGCCGGCGACGCGCTCGAGGTCATCGCTCGGCCTGAAACCTGGAACCTGAAACCTGAAACCTTTGAAGCCATGATCTCCAACTTGCCCTATCAGGCGGGGACGCGGATTTTGCTGGAACTGGTGAAGGCGCGGGAGCTTCCGTCGATGACGGTGCTGGTGCAGACCGAGGTTGCGGAGCGGCTGGCGGCGAAGGAGGGGTCGAAGACGCGGGGTCTGGCGGGCGTGTGGGCGCAGCTCGACTATGACGTCAAGATCGTGCGGAAGGTGACGGCGAGCTGCTTCTGGCCGCGGCCGGAAATCGGTTCGAGCGTGGTCCGTCTCGTGCGGCACGACCGGAACGCGGGCCTGTCCCCGGAAGAGCGCGATCTCTTCCATCGGCTGACCAAGCAGGCGTTCGAACACCGGCGGAAGCAACTTGGCAGCATCTTCAAGGATATGATACAATCTACGGCAAGGGCGGAAGAGCTCTCGAACGAAGACTGGATACAACTAACTAAAGGACTCATAGGATGAAGACACCCGAGGAATTTCTGGAGGAGAACAATTTCACCGTGGCGGAGAAGATCGACCGTCAGGCGATGATCGCGACGTTTCTGTCGGAAATGGAGAAGGGACTGAAGGGCGAGCCGTCCTCGCTCCGGATGATTCCGACATACGTGGGCGTCAACGGCAAGATTCCCCAAGGCGCGAAGGCGGCCGTGCTGGACGCCGGCGGCACGCACTTCCGTTCGGCGGTCGTGTCCATTCCGCCGACAATCGAGGACAAGCAGAACCAACCGATGCCAGGCGCGAAGAGCGACGTCACGGAAGACGAGTTCTACGGCGCGTTCGCCGAGGAACTGAAGCGCGTGGCGCCGAAGGCTACGGTGAAGAAGTACGGCTGGTGCTTCTCCTACAACTGCGATGCGACGCCCGAACTGGATGCGAAGCTCAATTGCTGGACGAAGGGCATCCGGGCGCCGATGATCGTCGGCCAGTACGTCGGCAAGGAGCTGCTGAAGCGGCTCGGCGGCGGCGAGATCGCGATCGTGAACGACACCGTGGCGACGCTCCTGGCGGCGAAGGCGACGGAAGGGGACAAGACCTATTCGTCCTATCTTGGCTTCATTCTCGGCACGGGCACGAACACGGCGTATGTCGAGAAGAACCGCAACATCGTCAAGTTGCAGGGGCTCGATCCGTCCGGCTCGATGATCATCAACGCCGAGTCGGGTTCGTTCGACAAGCTCGCGCAGAGCAACTTTGACAAGGCGATGGACCAGAAGACGCAGGACCCCGGGCACAATCCGCTTGAGAAGATGATCGCCGGCGGCTATCTCGGAGGCGTCGGGCTCGAGCTCTACAAGGCCGCGGCGAAGGCCGGGCTCTTCTCGGCGAAGGCCGCATCCGCGATCGGCGGGCTCGGCGCGCTCGAGACGATGGACTTCGACAACTTCTGCGCCGCCTTCAAGAAGGAAGGCCGCGACAATCCGCTGGACGCGATCTTCGCCGATCCCGACGACGCCAAGATGGCGCGCCGTCTCGGCATTCCGGTGTTCGAGCGCGCGGCCGTGCTGACGGCGATTCATCTCGCGGCGTTCTGCATCAAGTCGGGCGAGGGGGCGGACGACTCCGCGCCGATTGCGATCAATGCGGACGGTTCCACCTACTACAAGACGCGTGCGATTCCGTTTGCGGACACGATCAAGAAGGAGCTGGACGACATGCTCGTGCAGCGTCGCAACATCCATTACTGCATCACGCCTCAGGTCGACGATGCACCGATGGTCGGTGCGGCGATTGCGGCCATGCTGTGAGAAAAACGCCGAATGAGGGCTGATGGATGATTAATTGTGGAGGGATAAGGATGAATGTCAGGTTGCCGAGGGCTAGATTTGCGCTTGCGACATTCATAATTCTTCTTTTGTCATTCCTCATTTCGAGTTCAACCGCGTTTGCGGTTGAACTCGACGGCATCGCGGCGCGGGTCGGCGAGGAGTCGATCCTGCGCTCGGACGTACTGAATGAGATGCGGCGTGTCGGCGTTCGGGATGCGGCCGAGTATGCGTCTTTTCTTAACCAGCTGATCGATCGCAAGCTCATCCTCAGGGCGGCGGCGTCTTCGAAGATGACGATGCAGGATTGGGTGGTCGAGAGCCGGGTTCGCGAAATCGTCAAGAAGGCCTTTGATGGCGACCGCAACAAGCTGATTGAAACGCTGTCCCGCCAGAAAATCTCCTATCCGGAGTGGCTGGCGAAGACGAAGGAGGATATGGTGGTCGGCGCCATGCGTTGGAACGTGGTCGACAAGAACGTCACGGCATCGCCGGCAGCCATGCGTGCGGAGTATGACGCGCACCGCGAACGCTATGTACAGGACCACAAGGTCACGATGTCCGTCATCCTCCTGAAACCGGAGGATAAGCTTCGCCGCGAGGAGATCTCGGCGGCGCTCAAGACGAAGTCCTTCGAGGAACTTGGCGGACGTAAATACGAGAATGTGAAGGCCGAGGAGGTCTTCAAGCCCGAGGTGGCCGAGGAGATCGCCAAGATGCCGAAGGGCACGGTCAGCCACTGGATCGAGATCGACGGCTGGAGTTTCCTGCTGCGCAAGGACGACGAAACGTCCGGCAAGGCCCTCTCGTTCGACGAGGCCTACGATGCCATCGAGGCGACGGTCAAGGAGGCGGAGGCAAAGCGCCTTTACGAGGCCTGGATTGAGCGGCTTCGCGCCAACACCTACATCAAGGTTTTTTGATATAATGTTTGCTTAAACGGAAAGAACGCATCTCATGAAAGAGTATAAAGTTGGTTTGGTTGGCGTCGGTGCCGTCGGCACCGAGATGATCAAGGTCCTGAAGGAACGCAAGTTCCCGATGAAGGGACAGGTTCAGGTGTTTGCCTCGCGCGAGCGCGACGAGCAGATCCTAGGCGAGACGTATCATGTGCTGAAGGCGGACGAGAACTGCTTTAACGGGCTGGACATCGTCCTCTTCGCCGGCAAGACGGACGTCGCGCTTCAGCTCAAGGACGCTTGCGTCAAGGCGGGCGCGAAGATGATCGACAACTCCCGCGCGTTTCGTCAGGATTCCGAGGTTCCGCTGGTGGTGCCGCAGGTGAACGCCGAAGACCTCGACTGGAACAAGGGCGTCATCGCGAATCCGAACTGCACGACGGCGATCATGCTTGAGGCTGTCGCGCCGCTCCATAAGGCGAAGGGCCTGAAGCGCCTGATCGCGTCCACCTATCAGGCGGCGTCCGGCGCGGGCGCTCCCGGCCTCAACGAGCTGGAGGACCAGATTCACGCCTATGCGAAGGGCGAGCCCCTGACGGTGAAGGCGTTCCAGCATCAGCTCATGTACAATCTGATTCCGCACATCGACAAGTTCGACGAGACGAACTGGTACACGCTGGAGGAGCTGAAGATGCGCAACGAGGCGCGCAAGATGCTGCACCTCCCGGAGCTCAGGCTTTCCTGCACCTGCGTGCGCGTTCCGATCGCCCGCGCCCACTCCGAGTCGCTGAACCTCGAGTTCGAGAACGACATTACGCCCGAGGAGGCGCGCGAGATTCTGAAGGGCGCCGAGGGCGTGAAGGTGGTGGATGATCCGCTGAACGGCGGCTATCCGATGCCGCTCGACGCGACGGCGAAGTATGATGTTCTCGCGGGCCGTATCCGTCAGGACATCTCCCGCGACGACAAGAAGGGCCTCGAGATGTTCGTCTCGGGCGACCAGCTCCTCCGCGGCGCGGCTCTGAATGCCGTCGAAATCGCCGAACACCTCGTCAAACGCGGTCTTGTCTGATGACGCGGACGGGGATGGTGCTGATCCTCGCGGCAGCGCTTTCCCCGCTGGCGTCATTCGCCCTTGACATCTCTAACCGCTATCGGTCGCCGCGCAATCCCGAACGCAAGGTTCGCGCGTCGACCGAACTCATCGTCCTGCACACGACGGAAGCGCCCGCCCGCAGTTCGCTCAACAAGCTCAGCGACCGTGGCGAGGCGCATTTCTGTGTGACGGAAGAGGGATCGGTCTATGCCATCGTCGACCGGGACCGCGAGGCGTTCCATGCGGGACGCTCGATGTGGAACGGCAAGGAGGACGTCGACAAGTTCTCCATCGGCATCGAGTGTGTCGGCTATCACGACAAGCCGATGTCGTCCGTCCAACTGACGGCCGTTCGCGAGCTGGTGAAGTACTTGCAGAAGATGTACCGCATCCCCGACGAGCGCGTCGTCTGTCACAGCCACGTTGCCTATGGGTCGCCGAACAAGTGGCAGAAGCGGCGGCATCGTGGACGCAAGCGGTGCGGCATGCTTTTCGCCATGCCGAGCGTCCGCCGCATCCTGCAGCTCAAGGCTCGTCCGGCCTTTGACGCCGACACGCGGAAAGGCCGTCTCACCGTCGGCGACCCGTATCTGCAGGGTGTCCTGTACGGCAAGACCGATACGATGGTCGGCAAGTGCGGGCGTGCTGCGCCCGCCTCGGAGAAAGCCGGCGTCAGCCGCTGGATTGCGTCTGTGCTGGGAACTGCTAAGTCGGCAGAGACGGCTAAGACGACTAAAGCGGCTGGGACGACGAAACCGGCTGTGAGCGCGAAACCCGAGGCCTCGGGCGCGCCGAAGTCGATTGCCCAGCTGAAAGTGCAGGGCTATGTCATCAAGGGCACGGTCTCGAAGACGGTATCTGCTTCAAAAATCGCCGGCGGCAAGTGGAATGCGCCGGACACGTACTACACCATCCGCGACAAGGTCTTCTCCGGCAACACGATTGATGACGCACACATTGAAAAGGGAATGTGCGTGTGGATGAAAAAATGAGTAGTCGGTCACTCAACACCGCTTCGCGGCATTGAGCGCCCGACTACAGCATCTG
>JAEDMC010000219.1 GCA_016303225.1 Kiritimatiellia bacterium
GCGCCACGCCAGGCAGCGAGCCGAACGTCCCTGGCGCAAACGGCGCCACCAGCCCGATTCCAAACCCACTCGCCACAAATACGCAGAACTTCTTCATAGATCGACAAACGACACCGATGACAATTCGATGAGGGTGTCACATGTGCCGCGCATATTCTCCTGATAAAGTCCGACAGACACGATCGGCGCCGCCGCCAACACAAATGAATAGAACTTCATGGTTCCTCCTTTGCAAAATACCACTCGCCCACCTTATCAGATCCCCGACGAACGAGTCCGGCCTTTTTCTTTAGAGCAGCGATAATACGCTCCGCCTGACGCTTTGAAACAGAAAGCAGCTTGCCAAGTCCTTCAGCAGTGATAAATCGGTCCCGAAGGATTGCCTTTATCGCATTCTCCTCAGATTTGCTCAGATTTACACCGACATTTACACCGACATTTACACCGACATTAGCATCGTTTATACCGACATCCCCCCGGTGCAATCCCGCGACGCCCTTTGCTGCTGGCGATCCATATTCGCATCCAATGCGCAAAAAGCGGTTCTTTAGCTCAAGATCATAGCCAAAGAGCAGAACCTTGAAGAACTCTTCAAGCGGCAAGCGTGTTTTTGCGACATTCAGTCTTTGATTCTCGTAGTTCGCCCGCACAAGCGCATTGCGAAAATAAAAAGACTTATCCTTGAAAAGATTGTTTGAGACATCATATCCCTTGAATCGCAGATACTTTATGGCGAACACTGCAGTCGTGCGCGTATTACCTTCGCGGAACGGATGAATCTGCCAGAGATTTGAGATGAACATCGCAAAACGTTCGATAAACGCATCCTCTCCAAGCCCCTTGTATTTAAACCGCACCTCCCGTACGAACTCACCCTCCAGATTGCTGACAATCAGAAACGATGCACCATACTGGACGGAATCGCCATTCAGCACCCACTCTCGCTTAGTCAAATCGACATCCCGGATCTTCCCGGCATGCGCAAACACACCTTCAAAGATTTTGCCGTGAAGCCCGATATAGTACTCTGGTGAAAGCGTAAACGACGGTGTGTTGATGATTTGATTGATGCGCGCTGCAACCTTGTCGGCCTCCTCCGCATCTTCGGGGACATCGTGTTCGCCCTTGACTTCGTAATACTCGTCGACCAGCTTCCGCGCCTCGGCTGCCGTAATCTCGCCCTCAATGTTCCGCTTCGCCGTCTCAATCAGGTACTTGGACGGCTTCAGTCCATCAACATCCTGCAAGCCGATGGCCGTCGCCCAGGCATACGCCCGCTCGCGCCGCCCCGGCTCCCTAGCCTCATAATACTTGCCGAACTCGTCTTTCACAACACTAATATATCATGTCAGACTTTTAGTGCATCAAGCTTTTCCACAAACTCCTTGACGCCGAGGTGATGCCAGGAGTCGAGTTCAATGCCGTTGACCTTGATGATGCCCTTCTTCTCCCACTTGGAACGGTCGACTTTCTTGATGTCAGAATAGGCATGGCGACGACCGCGATAGACATAGCCCTCGTCGTCAAACTCGAACTTGAAGCGGGCGGATTTCGCAAGCCGCGAACCGACGACCAGCGCCACGAAGAGCGTCAGAAACGTAAAGCCATACTGCGTCTTCGTTTTCTGCGCCTTGAACGCCTCGAGATCAAAGCCGGCCGGCGCGTCACTGCCCTCAATCGACTTGTAGAGCGCCGCCGCCGGCGTTGCCGGATACCGAACGAAACCGTCATACCCGAACCAGCCGCACAAGCCGACCATCAGCAGCGTCACAAACAAATGCCTCCCTGCATATTCTCTGTTAAGCTTAAGTTTCATCATTCCCCCTTTTCGTCTACCATCTACCAACTCTCAACTCCGTTGCCTCAGGATCTCGTACATCGTAACTGCCGCCGCGACGCCTGCGTTCAGGGACTCAAACCCGCCTGGCATCGGAAGAACGCCGATGAAGTCGCACTTCTCGCGCACGAGACGCGAGATGCCGGAGCCCTCCGCGCCGATGACGAGTCCGACGCGTCCCTTAAAGTCGATCTGCGTATAGGGCTTCGAGTCTTCGCCCCAGTCAAGTCCCGTGAACCAGAGCCCCGCCTCCTTGAGGTCCTCCATCGCCCGCGGCAGATTGACGACATGGGCGATCTTGAGGTATTCCGCCCCGCCGGCGGACGCCCGCACTGCGGCCGGCGTGATGCCGCACGCACGGTCTTCTGGGATGATGACGCCCGTCGCGCCAATCGCGCACGCCGTGCGGAGAATCGAGCCGACGTTCTGCGGATCCTCCAGATGGTCAAGGACAACAACGAGCGCATTCTCGTCCTCTTCGACGAGCGAGACGATCTCCTCGAACCCGACGTAGGGATATCCCGTCGTCTTGAGCGCAACGCCCTGGTGGTGTCCGAACCGCGTCAGCTTGTCGAGTTGATCGCGTTCCATCGAGCGGATTACGAGCCGACGACTCTTTGCCTCGTCGCGGATGCGCTGAATCTGCTCGTCCTCGTCCGGAAACGCCGGCGGCAAGATGATCTCCGAGCACGTGCGGCGTCCGGCCGCGAGCGCCTCCTCGACGGGATTGCGTCCGTAAATCCACTCGCCGCCGGTCACCATCTCCCGCGGTCCCTTATGATGTCTCGTGTTCTGATAGTTACCCATGATTAAGATTGTAGTTGGTAGATGGTAGATGGTAGTTGGTAGTTGGTAGTTGGCAGATTACACACGGCGAGACAGCATTAATCTTCCCATAGTGTCTTCTTTCCGCAATCTCCATTTGAGTCATCGGCTCATAAAGAGAGCCTCTCGCTATAGACAGAAAATGCACACAGTCCTTCGCAGAAGTACGCCCTGATCCTTCTGCAATGTTCGACGGAATCGAAATGGCAGCCCGCGTCATCTGGCTCCACAGGCCGAACCTCTCCGCCTGCGGGAAGGAACTCGTAAAGTCATAGACCCGATCAACCAGATCCATGCTCTTCTGCCAGACAATCAACTCTCTAAATTCCGACATCTCTACAATCTACCATCTACCAACTAACCGCTCTCTTCATCGCGATTTCGGGACAGGTGAACGGATCGGCGTGCTTCGTGCAGTTGATGCAGCCCGTGTAGAGCTTGTGCATGACCTCGGTCTTCGGCGTTTCGGAAAATCCGAGCTTGCGGAAGAACTCCGGCGCGAACGTCAGCACCAGCACTTCGCGCGGATTAAACCGCTTGACGTTCGCGACGATCGCCTCGACGAGGAGACGCCCGATTCCGCGTTTGCGGAACATCGACTTCACCGCAACGGACACGATCTCCACCGTCGCCGCCTCGGCGTTGCCGATCTCGGGATGGATCTGGTACGACGCGCAGCCGACCATCTCCCCCTCCGCCTCGGCGATCACGAACCTGTCGACCGACTCGACAATGTTGCCGAGCGACCGCGGCACCAGCATGTCGCTGTTGAGCGACACGAGCGCGAATATTTTCTCCGCATCTCTCAGTGTCGCCGCACGAATTCTTGCTTGTTCCATTGGGCCATATTATACCAAAACCCTTACTTCCGTGTTCCTTGGATGCGCCCCTGCGCGTCGCGGTAGGTCGTCTTGCCGTACCGGTCCGTTGTCGCCGTGCCCTGAATGCGGCCTTGCGCGTCGCGGTAGGTCGTCTTGCCGTACCGGTCCGTCGTCGCCGAACCCATGTTCCGTCCCATCGAATCGCGGAACGTCGTCTTGCCGTACCGATCAGTCGAGCTCGAACCCTGATTGCGGCCCATCGAGTCACGGTACGTCGTCTTGCCGTACCGATCCGTGCTCGCCGAGCCCATGTTCCGTCCCATCGAATCGCGGAACGTCGTCTTGTTGTCGGCGCGGCAAACCGCCGCACCGATCACTGTCACACCAACCGTCAGAAGAACTGCGAACTTGTTCATGTCACACCAACCTTTCCAGACTTATGTCTTTTACAGAAGATCTAGGCGGCCAAAAGTCAAAAATCTGACAATATTGCTTGCAAGTCCATTATCTTGTCTACTTCCCCGATTCGAAGCGGCACCAGACTCCCGTCCCTGGCGATGGACTTGCTGACGTTCGTGCCCGAAAGCGGACTTCCGCTCACATGGTACGCCAGCTCGTCCTTGCCGCGACGCAGCCATCATTCGAGATATGTCCCGACGCACGGCTTCGTCAACGCTCCAGCATAGTTGGTTGGTAGTATAGCAGTTTTCAGTTCTGTTCGTCCGCATACTCGATACGTTTGCCATTCTCTCGTGCGCATCCATCTTTGAAGAGGCCATCAATCACGGCACCAA
>JAEDMC010000220.1 GCA_016303225.1 Kiritimatiellia bacterium
TGACGCCGAGAACGACGACATCCTGAAGGTGATCGACCGTTCGAAGGTCGAGGTGATGCTCAACACGTCCGGCGCGCGCAACGCGGACGAAGCCGTCCGCATCGCCAAACTGGGCAAGGCGGCCGGGTTTAACTGGATCAAGATCGAGGTTCATCCCGACGCGCGCTATCTGCTGCCCGATCCGGTGGAGACGCTCGCGGCCGTTCGCGAGTGCGCGAAGATGGGGATGGTCGTTTTGCCCTATATCAACGCCGATCCGGTGCTGGCGCGCCATTGCGAAGAGGCGGGGGCGGCGGCGGTGATGCCCCTGGGCGCGCCCATCGGCTCCAACCGCGGCATTCGCACGCGCGATATGATCGAGATTATCGTCGAGCAGTCGCACGTGCCCGTAGTCGTCGACGCCGGCATCGGCCTGCCTTCCCACGCGGCCGAGGCAATCGAGCTGGGCGCCGACGCCGTGCTTGTCAATACTGCGGTGGCTGCGGCGGACGATCCCGTGGCGATGGCCGGTGCTTTCGCCCGCGCCGTCGAAGCTGCGGAAATCGCCGTCAAGGCCGGTCCGCCGATGTCGCGGACCACCGCCTCGGCCACGAGTCCGATGGATATTTTCAAATAAGGATAGATGAACGACTAGATGATCTAGAGGTTTAGATAGGCTAGATAATCTAGAGCCTCTAGAAACACTAGAAAGACCGCTATGTTTCCCCTCCTCAAGTATTCCAAGGAACAGGTCGACGAGTATTACGCCAAGGTTTCGCCGGCGATGGTGCGCGCGTCGCTCGTGAAGGACCGTCGCGACTGGTTCGATCTGTTGAACTTGCTCTCGCCGGCGGCCTATCCGTTCATGGATGAAATGCGCCGAGAGGCGCGCAAGGCCCGAATCCGGTACTATGGAAAGACGGTCAGCGTGTATGCGCCGCTGTATATCGGCAATACGTGCATCAACTCGTGCCGTTATTGCGATTTCCGCGCCGCGCACACTGGGACGGTTCGCCGGAATCTGACGATGGACGAAATTCGTCTCGAGGCCGAGGCGATCCGCGCGACGGGAATCGACAACTTGCTCATCGTCGCGGGCGAGGATCCTCGCGTGAATTCGGTCGAACACTTCTGCGAGGTCGGGAAAATGCTCAAGAAGATGTTTTCGAATCTTTCGCTCGAGGTGGCTCCGCAATCCGAGGAAGGTTATCGCGCATTGTTCAAGGCCGGCTACGAGGCGTTGACCTGCTTCCAGGAAACCTACGATGAAGAGCAGTACCGGTATTTTCATCCCGTCGGACCGAAATCCAATTACGAATGGCGATTGTGGACCCAGCTGCGCGCCGGCAGGGCCGGCCTGCGCACGCTCGGGTGCGCCTTCCTGCTGGGGCTGTGTCCTTGGCGGACGGAGGCGGCCTCGCTCGGCGCGCACGCATTCTATCTGATGAAGGAGTGCTACGAGTCGAAGATCCAGTTTGCCTTTCCGCGCTTTTGCCGCGTCGACGGCGGATTCGTCCCGCCCCATGAGGTGGACGAACGGGATGTCGACTTGATGATGCTTGCTTTTCGGATCGTTTTTCCGCAGTGCTGCATGACGGTGTCGACCCGCGAGGCGCCGGCGTTCCGCGATTATATCGTGCAGGTCGCCGCCGACAACATGTCCGCTGGCAGCCGAGTGACGCCCGGCGGCTACGCGGTGCTCGAGAAAGAACATGCGAGCGACGTCGCGCAGTTCACCCTCACCGACCGGCGCTCGCCGGCGGAGGTTTTCGCGGCGATCAAGAGCAATGGACAAGAAGTGGTCTTTAAAAACTGGGACAACCGGATATGATGGAAGATTTTGGCCTGTATCTCGTAATGACCAACCCGAAAACCGGCTACGCCGATTGCGCGAAGGCTGCGGTGAAGGCGGGCGTGAGAATCGTTCAACTGCGGATGAAACATTCGCCGCGGGAGGAAATCGTCGCCGCGGCGCGGGCGGTGAGGGAAGCAACGGCCGGAACCGATACGCTTTTCATTGTCAATGACGATCCCTCGATAGCCGCGGAAGTCGGCGCCGACGGAGTGCATGTCGGACAGGACGACATGCCAGTTGCCGAGGTGCGCGAAAAATATCCCTCTCTCGCGATCGTGGGGCTCTCGACGCATAATCCCGAACAGGCTCGCGCGGCGATCGCGCAGCGGCCGGACTATATCGGCTGCGGGCCGGTCTGGGCAACCCCGACCAAAGACATCCCCGATCCCACGCTCGGCGTGGAAACGGCGCTGGCTATGGCCGCTTCTGTGCCGTTTCCGGCCGTGTGCATTGGCGGAATCGACGCCGACCGTTTGCCGGCCTTGATCAGAGGCGGAGCGCGGAGCTGGGCGGTTGTGCGCGCCGTGTGCGCCGCCGACGATCCCTACGCGGCGATTTTGCGGTTGCAGTCCGTAGCACGCGAGGCCGCGCGATGAAAGAACAGCTCAGTCGGCCTTCAGCAGGCGATTGACAGCTTTGCGGAAATCCTTGTCGTTTGTGCGGACAGACACCTTGTTCGCAAAACCAAGGTAGGCGGCCATCCGCACAAAGTCAACGATGAACTTATCGGCGCGATGAGCCCCCTGTCCGCCGGTGTAGGAGACACGGACCTTCTCCTCGTGTGCAATCTTCTCGTCGTGACCGTCAAAAACGATCCAGACACGCTTGCCGCTGGCCTTAGCCTGCGCGATGAGGTCGGCTCGGTCCTTCGCCTCCTTCCGCGCACCTAAAATGAGGTTCCATCCATCCCAGATCTCCAGCGGTTCTCCGTCCTTGAGATCCATGGCCGCCAGAAGCGCAAGGTCAAAGTGAGCCTTAAGCGAATCGTGCTCGGCGCGCAGCTCGGCATTCTCGGCCTTCAGCTTCTCTATCTCCGTCTTGAGTTCGCGCACATGCGCAATTCGTGAACCCATGATGATGTCTTGTGCGCTCATTTGTTCAGGTAAGAGTGCAGGGAACGTCCTGCACGATACTCGACTACGGCATGACCGCCATCGCGTAGCGATCATGTCCGGCATAGTCTTTTTCGATCCGAATGTCGTTAAAACCGCAGTCGAACATCAGCTGACGGACCGCCTCGCCCTGGTTCTCGCCGATCTCAAAGAAGACGGCTCCGCCGGGCTTGAGAAGGTTCACCGCGTCCGAAAGATAGCGTTCGTAGAAATCGAGCCCGGACGTTCCGCCGTCCAGTGCAAGCCGCGGCTCGAAATCCTTCACGCGCGGATCCAACGTCTCGCAGACAGCCGTCTCGATGTAAGGCGGATTGGAAACGATCACATCCACACACTGCGGCTCGTCGAAGTCATCGAGTCCGTCCGCCACGGCAAACTTCACCCTGTCCGCAAGTCCGCACCGCACGGCGTTTTCCTTCGCAAGCGCAATCGCATCTTCGCTGACGTCCGTGCCGAGGAAAGCGGCTTCACCCCTAAATTCCTTCGCCAGACTCAGGACAATTGCACCCGTGCCAGTTCCTACATCGACGATCAACCCACCTCTGCGTCTCTGTGTCTCTGTGTTTAAATAACCCAGCACCCGTGTCACGAGCTCCTCGGTCTCTGGCCGCGGAATCAACGCCCGCCGATCGCATTTCAGCGTGAGCGTCCTGAAGTCCCATTCGCCCAGGACATACTGGATTGGCTCGCCCTTGACGAGACGCGCCATGCCGCGGCGCATCGCCTCGAGATATTTCTCCGGCACGTCCTTCGTCATCTCGCCCGCGAGCATTCCCCGTCCCAGATGAAGCAAGCGCGCGGCAAGCAATTCGCTTGCCACGCGCGCATCAGGAACTTTCTTCCCTCTGAGGAAATCAGATGATTTGGCAATGACTTCTCCCCAAACCATCATTCTTCCTTCCTCATTAAACGTTCATCACTCTGAGCGCCGCAGGCGCTCAGAACGGCATATCGTCCACATCACCGGCATCAACCGGCATGTCCGGCTCGGCTGGCGCGGGAACAGGTTCCGTCAACGTGCCGTCGGCATTCAGGACCTCGATCTTGAGTCCAGTCAGGTCGACGAAATACTGCGTGCCCTTCGGCCCGTCCCAGCGGCGGCCGTCGATGACGAAGTGCATCTTGACGCGCTGGCCCTTCTGGATGCCGTCGAGAAGCGAGCAGTTGTCCTTCTTGAAGCTGAACTTGACGGGATTCGGATACTTCGACGGCGAGTCGACGTCGTTGCCGACGATGATGTCGCGCTTGGTGAATCCGCTCGCAAAAGTCTGGACGGGGAGGACCTCCTCGACAACTCCTGTATAATCAAAGAACTGTGACATAATTT
>JAEDMC010000221.1 GCA_016303225.1 Kiritimatiellia bacterium
AGTTAGTGCCGCCAATGCCGCCACGCCCCTTGAACAGTTCCTGCTTGTGCCAGCTTAAGTGTCCAAACGTATCAGAGGTTCCAACCCCGGTCCATGTATGGACATGATTATTCGCCGCAAGCTCCAACACCTCGTCACCTGTCGAATAAAAATTGACTGCGTACTGAGCAACGTCGGAAAATCGCCCGGGCCACCCCAAGAACTTTCTGTCATCACCAGTTTCGTTTCTAAACAACCAATGCCAACTCGATGCCCAAGAGTTCGTGGGATATCCTTCCCATTCGGAATGAACGAGTTGCGGAACACGCAGCGAAAAATCAGAATCGTATGCCTCGGCCGGAACGGCTGAATTGCACATGAGATAGCGGGATGGCACGAGTCCATGATCCTGAATTGCGGATGAGCAAACCATATTGCCAAGTGAGTGAGCCATAAGAACTTTTACCCCAGGAAGCGCATCAACAGCAGGAGCGAACGCCACGGCAGTCACAAAAGCATTCGACACATTCTCTTGGTAATTTGAATCCGACCCTTTATCGCTCCTCCAGGTCACCATCGTAAACCTTGCCGACATACCAGATTGAATCAGACGCTTAAAAACTGTTGCCGCCCAACCGCGAGCACCATTTCCCGTTACATTCGCCCCATGCAAAAACACAAGATGTTTTTCACTACACTCGTCATCGGGGCGATTGATCGGTCCGTCTGCCGAAAATTCATCTGATGACAAATCCGCCTCCCCGCAGACATGGCGAAGCCCAACCCATCTGTACATTTCCTCAACAGGCGATATCCGCATGTTGAGGATGGTCTTAAACAGAACACGATTGCCCTTCTTGCACCAAAAGATGATCGGCTTCTGTGTCAGCGAGCGCCCCTCGAGCATGACGATGATCGAATTCGCACCTGACAAAAGATGCGCCCTAATTTCTGACGGAAGCACGACGCCTTCGTCCGTAAGCTGAACGACTGGAGCGGAATCAGATGTACAATTAAGATTCGCCCCACATCGAACATTTACGTTTGTCAAAAAATCACTGGCACGATCTGGGGTGATGTCCGTCCAGACGACATTGACCGCACCATCTTCTTGTGAAAGAATAAATTCACAGCCTGAAATGTCATCTTCATCAAGTTGATCTCTTGGGAAACTCAAGCAAAGCGGGACAAAGTCCTCAAGATCACACTTGCCATCAACATGCTCATTGTAATAGTTCGGGCTTCGCCCAAACAAACGTGGCTGCACACCAGGAATATCAGAATCGCTGTCCCCAACGTCCCCGCTGTCCGCGTCGTCGTTGATCCAATGGCGAAACACACCGCCCTTCTTCAGGATGTCTCCGTCTGCGGTGTCAATCTTTCCGTCATGGTTGAAGTCCGCGCACAGGCGCCCCTTGACGTCGAGGACCGTCACCGTGACGCGGTCTCGCGAAACGACCTTTCCGCCACAGGAGAACTTCAGCTCGAACTCGGCCTTCCCGGGGCCTGTCGCCATCAGGTTCTGAATTTCAATCGGCAACACGTCGATGGCCGTGCGGCTTGTGAAGTTCGTAAACGGGTCAGCGTCGCCATCCTCCACCTTCTTCGTCAGCTCAAACCGCCTTTCGCCGACGAGCCCCGTAACGTCGTCAGGAACGCACCCCGAGAGATTGACACCCTCGTCGGAGGTGATCCGAAGCCCGCGCCACCACTCGTCCTCGTCAGCGACGTCCTCCCCGCCGGTCGAGGTGACGGTCAGGTCGCAGGGGTAAAGCGTGGCACCGGTCCGCTTTCCGTCAACATCGTATGTTCCGTCAACGGGAAACGGGGTACAGGACTTCCAGCGGAGGCCGCCGGCCAGCACGGAGTTCGTCCCGTATTCCCCGCCGCCGTCCTCGAAGAACACCAGCGGGCGGTCCAGCGCGTAGTCCGTGCCGTTCGTGCAGGACACGGCCTTGAGGCCCGGCTCGCAGTCGAGCACCGCGCGGCCTGCGCCGAGAAAACCGATGTGGAAGTCAAAGAGAAAGTCGTGCCCGCCGTCCTGACGGAAGAACTCCGTCCACGTGCCGGTCCACGGCTCGGGATCGCGTCTTTCCTCTCCGACGCGGAGCGTGGCCGCCGCACCCTCGCCGACAAACGCCACGGGACGCTCGGCGCGTCCCGGATAGCGCGTCCTCGTGCCGTAGGCCTCCACGACGACATTGGAACCCGAGTAGCCGTCGAGGACGCAGTCGAACTCCACGTCGTACGGCGGGGGCATTCCCCATGTCATATCCTCGACGTCCTGCCTGTCGAGATCCGATAGCGATCTTCCGCAGAAGCGCAGTTGCGAGGCTGGGACAGGCGTTCCGTTGACAAAGATGTCACGGACGACGTCGCAGTACGAGCGGACGCGCCCGCCGACGGCGCACCCGTTCCCGTTCGTCGGCGACAGCCGCAGCATCTCGACGGACGGTCGTAGGTCAAGGTCGCAGCAGACGACGTCCGTGCGAGTCGCCGCGTTCGGCCATTTCCTCCATTCCGCGCCGACGACCGTCAGACGGGCCTTCGCCTCAAGAACCCCGCCGCGGTAGAACTTCGGATTCTGCACCGAATCGTCAACGCTGACCGTCAGCTTAATCGTGACGTCCTCCATCTCCTGCGACTCCTCAAGGCCCCGTATTCCTGGAGGTGCGGCTATCCCGGACGGATAGTCGCATGTGATCACGCTCCCCGTCCGCGAATCGTCACTCGCGACCAACACGGCATGCCCGCCCAGGGCCTCCCATTTCACCTCGGCAGACTTGATGCTGTCGGGAGCGCCGGAGACGGAAATCTCCGACATGCTGGGGAACCTCTCCGAATGCACGGGTATCCGCCGTGGCGCCGTCAGCGACAGGACCGTGCAGGAGTCGCTGGTCACGCCGTGCAGTGTCCTGCTGACGGCATCCTCGCCGGTCGCAACGACCATCTCGTTGGTCAGGTACGAGAACGGCGTCTTCGCCAGGAGGAGGACGTCCGGGATTGAGAAGTCCGGTGTCGTTCCGACAATCCTCACGGAGCCGCCGAACGCAGGGCTCCCGGCGAGATGTCCAAGGGCCTCCTCCGGTGTCGACGCAAAGGCGTCCCCGATGCCCATTTGCAAAAGCGATCCGTCCGGGCCTCGCGTCATGGCGAGGTGACCGGAGAGGGCGTGCCCGACCTCGACGATCTCGGCGCCAGAGGTCGAGTGCCGCAAAGTGTAGCGGAAGGCATCCTGTCCTGCGTTCCCGAATCGGTTCCAGTACGCGGGTGTCTTGTACTCGTGGGTGCCGGGACTGTCCGAAACCTCGAACTCGTCTTCAAAGGACTGTCCGGACGGATTGGCGATGTCCGGCAGGACTTCGTACCGCACTGTCGCGATCTGTCCGGGCACGAGATTGTCAACGCTCCGTATCTCGACCTGCGGAAACGGATCGACGGGCACGGCCTGGATGCGGTCTATTGAAACGGATACGACCGTCGTCGTCGCAGTCTCCGTACAAGAGACGCCGCCGGCAGAGCATTGGAGGCGAACCACGGCATCACCGATCCGAGCGCTCCGTTCTCTGCCTTCAAGATACGCATTTCCGCCACCCGGAATCGAGAATCCCTCCCGTAAAACACCGCCGGGATTGGACAGTACGCGTAACATGGACGTCTGGCTTGATATTTCAAGCGTGTCAGGATCGGGGTCGGCTCCCCAGGACACGGACTTCAGGTCGTCCGCATCCGTCTGCAGGTCCGCGGCGGTCTCGACGGGGGCGATCGAATCGTCCGCAGGGCGAAAGAGGTCGTTGACTCCTACGATTTCGGGCAGATTCAGCCAGACCGACGGGAAGTTCGTCGATGCCGAATAGCTGACTTCACCAGGCGGAGGACAGACTTTCGACGTAACTCTCAGGTAGAACGTACAGGTGGCATCTTTTGCCCCAGGCGGACGGGCCAGCGTGACCGCAGTTCCGATTCCGTTTGTCGTCACATCACCGATTACCGCCTCCCATCTCACATCGGGCGAGAGCGGGTTTGAGACGTCAGGGAGGCGCTCGTCGGGCGGACAGTCGCCAGGCCCCGTCCAGCGACGCCATCGCTCGATGGTTTCTGATCCGTCCTTGACATCGTCGAGCGTGAACGTCACGGAACAGCAGTCGGCCTCCGCCTTCACGCCGGAGGCCGAGGGCGGCGTCACCTCCCCGCCGCACGACTCCTCGACGTACGAGTCGCACTCGGTCGGCTTGACCTCCGGGTTGCACGCGGCGTAGACCGCGAAGGCAAGC
>JAEDMC010000222.1 GCA_016303225.1 Kiritimatiellia bacterium
TCGCCGGATGGGCGCCCCGCCTGCAGCGGATAGGGTGCGACGGGCCACCGATATGGCGAATATGGTCGCAGATATGACAATGCCGGCGGGAATGGCGGAATGGCTCAGCCGCGGACGACGACGTTGCGCAAGTCGCCGATGCCTTCCACATGCACCACGGCTTCATCACCGGGCACAAGGTTTCCGGAAGCGTCCGGGGTGCCGGTCAGGATCACGTCGCCGGGCAGCAATGTGGAGAAGCTCGAGATGAACGCGATCTGCGAAGGGATGTCGTGGATCAGGTTCGCGGTTGTGCCGCTCGCCTTGTCGACCACCTCGCCGTTGAGCGAGAACGAGATCGCCGCGTCGCGCCAGTCGAACTCGTCCTTCGTGACGATCCAGGGGCCCAGGGGGCAGGAGGTGTCGAAGCCCTTCGCGCGCGTCCACATCGGATCGCCCTGCTGCAGGTCGCGCAGGGTCACGTCGTTGACGCAGGTGAAGCCGAGCACGTAGTCCATGGCACGTTCGACGGGCACGTTCTTCGCGATGCGTCCGATGACGACCGCGACCTCCGGCTCGAAGTTCATGTCATGGGAGTAGGAGGGATAGACGATGGGGTCGTCGGGGCCGATCACCGAGGTGGAGGGCTTCGTGAACACGACCATCGTCTCGGGGGCGTGCGCGACGTCCGACTGGCCGTGCGCGAACATGTACTCGGCGTGCGCCTCGTAGTTCTTGGCCAGACCGTACACCTTGGAGGGCAGCACGGGGGCGAGCAGGCGCACCCCGTCCGCGTCGAGCGCGACGCGTTCGCCGGTGGGGCTCACCTGGCCCAGGAGCGGATGGCCCTCGAGCGCGACGAGATAGTCCTTGCCGTCCGCTTCGTCCGTCTGCACGAAGGCGTAGCGGGGCGTGTCATCTGTGGAAAAACGTGCGAGTCTCATGGCGCCCAGTCTACGCCTGCGGGAGCCTCGACGGGGCGGGGGCGTCCAAACGGTGGCCTTCGGCCTCCTCGAGACGCGTCGACAGCTCGCGCACCTGATGTTCGAGCTCGTCGATGCGCCGCACCTGCTGGTAGATGAGCATGTCGCGCATGTCCGCATGGCCCAGGGACGGCGTCTCGCCCTGCGCGTTCAGGGCCGCGGAGGAGCCGAAGACCGGGTCGACGCGCGGCGGCGCGAAGGGGTTGGGGCCGGCGGGGCCCTTGCCTTTGGAGACCTTCGTCGTGGGCACGCCCATCGTCCTGCGCCAGCGCGCGATTGCGCATTCGATGCGCTTGTAGCCCACGAGCGAGGGTTCGAGCCCCGCGTCGCGGAAAATCTTCACGGGCGATTCGCCCTGGCTGTAGCGGCGCACGCAGTCGAGCTTGAACTCCTCGGTGTACGTGATGCGCTTCCTGGTGACGTCGGCCACGGCCGGCAACGTCTTGAGGTATGAGACTTCCTCGGCACTGAACGCGCCTCCCCTGCTGCTCACTGGTTGCTCCTTCTGCCGGGTTCGGATCCCCGGTCCCCTTCCCTGCGGCGCGCCCGCGCCGGCCGACACACCCAACTGCCCATGGTCGGCCCGCGCGTCCGGCGCCGACGTCGAACACGTGTCCTCGCGGTGCGAGACACCGGAAAGCTATCCCGCGCGCGTTGCCGGACGGTTAACGGCCGGACGCCCCGAGGTGTCGGGAATCATAGGAAAAACGGGGCTTCCTGCGCCGAAGCACGGGAAGCCCCGTTCGCTATCCGCATAAGCGGACGGATGCCGGACCGTCACGAAGGCCGGTCCGGCGGCGGGATCGGGGTCAATCGGATCGACTCACCCCGATCCCACAGGACTCAGGCGTTCAGCTGACGCTTGAGGCTGCGGGAACGGACCGCGATGAGCGCGCCCGCACCGCCGAGCAGCAGAGCCACGACGACGAGCATCGTGATGCCCGCGGCACCGGTCAGCGGCAGCTGGGTGACGTTCTGGACGTTCTTGACGGTGATGACCGGATTTTCCGAGTTAGTGTTATCAAGAGTCACCAGACCGAAAGTATCGCTACCATCCAGAGAGGTGGCAACCTTCTCATCACCAGTACGAGTGACCGTGATCTGGAAGGGCTTGGCGAAGGACGCAGCGAAACCGTTCGGAACCTGGGTTTCCGTAATGGTGTAGGTTCCGGCAGCAAGGTTGTTGAACGTCACCTCGGAAGCATTGTCATCCATGAACCGAGTCGCCTGGGCCTCCGTGACCGTCCAAGACCAAGTACCATCCTTGTAGATACCATAATAAGTCGTCTCGGAATCAGTCCCGGAATCAACGGTCTTGGAGATGATGAACTTCGCACCGGTCAGCGGGTTTCCGGAGGCATCGACTTTCTTCAGCGTGAAGTCATTGGTGAAGGACTGAGCCGTGACAGGGTTCGACTGAACCTCGGTGCCATTCGGGTTGTCAAGCGTTGCGAAAGAGCCGAATGCCTGAACGCTATTGTCAACAATGTTCGAGTCAGCAATAGTGCCAGTAACCTGAGCCTTATACGTCAACGTGATAGTCTTACCCGGCAGCGCAAAATCCTTCAGAGTTGCGGCATTCACATTCGTAATATTAAGCGTCGCGACTCCGTTTTCGTCGACACCGAAGGTATAGGAACCTTCAGGCAGATTCTCACCATCCACCGTCACGGTATAACCCGTCGTATTGATCGTCAGATCATTACCGGGGGTATCAACGAGCCTATAACCAAAGGTGTCGTAGTTGTCGGCGGTGGCAGGAATCTTACCCGTCACGGTGTAGGTGACGGTGTCACCAGCGGACACATCCGCCATGTCCACCGACTTCGACGGATCTTCAATCACGACCAGCTTGTTGCCGGACTTGGCGTTCACCGAACCCACGGTGGTGATGTTCGCCTGACCATGTTCATTCTTAGAGAGAACTACGTTCTGCCCTGCCGGAACGCCATTGATGGTGGTGGCGACGATGGCGGTCTTGCCGTTGCTATCGGTGATTGCATACCAGCCCTGCGGCAGAGAGAACGTGAGCGAATCTGGATCCTCACCAGCAACCGACTGTCCAGTAGCGGCTGCAACCAGATTATCGACGGTCAGCTTATCAGCAACCTTACGCAGCGCGTCAGCATTCTGAGTAGCAAGCCATGCCGCGGGATTCTCCTGATACCAAGTATCGGGAATAGTCAACCCAGCCGCCGTAATCGCAGCTTTGAGAGCGCCGTTAGCATTGTCATTGGCGGTAGCAACGTCCAGCATCGGCACCTGCTTACCGTCGACCTCCGTGCTGCCGGCATAGGTCAGATTAGCGATCAGATACGGAGTATAAGTATGGCCGGGCTGTGCATTGTTGATGGTGATCGTCTGATCCCCGTCCGCTGCGTTGGCGGTGGTGGCGCCGAGGGCCAGGCCGCCGAGCATCGTCGCGGCTGCGGCGACGCCTGCGAATACTCGTTTGAGATTCATGGTTGTTTCCTTCTCTATGGTGTGCGTCGGGAGCCGCGTGGGCGGAAAGCCGTGCGGCTCCCGAACGTTGCGTGCAACGTCCCTTCACACTGCATTGAGTCATTGCACTACATCTTGTTTCTTCAGTTGTCGCTTCGCCCGTGCGGGCGGAGGGGCCGCGGTCGAGGATGGGACCTCGGCCGCGGAAGGATATGGAGGTCAGATCAGGCGACGCTTGCGCCAGATGGCGGCTCCGCCCGCGGCCAGGAGCGCGAGGGCGCCCAGTCCGCCGCCGATGGCCAGCCAGAGCATCGGGGTCGCCCCGCCCTCACCGGTCAACGGCAGGTTGGACACCGCGACCCAGGTGTTGGTGAACTCCACGATGTCCGGGGTGGCGGTCGCGATCCACGTGTTCTGCGACTTGTCGTACTGGACGGTGACGGTCACGGTCTTCACGGAATTGTCATAGTTCCAGCCCGCCGGCGGGTTGTCGGCGGAGTCCTCCGTGACCTGCAGCGTATAGGTTGCGGTCTCGGTCTTGGAGGACGGAACCGGGAACTCGAGCGCGTCAGCGAACGTCGCTTCCTTCGGCTCACCGTTCGTGAACGAATCTGTGATCTGCAGCGTCGAGGACGCCTGGCCCGCGTTCGGCCACTTCACGTCTCCGGCATTGTTGCCGGTCGCGGTCATGGTGAAAGCGAAGTCCTGATCGGTGTCGGTGCCGTTCACGGTCTTCTTCACGCCGATGGT
>JAEDMC010000223.1 GCA_016303225.1 Kiritimatiellia bacterium
GTCGCAATGCAAATGAAGCGGGGCAATGCCCGTGGATGCGAAGGGCCTCTGCGTGAAAAAGGGTCTACATAGGCTTCAACGGAGGCGGAAGTGACGCGTCACGGGTCCCACACGGAGAGCCGTATGCGGGAAAACTGCACGTACGGTTCGATGAGTGGCAACCGCCTCAAACCGGATTGGTCCCGAGACAACCTTGCCATCTCGCAGAAAGCTTGCCCGCAGCCATCTGTTCGGTGTGCTCGTCGACGAGCGGAGCGAAACAGCCCCTTCTCTGCCCCCCCTTCTGGCAGTCCTCTTGCCCTTCGAGGGTCTTGGTCTTCCCGCTGTTGGCAACCGTGCGGATTCTCGTGATTTTGAAGCCGCTGATACCCGTGGTATGGTACAATGGAATAGTTTGCATCATTTTCCTTTCCGAACTTAGAGTGTTCAAGAAGGGATATGATAGCAAATCGCGCCTGAAATCAACGCCCGACGTTCAATCGGGCCGAGGTTTCAGGCGCTCTTCTTTTCGGATTCCGCCCAAGAGGCGGAAATGGTATAATACTCTAAGCAATCGAGGGAGGTGTGCGTGAAAATTCGGATCGTAGTTCTTCTAGTTTCCCTGGCTGTGTCAGGCGGGCGGGCGGTCGGAGGGTGTCCGACGTGTGGATTCGAGCGAGGCTATGGCGATCCCGCCGACAGCTACAGCATCCTGCACGAACGTTGCTGGACGGATCCGGCGACGGGCATCCGGTGGATGTTCTGGGCCTGCGATGGCGTCGCGACCCTCGGCAATCCCAACTTCAACATCCTTCGGCTGCACGTTATTCGCGACCATCAGACTGCCGTGCCGCGCACGACGGCCGGGCGCGTCATCGTGCCTCGGGAGGTGCCGGTCGAGATCTATGCGGGAACGACCAACATGTTCCCCGTCGTCGGCATAAACCGATATGCGTTCTACACGTGTACGAACCTGACGGAAATCGTCGTGCCGGACGGCGTCCGTGAAATCGGCGTCGGTGCGTTCTACGGTTGCTCGCGACTCGAGAAGCTGACGCTGCCGTTCATCGGACGGTCCCCGGAGCAGACGACGCAGTGGACGCATGGCTATCAGTTCCGCGTCGGCGAAGGATACGTCCCGGAAGTGCCCCGTTCGCTTAAGGAATACGTCGTAACGGGTACGACGCCGCTGCCCGAGGGCGCCTTCTCCGGGCTCGAAACGCTCGAACGGCTGACGCTTCCGGAGGGGCTCGCCGCCATTCCGCGCGACATCTGTTCTGGCGCGGATGCGCTTCGCGAGGTGAACATCCCCTCGACCGTTACCTCGATCGGCGAGTATGCCTTTGCCTATACGTCCCTCGCCGAGGCCACGCTTCCGGCGCATGTCACTTCTTTTGGAGATGCGATCTTCGTCGGCTGCCGGCAGCTGGCGCGGCTGACCGTCGAGGAGGGCGTCGGCGAACTGCCCAGCGGCGTCGTCGCGAACTGCCATGCGCTGAAGACGGTGGTGATTCCGCCCACGGTGACGAACATCGCAAGGATGGCCTTGCTTGACTGCACGGCGCTGGAGGAGGTCCGCATTCCGGCTAGCGTGAAGAACGTCGGCCTCCATTCCTTTCTCCATTGCACGTCGCTCGCGCGCACGTGTTATTCCGGCAGCCTCGTGGACTGGTTCTCGATCTCGTTTGAGAGCGCCGATGCGAACCCGCTCTACAATGGCGGCGAACTGATCACATCCGACGGCGTCCGGCGCCGTGACCTGCAGCTTCCGGAGGGGGTCGATACGCTGAACCTCTATGCGCTCGATGCGCTGACGAACCGCACGACGGTGGCCTTGCCGAGTACGCTGACGCATATTCCCGCGGAGGCGTTCGCCGGCCAGGGCTGGCTGAAGACGATCGAGATCCCGAGCCGGGTGACGTCCGTGGGCGACCGCGCCTTCGCGCGCTGCACCGGCCTGTCGTCCGTAATCTGGTCTCCGAACACGTCCGAGATGGGCGATGCGGTGTTCTCGTGCTGCACGAACCTGACGAGCGTGACGATCCCTGCGGGTGTCACGGCGCTGGGCACCGGCACGTTCACCGGATGCACGAAGCTGAAGACGCTGGCCGTTCCCGAAGGCATTGTGGAGATTCCGGACAGGTTCTGCAGCCATGAGCCGGTGGTAACGAACCGCACGCAGACCGGGAGCTCCTCATGGTACGTCACCTACGACTTCTACGGCCCGAATCTGACCTCCTTCGTGATGCCGTCCACGGTGCGTCGGATAGGCGCGAATGCATTCTACTACAATTCGCTCGCGACGCTCGGGCTGCCGTCACGCCTGGAGGAAATCGGCCCCGGGGCGTTTTGCGGCAACCCGATCGCTTCACTCAAGACGCCGCCTGCCCTGCGGACGATCGGCGACGGCGCGTTCATGGAATGCAGAAGCCTGGTCTCGGTTCAGCTGAACGAGGCCCTTGTATCGATTGGTTCGTCGGCGTTCGCGGAATGCAGAAGCCTGGCTTCGCTTCAGTTGAACGAAGGTCTTGAATCGATTGGCTCGTCGGCGTTCAGATATTGCCAGAAGCTCAAGTCGTTCACGACGCCGAGCACGGTCTCGAACTTGGGAAGTCAGCTGCTCTACGAATGCGCTCAGCTTGAACGGATCGACCTGACCTGCCGGATTGCGAAGCTTCCGGATGATCTCTGCCATTGGAACACCAATTTGACGGAAGTCGTCTACTCGGACGACGTGCGCGAGCTCGGTCGAGGGACGTTCTACGGTTGCACCCGGCTCAAGCATGTGAAGGTTCCTGCGCAGGCGACTTCCATCCCCGCCGACTGCTTCTCATCGTGCTACGAGCTGGACCTGGAGACGCTGCCGGGTACGGTCACGAACATCGGGAGACACGCCTTCGGCTACGCCTATTGGCGCACGAACGGACGGGCGCTGATCCTGCCAGACAGCGTGGAGCGCATCGAAGAGCAGGCCTTTTACAACTGCCACCTCGTGAAACTGACAATCGGACGCGGCGTCAAGTCAATCGGCGACAGCGCCTTTGACCGGTGCGACATCAGATCCTTTACGTTCCTTGGGGACAAGCCGGAAATGACCTACAACGTGATTGATTATACGGTCAGCAAGTATTCGGGCTACTCCGGTTGCTACTACGCCACCTTCTATGTCAGCCGGCGCGCGGACGGCTGGGGCGATGTCCCCGGGACGTTCGAATATCTGCACAACCTCGATTTCAGAACCCTGCCGATCCAGTACATTCCGTGCGAGCACGAGGGCACGGAAGCGGGGATTCGCGTCGAGCCGACGTGCACGGAGGCTGGACGCGAACCGGACACGGTGTGCACGAGCTGCGATGCGGTCGTGGCGGCGGGCGCGCCGATTCCCGCGCTTGGCCACACGGAGGACGCCGCAGGAAAGGTCGTCAAGGCGCCGACGGCCTTCGAGACGGGCGAGAAGGCGTTTCTCTGCGTGCGTTGCGGCATAGAGATGCGACGGGTCGAACTGCCGCGCCTGCCGTTGGACGGCGACTCCAACTACGCGTCTGTCATGGCGACCATCGAGCCGTCCGATGACGCCGAGCGCCGCGTGGCGGACACCTTTGCGCGAATCGCAGCCAGGAAGGGGAGTACGGCGGCGTTTGAGGCCTGGTGCGCGTCGAAGGTGCCGGGCGAGGGAGCGCTTGCGTCGCGATTGGTGTCTGCGCCGTATGCGGAGGCGGACTTTGTCTTCGACCAGCCACTCGGCCGGTTTGCGGAGGAACCGAGCCTCGTGGTAAGCGAATTCGATCCGGCGGAGGGCTTCGTCTTCAAGGTCAAGGCGGGAGCGGAGGCGGTCGTAATCCAGAAGCTGAACGCCGTCGTCTCGGTTTTCGCCGCGTCCTCGCTGAACGGGCTCGAGGATGAGTCGAACCGTCGTGCGCCGGCGTTCGAGGTCCAGTCGGACGGCTCGGTCAGAGTCGCGCTCCCCGAAGGCGCGGATACGAGCGGATTCTACAAGCTGCGCATCGGCGAGTAATGCAGCCGGCAGGTGGAGTGGGCCAGGGTCTGGTACGCCGAGCAAAACTCGGCTGAACTAAATGGAGGTAGGAAACCATTACTGTAAAGAAGTCGACGTACAGTTAGGAAGGCGGATATCCACCGACCGTCAGGTCGCTCCGAAGGAGGCGC
>JAEDMC010000026.1 GCA_016303225.1 Kiritimatiellia bacterium
AAGTAAATTTGATGCATAGCTCATTGTATTCGCAAGATTCCGAGCATTCTCTGCGTTCTCGGCCTCTCTGCGTCTCTGCGTGAGACATTCAACTGACGAATCTAGGTTAAATGTTTTTTATTTGAAATGTTGGCAATGTCCAGAAAGTACGTCAACATGAACACGCGCGAAGATTCTCGACCCCAATGGGTCAAAATTTCAGAAGTTGCCGCAATGTACGGCACAAAACCCCAGACGGTCCGAAGCTGGATTCGCAAGGGGCTGTTGAAACAGACAGGCATTGGTCGGCGACTGCACTATGTCACCGCAGAAAGCCTTCAAACATTCAAGGAGGGGCACGACTGATGGCTATGCGACAAGATCCAGCGCCAATCCCCGCTTATCACCCGACACACCCGGCCTGATCGGAGTTGAAAAGATTTATCCACAATCGGACGAAACCGAGGCATGTTTTGGTATACTACAAGATATGTTTTTCGCTTTTCTCATCTTTTGCACGCTGGCGGCCGACACGCCTTCGCCACTGTCCGGACAAATCTGCCTCGACAAGGATGGCTTTTCCTGCAATGCGATCGACGGCATCTGGGGGGCCAAGTCCGAACGCGCTCAAGAGCTTCGCCAGTCCACCAGGCAGAGCTTCGGCCCCTACGGCAATCTCTTCCGCATCGAGGCCGTTACCCAGGCAGATCTCGACGCTCTGGTGGCGATCCCGAAGGAGCCGGCAGACAAGGCGAAGCTCCCGCACATGGGCTACGAATCCATCAAGGAGATGTTCGCCGAACGCGGACACCTGAGCCCGCGCGGACTCGAGCGGCTCAACCCCGGCATCGACTGGAGCCATGTCGCGGTCGGGACGAAGCTCGTCATTCCCGACTTCCCGTCCATCGAGGAGAACCTCGCCGCCGGCGACCCGCTGAAGCAGAAGAAGTCCAAGCGCCCGCTCGCCGAGGTCGTCAAGGTCTCGCTCTCGAAGTTCGAGATCACCGTCTGGGGCACGAACGGCACCTGCCTCGCGCTCTTCCCCTGCTCGATCGCCAAGGACAAGGCAAAACGTCCTCAGGCCGGCGAGCTGAGGGTTGTCACGAAGATTCCGCATCCGAACTACACCTACACGCCCGACTTCGTTCCCAAGGGACGAAAGGCCTCGAAGCACATCCTGATGGACGGGCCGAACAATCCCGTCGGCGTCGCATGGATCGGACTGAGCCTCCCCACCTACGGCATCCACGGCACGCCCAAGCCCGAGACGATCGGCAGCGCCGAATCCCACGGCTGCTTCCGCCTCTCGAACTGGAACGTCGCGCGCCTCTACGCCCTCGTGAAGATCGGCACCAAGGTTGTCATCGAGCCCTGAAGCATATCGACTCCCCGAGCAGGGGAAAACGGCGCCTCACTCGTCGAGCGAAATCGTTTCCGCGGAGTCGTCGTCGTCCAGCGAACCCATTGAGATTTTGTTGTTCTTGCGCGCAATGGCCGAAAGCCGGGCCACATTGCGCTTCGCGGCGTTGATCTGACTCTTCTCCTCCTGAGAATCGTAGGTCGGGATGATGTCCGTCCAGCAGGCGAGGGCGCGGTTGTAGTCCTTGGCCATTTCGGCCGCCTTCGCCTCGGAAATGAGGATCTTCCGGCGGAAGTTCTTGTCCCCGTCGTTGTTGTACGCGCGGTGCGCCTCCTTGAACGCCTTCAGCGCGCGTTCCCACTCTTCCAGGTAGTTGAGCGCCTCGCCCATGGTGATGAAGAGGTCGGCCTGGTGCGCCGGCGAGATCCTGGTGTCCTTCATGCGCGCTTCGGCGTAGTCGACGCACTTCTCGTAGGCCTTCGCGCCGAGATAACCGCGGCACATCTTGTAGATAGCACCGAAGCGCTCCTCCTCGGTCGCGCCCGGGAACTTCAGCGCGGCGGCAATCGCCACCGACGCCTCGTCCAGCTGCTTGACCGTGTAGTTCTCCTCAAACTTCTCGTCCGTCATCAGCGCCTTGACGCGCAGCAGCAGCAGTTTGCCGCGCTCCGCATTCGTGATGTTCTTGATCTTGAGGGCGGTCTCGACAGCCGCAACCGCCTCGCGACGCTCCTGCATCGCCGAATGGAGCTCGCTCTTGCGCATCGCCGCCTTGACGCGGTCAGGAGTAGCCGAACCGGCATCCGCCAGCAGGCCGTCCAGCGCGGCGATCGCGAGGTCGTAGCGCCCTTCTCCATGATTCCAGCTGCCCGACTCGCCCGCCATCGTCTTGACGTAGGCGAAGACCTCCTTCGCGCCGGCGGACGGCTTCGGCACCTTCTGCCAGCGCCCGTCCGGCGGCAGCTCCGCCGGAGGCGGAAGCTCCGTGTCCTTGTCCTCGGGCTGCTGACCGACCTTTGCGATCAGCTTCTCGATCCAGCCGACCGTCTCGCGGCGGAACGCGTTGAGGTCGATGACCTCCTCCGGCTCGACGCCGTCCTGCCAGACGAGCGCGTCGCGGCCGAGCTTGCGCGTCGCCGGATCGGACGACTTCAGGGCCGCTTCGGCGCGCCGACGCAGGAGCGTGAAGTAGCGGACATCGTCCAGCGCCTCGCGCACCGCCTCCCACGCCAGCGTCGAGACAAGGCCGTCGTCGGTCCAGTAGACGATACCGAACTGGCAGTAGCGGTCGTAGTGGACGAAGTCGTTCCAGCGGTTCGCGCGTCCGTCGAAGAAGCAGTACTCGTGCTGTCCGTCGAAGTCGGCGTACCAGAAGCGGAGGCCCTTGATGCGGCGCCAGACGTCAGGGTTCTCGGGCCCCGTGAAGGTGCTCGCATAGGTGACGGCCTTAGCACCCGTCGTGCGCCAAGACCAGCCCTCTTCGGCGGACACGCAGGCGGGCACGTCGTTGATGTCGATGAAGACGCCCGAATCCTTGGCATAGGCGTAGTCGGTCCAGATCTTGCCGCCAAGCGAATGGACGATGTCCCAGTAGGCATAGCTGCGACGGTTGAACCCGACGCCGCATTCGTCGCCGGAGGAGTAATAGCAGCGGTGATGGCCGAGATACTTGTCCATGATCGCGTTCTGTCCGACGACCTTCTCGCGGAACATGTCAAGCGACTTCTGGAAGTCCTCCGGCGCATCCTCGCGCTCGCGCAGCTTACCGCCCGGATTCCACACAAACGCACCCCAGTTCTCGAACGCCATGCCGTTGATCAGAGGATCGGCGCAAAGCCCCTCCTGACGTGCGATGATGAGCGTACGGAGTCCGTAGTCGTCCATGGAGTCGACCTTCAGGTTGCCGACGCCGCTCAGGTTGATCGCATTGTGCTCCGCCATGCTGCGGAAGATCGCGCGCAGCTTCTTCTCTGCGCGGTCGAGGCGGTGTCCCTCGGCCAGCAGTCCCGCGAGCGACGGCGAACCCATCCAGAAGGAGACGTACGGCTCGCTCGTGTCATAGTGCGTGCGCGGACGCGGCAGGACGAACGGGTAGACGGTAAGGCGGATGGACAGTTGTTTGAGGTTTTGAGCGTTTGAGGTTTTGAGGTCAATAGTACCCTTGTATTCTCCGGGCTTCGCGTCCTTGGGCACCTTCCACGTCACGAGATACTGCTGGCGGAAGTCCTTGCGGAGGTCGAACGGCACGAACTTCGGCGCGTCGTGGATCGGCTCGCAGTCGTTGTTGAGATGCGTCTGGAGGTCCGTATGGCTCATGTCCAGGTAGACGGGCCCATCCGGATAGCTGCCGCGCAGATAGTTGATCTTATTCTCGAAGTCGACCTTGACGAGCGCATCGTCATGGAGAACGAGGTTGTTGATGAGCGTCGGCTTCGCCTGGTTGCCGCTCCAGGACGAGTTCCAGCGGCTGTCGGGACGGAACCAGACCTTCACCAGGGCGACGTCCGCCGCGGATGCGGGGATCGTCGCGCCGTCCGGCCCCTTCAGGTCGGAGGGAACGACATCGACCTTTTCGTAATCCGCATCGGGACGGACGACGAACGAGACGGCCTCGATCTCGCCCTTGGCGGCGGCGAAGTCAATTGCGTCGGTGACGACGCCTCCGGCCGGATCGGCATCCGGCAGAAACGGCACGTTACACCACGGATCGACGCGGAAAACGGTGAGCGCGGCAAGTATCGCAAGCATATTCATGATTAAAACTCCTTGTCGTCGAGCTGGATGGCGTTGTCGTCGTGGTCGACGTCCGGCGCGGTCAGCGTCGCGGCGCCCTCTGGCGGTTTCTTCGGCGGCGGTTCGGGCGGGACCTCTCCGGCATGGCGCTGCAGGATGTAGTCGCGGCGCGCAAGGCTCACGCGGTCAGCGAGATCGAAGAGCTTGCCGAGAGACTTCCGGACTTGGTCCTTGACAACCTCGCTCTGCTTTTCCAACGGAGCCGGCACCCAGTGGCGGTCCGCGTCCCGATAGGTGTAGGTGATCTCCTCTAGATTCTTGTTCGCGTCCACCATCGGCTCGACGACGCGCTCCCAGAACATCTTGTCGCTCTCGGGATCGCAGCGCTGATAGGTCGGCGTCTTCGTCTTCGCGAATCCGTAGAGCCGCTCGTCGTGCCAGAGACGGTAGATTCCGCTCGCCTGCGCCTTCTGCTTGGCATAACGCTCGGTGATGTCCGCGCAGGAAATGCGGGCGGCCAGCTTCTTGAAGTTGATCTCACGTCCCTTCGCCCAGTCCAGGCGAACCGCCGCGGACGGCACGCCGGGCAGTTCGTCCAGCGCCACGTACCACTTGTCGACGATACCGTTGCGCATCGACGGCCAGAAACCGTAGAGCGAGAACCAGCTGAAGGACAGGTTCAGCGTCCAGCCGCCCTTGCCGTCCTTCTTGAAGTCGAAGCGCGGCTGCAGCTTCGGATAGTTCGGGCCATAGCTCCGGCGGAGATAGGGCTTCAGCCGCCAGTTCCTCGGATCGCCGTAAAGCCGCTTGATACCCTTGCCCCAGCGCTCCTGCAGGAACCAGAGTCCGTAGCAGTCGTCCGGCGCACGGTTCGTCTCCACGGGCGTGAGGTCGATCCGGAACTCGTAGGGGAGGTACGCCCCCTTGCCATCGGGAAGGTAAAGCTTGAAGGAGCCCTTGCCGCCTGGCCACTCGCAGCCCGCAGTTCCCTTCTCCGAAGCGATCTTGAAGCCGAAGCCGTTCTTGTTGCACGAAAACGTCAGCCCATCCGAAAGCTCAACCGGCTCCGTCCGGTCCAGCGAAACGGCGACGTGAGAAGGCGCTTGGTCCTGCAACGGCACGAACCGCTCGTCCGCCGGCGCATCCGGCTTGGAGACGACGAGCGGAAGCTTCTTGGGCGTGACGCCCAGGAGCTGTTCGAGGCGCTTCGCGTAGCAGATGAACTCGAGCCGCATCGTGTCGAGGTTCTCCGACTCGATGTCCATGAACTTGAAGAACCACAGGACGCGCCGTCCCTCGATCCAGACCTTGTTGTCCTTCTCCCGCCAGCCGAGCGCCTGCTGGGCGAGAGCCCGGGCATACCGCGCGACTGCGGCATCGATCTTCGCCTCCGCCAGCGCCTGCTTCCAGGCCGGCGAGAAACGCTCCTCGCCCACCAGCCAGACACCATCGGCGCCTTCGCGAACCGCCAGGAAACCCGCGACGCGGCGGAACCGCTCGGCGGAACATTCCGGATCCCACGCGACGCGCTTCAGGATCTTCACGCCCAGGCGATGCCACTGGAGGAGAATGTGCTCCGCCGGCACTTCGTCGACCACGCAGACTTCGGCAGAAGCGGCATGCTTGAGCCAATCGTCTCGCATGTCACCCGAAAGCTCAGTCGGCTTCAGACCCTCGGAATTCTCCAGTGAAAGGAAAAAGCGATCATTTGCGACCGCAGTCGATGTCAACGCAATCGCTAAAACGGCTATTTGCAACGAATACTTCATTATCATTACTCACCCCTATTATCGGTAAGATCCAGCCAAATTATACCACATCCGCAACGACACAGCAATTGCGATTGTAATCACAAGGTACTCGCGCCGCGCCCGCCAAAGCTGGCACATGGTGTCGATTGGGGGATCATCTGCTCAAAAGCGCGGCGGCGGCGAGGGCTTCGGCCTGCTTGTGCGTGCGGGCGGAAGCGGTCGCGCTCCCCATGCCGTCGACCATCACGCGAACGGTGAAAATCGGCTCGTGGGCCTTGCCAGCCGTATTCAAGAGCTCGTAGACGGGATGCCGTGGCGGTTTCATCGCTTGCGCGCGGACCTGCAATTCGCCTTTCGGATTGCTGCTCCACTCGCTTTCGGCCGCATTCGCATTAAGCTCCAGCGCCTCGAAGATCTGCTTCGCGGCGGCAAAACCGCCGTCCAGATAGGCCGCGCCGATGATGGCTTCGACGGCGTCGGCAAGCGTCTTCGCATTCCGCGGCAGCTCCGCCGCGCCGTGATTGCGCCGAAGCCGCGCCGCCAGATCAAAGCGCGCCGCCACATCGCAGAGCGCGGCGGACGAGACCATGTGCGTGCGGCGGACCGTGAGCTGACCCTCCTGTTCGGACGGAAACTCGGCATAGAGACGCTCGGCGCTCAGCAGCCCAAGCACCGCATCCCCAAGGAATTCCAGCCGCTGATTGTCCCTGGCGTCCGGCACGTCCATGCGGTACGCCGGCGTCGTCAGCGCCTCCTCCAGCAGACTCTCATCTGCAAACGTATATCCAAATATCTCCAACTGCTAACTAACAACTAACAACTAACAACTAAATTATACCAAATCAGAAGCGCCAGGTGACGGTGAAACCAGTCGCATGCGATGTCCGTAAGGTCCGTAAGGCGTCACGACCGGCAGCGAATACTGCTCGAAGTCAAAGTAGAGAAACCGCATGCCCGCACCGACCGACCACTTGTCCGTCACCTTGTAGGCGAGGTTCGGATTGACCGTAAAGGACATCACCGTCGTGTCGATCGAATTGAAGTTCAAGTCCCAGCTGTCGGAATACTCCGAGCCAAGGCCGTACTCCGGCATGACGCCCAGGCCGAAGGCAAAGTCCCACGGCAATGGAATTGCCAAATGAAAGTGCGGCAACCAGAAGACGCCCGGATCCATGGACGAGGTCCGGCCGCCTGGCAGGTCCGTCTTAATCCGTCCGCGCGGATGCTCGGTCATGAAACCCGCCGTCACCGTGAGATTCGTCAAATCCGTCAACGTCGCCGGATTGTAGAAGTTCGCTGAAGCGTCGTAGGCGCGTCCAACTACAGCACCGCCTAGAGCATAAGTCGGCGAAGACGCTTCATATAGACCAAAACCGCTTCCTGAGGAGGCAAAGGCCATTCCGCAGGCCACGACAGAGAAAAAACCTTGTTTAACGTTCATTGCGATTAGCGCGTCAGAAGGCCCGTGGACCACTCGCCGAGATTCTTGCGAGAAACCTCTCTGAAGCCTCGGGACGTGAAGGCCGCGAGGACTTCTGGGTAAAGCTCCGTCAAGATGCCGGATATGACGAGGTCCTTCTTCACATAGCCGACAATCTCGTCCGCAAAAGCGATGAGCAACGGCCCCAGAATGTTGGCGACGACGAGATCCGCAGGCTCGAACGGACGCGCCGAGGGATCATTCGCCTTCCCCTGCAACGCAAGATCGGGATAAATCCCCTTCGCCGCCTCAATGGACGAATCAAGCGTCACCGCGCCCTTCCCGAGCGCAAACGCACGGTAATCGACCTGCACGCCGTTCTTCTCGGCGTTTTCCTTCGACGCCGCAACCGCCTCCTCGTCGATATCAAAGCCCGCTACCGGCGCATAGCCGAGCTTCGCTGCGGCAATGGACAGGATGCCGGACCCGCAGCCCATGTCCAGGAACGAACGATGAATGTTGAATGATGACTGATGAACGGAGGGGTCGGGAGCAACGGGAGAAGGCACGCTGAGTTCGTCGATGTACTCGAGGCAGGCACGCGTCGTTTCGTGCTTGCCAGTGCCGAATGCCATGCCGGGATCAAGGCAAACAATTGTCCGATTGTTCGGTTGGTCGATTGACGCAAGCTCCCATTCGGGGACAATCAGGAGGTGCCGGCCAACGGATTCCGTCTTGAAATGGCGACGATAGGCGAGCTTCCAGTCCTCGTCGGGCAGGTCGCCGACCGTAATCGGCACCGAAACGCCCACAATCTCCAGGGCCGAGCCAAGACACGCCTTGGCGGCATCCGCCAGCGCCGGATCCTCGAAGAAGATCTGCATGCGCGTCGTCTCTTCTTCGATGTCGTGGTACGACGACAAGATAAAATCCCCTCCATCGAAAACCTCGAAGAGGGGATTTACAAACCGTTCGGGAACCGAACAGCTGACAAAGGTCATCTTACTTGGCCGCCTTCTTGGCGACGAGCTTCTTGACGACCGCCGGACGCTGCACGAGCACGCGAACATCCTCGTCGCCCATGAGCTTGACGTCTTCTTCCTTCATGCCGAACTTGACGAGACGCGCGCGCTGCGCCTTCGACTTGCGCGCCTTGCCGGCGGGCGTCTTGCACGGACGAACGTGAGATTCCTTGCGGAGTGTACGACCAGTACCCATTTTCTATCTACCTCTTCTTTCTTCCTTTGGGAAAAATTATTGCGCGTATTATACCGAATCTGTCGGGAAAACGCAAGTGCATCAGGGCCTCAGATGGATTTTTCCGGCCTCCGAACGACTTCCGCCTGGGTGAAGCTCTAAGTTTCGCAACCCGCCTTACGTGTAGCGCAAGACCTCGTCGACGGTCGTATAGCCGTCGAGGATCGAGCGGATGCCGTCTTCGCGCATCGTGCGCATGCCGAGCTCGCGGGCCTTCTCGCGGATGATCAGCGTCGGCGCGCGGTTGTTGACGAGCTCTCGGAGCGGCGCAGACATGCGCAGGTACTCGAACACGCCCTTTCGTCCCTTGTAGCCGGTGCCGTTGCAGGTCTTGCAGCCTTTGCCGAAGTAGAACGGACGCCCGCCGATCTGGTCGCGCGTCATCTCGATGCGCTCAAGCGTGTCGTCGTCCGGCTCGTAGGCCTGCTTGCATTCCTTGCAGCAGGTACGGACGAGTCGCTGGCCGAGAACGCCTTCGAGCGTCGAGGCAAGCAGGTACGGGGCGACATTCATGTCCACGAGACGCATCACCGCGCCGGCGGCGTCGTTCGTGTGCAGCGTCGAGAAGACGAAGTGTCCCGTGAGTGCGGCCTGCACGGCGATTTCAGCCGTCTCAAGGTCGCGGATCTCACCGATCATCATCACGTCCGGGTCCTGACGCAGGAACGCGCGCAGCACCTTCGCAAAGGTATTGCCCACGCGGGCATCGATCGGCACCTGGACGATGCCGTCCACGTTGTATTCGACCGGTTCCTCGGCCGTCAACAGCTTCGTGTCGATCTGGTTGATGCGGCGAAGGACGGAATAAAGCGTCGTCGTCTTGCCGGAACCGGTCGGACCGGTCACGATGAAGATGCCGTTCGGCTTCTCGATGTCCATCGTGATCTGCTCGTAGACGTCTTCCGGAAGTCCCACGTTCTCAAGGTCCAGCGATGTCGTCGTCTGGTCGAGAATTCGCATGACGACCGACTCGCCGTGGGCTGTCGGCAGACACGAGACGCGGAGGTCGACCGCACGCCCCGCCACCGTAAGCGCAATGCGGCCGTCCTGCGGCACGCGGCGCTCGGCGATGTTGAGGTTCGCAAGAATCTTGACGCGCGAGATGATCGCGGGCGCCATCTTCACGTCCGGCGCCTTCATCTCATAGAGCGCGCCGTCGACACGGTAGCGGATCTTGAAGTCGTGCTCGAACGGCTCGATGTGGATGTCGGCCGCGTGGTCGACGACGCCCTGGTAGAGGACGAGGTTGACGAACTTGATGATGGCGGAGGAATTCGCCATCGACTCCATCGAGGCGATGTCGTTCGCATTCGCCCCGGCAACAAGCGTCTCATCGTCCGTCATGCCCTCGCCGAGGGACTTGATCATGTCCGCGACGGAATCGTTCGCATCGCCGTAGTACTGGGCGATGCGGTCCATCACGTCCTTCTCGCGGGCGAAAACGAACCGCACCTCCTTCGAGAGGGTGAACAGCATCTCATCCGAAATGCGCGGATCGACGAGGTTGAACGTCGCCAGCGTCACGGACGTGGCGTCCGCGGCAATCGGGAAGACGTTGTACATGCGCGCGGTCGAGGCTGGAATTGCCTCCGTCACCTCGGACTCGATGGTCATCCCGGCGAGGTCGATGGCCTCGGCGTCCTGATACGCGGCCATAGCCGCGAGAAGCGAGTCCTCGTCGAGAATCCCCTGGTCGATCACGAGCCGGCGAATCGGCTTGGACTCGGTCTTCGAGAGGTCGGCGAGGTCTTTCGCGCCGTTCTCATCGATGTATCCGTTCTGGATCAGGATTTGAAGAATCTGGTCCATTTACGACCCGTATCCTTCCTCTTTCAGCTTGTTGACGACGGACTCGGGATCCTGCGACTTGGTGATGAGCTCCTCGTAGGAGATGAGCCCCTGCTTGTAGAGGTTCGTCAGCGACGTGTCAAGCGTGAACATGCCGTACTTCGCGCCGGTCTGCAGGTCGGACTTGATCATGTTCGTCTTGTTGTCGCGGATGCGCGAGCAGATGGCGTCCGTACGCGTCATGATCTCGAACGCCGCGACGCGTCCGTGCACCTCGCCGTTCGCGTCCAGCTTCGGCAACAGGATCTGCGAAATGACGGCCTGCAGGCCCGCGGCGAGCTGCGTGCGGATCTGAGCCTGCTGGTTCATCGGGAACGCGTCGACGATACGGTCGATGGTCTCCGCGGAACCCGTCGTATGCAGGGTGCCGAAGACGAGGTGACCCGTTTCGGCAGCGGTGATCGCGGCGGCGATCGTCTCGAGGTCGCGCATTTCGCCGACGAGAATCACGTCCGGGTCCTGACGGAGCGCGCGCCGGATCGCCTCGGCGAAGCTCGGCACGTCGTCCCCGACTTCGCGTTGAGTGACGATCGACTTCTTCGACTCGTGATAGAATTCGATCGGGTCTTCGATGGTGATGATGTGGACGCTTCGCTCCTGGTTGATGACGTCAATCATCGAAGCGAGCGTCGTCGACTTACCGGAGCCCGTCGGACCGGTGACGAGGATGAGCCCGCGCGGCTTGAAGAGAAGCTCGCGCACCGTGTTCGGCAGGCCAATCTGCTCAAGCGTCAGGAGCCCGGACGGAATCTGACGCAGCACCGCGCCATAGCGCTTTCTTTCCTTGAAGACAGACACACGGAAACGCGTACCGTCCGGATGCGCCAAGGCGAAGTCGGCGCCGCCGTTCGTCTCCAGCTCCTTGAGAAGCTTCTCGACGTCGGGCTTGCGCTTGGGATCGTTCTCGGCGATGCCGTTGACGAATTCGCAGACAAGGGCCTGGCTCTCATCATCGTTCATCGGCTCCTCCGCCAGCGGCAGAAGTTCGCCGTGCACACGCAACAGTGGGGGCATGCGCGCGCGGATGTGAAGGTCGCTGCCTCCTTCGTCGATGATTGCCTGCAACAACTCGTCTTTGTGAAATTCCATCAGTTTTCTCCTTCTGCCAACTACCGTCTACCAACTGCCAACTACCAACTAATTCGCATCTCCCATCGTGACTCTCAAAACCTCGGCAAGGGACGTCATTCCGCTCGCCACCTTCAGCATGCCGTCTTCACGCAACGTCCGCATGCCCATCTCGCGGGCGCGCTGGCGAAGCAGCGTTGCCGGAGCATGGTCGAAGATAAGACGCTGGATTGTGTCGTCGACCTTGAAGATCTCGAAAATGCCCTTGCGCCCCTTGTAGCCGGTCTTGCCGCACCGATCACAGCCGACGCCGTGGTACATCGTGTCGGGGACCGTCGCATTCGTCCCGCTCGCAAGCCCAGTCAGCATCTTGATCTCGCGTTCGGTCGGCGTATAGCTCTCCTTGCACTTCTCGCAAATCGCGCGCACCAGTCGCTGGGCCATGGCCGCCCGCAGCGCGGACGCGACCAGGAACGGCTTGACGCCGATATCGAGAAGACGGGTCACGGCAGACGGCGCGTCATTCGTGTGCAGGGTCGAGAACACCAAGTGGCCCGTAAGCGCCGCCTCCATGGCGATGTCGGCCGTTTCGGCGTCACGGATCTCGCCGATCATCACAATGTTCGGCGCCTGACGGAGAATCGAACGGAGAGCCGCCGAGAAGTCGAGCCCGACGTCCTTGTTGACCTGTACCTGATTGATGCCGCTTATCTGGTATTCGACCGGGTCCTCGACGGTGATGAGCTTCTTGTCGGGCGTATTGATCTGACCAAGACAGGCATACAGCGTCGTCGTCTTGCCGGAACCGGTCGGCCCCGTGACAAGCACCACGCCGTCAGGGAGCTTGATGAGCTTTTCGAAAGTCGTCTGGTCGTCGGAGAGGAACCCGAGCTGCGGGAGACCCAGCGACAGGTTCGACTTGTCCAAGATACGCATGACGATCGACTCGCCGTGATTCGTCGGCACGGAGCTGACACGCAGATCCAGATCCCTGCCGCCGACGGTGATCTGGATGCGCCCGTCCTGCGGAATGCGCTTCTCCGAGATCTTCATCTTCGACATGATCTTGAAGCGCGAGAGAATCGCGCCCTGCAGGCGCTTCGGCGGCGAGTCCATCTTGCGGAGCGCACCATCGATGCGGTAGCGGATGCGGAACTCCTTCTCCATCGGCTCGATGTGGATATCGGACGCCTTCATCTTGATCGCCGTCGTGATGATCATGTTGGCGAGCTTGATGACCGCGCCGTCATCGCCGGCGGCCGCGTCGTCGGCCCCGTCCTCATCACGCGTCGAAACGGCCGCGTCGGCGCCGTCGGCGTAAATCTTGTCCATCGCCGCCTTGACCTCGGCAATCGGCGAAAGGACCGCGTCGACGTCCTTCCCCGTCAGCACGTAGCGAAGCGAATCGATGGCATCGTAGCCCATCGGGTCGACGAGCGCGACCGTCACGGACGTCTCGTTCGCGACCACGGGGACGACCCCGTACTTCTTCGCGATGTCGGCGGGAACCGCCCTCATCGCCTCTTCGGAGATCGCCTCGGCGTTCAGATGGCAATATTTGAGACCAAATTGGTCGGCGATCGTACCGAGGACGGAATCCTCGTCGATCGCCCCGCTGGACAAAAGCGCGTCCAGCGTCGTCTCGTTCTCGGCCTTCATCGACTGCGCGGCGGAAAACACCTGCTCGGAGGTGAGATAGCCGCGCTCGGTCAGAAGCTGAATGACATATTCGTCGTTGCTAGTCATTTTCTTTGGCGAATATTATATCCTAAAGATGAGATTCAGGCAAGGGCGCTCCGCGTGCGGGCCTTCAGGAACATTCGGAGAGGAGCCCCTTCGAGCCCGAACCGGGCGCGGATGTTCTTCTCCAGAAAGGCAAGATAGGCGGGCGTCACCAGCTTTGGATCGTTCACGAACAGACGGATCGTCTGCGGGTTCGTCGAGACCTGCAGCCCATAGTAGACCTTGAGCCGCTTGCCCTTCACCATCGGTGCGAGCGTCTTCTTCGTCGCCGTCGTGAGGACTCGGTTCAACATGCCGGTCGGCAGGCGCTCCGACGCACTCGCCGCCGCACGGTCGATCGCCTCGACGGTCTTGCGGACGTTGTACCCCGACTTGTTCGAGCAGAAGACGACCGGTGCGAAGTTAAGAAACGGCATCATGGCCCTGAGAGCCTCGAGCGCCTTCTTCTCGTTGGTGATTCCGTCCGCAATCGCAAGATCCCACTTCTGGCAGAGCACGACACACGCCTTCTTCGCGTCGAGTATCTTGCCCGCAATGCGCTTGTCCTGCAGCGTCGGGCCCATCTTCGAGTCGAGCAGCAGCAGGACGACGTCCGCCTCCGCAATCGCCTCTTCCGAACGGAAGAGCGAGAAGTTGTCCACGGACGTCTTCGACATCTTGGTGTGCGGCTTCATACCCGCCGTGTCAACAAGCATGTAGTGCCGCGCCTCGGGACCGGACCCGATCTTGAACGGCACCTCCACCGCATCGCGCGTCGTTCCGGCGATTTCGCTCACGATGACGCGCGGAGCGTTCAGGAGGCGGTTCACATAAGACGACTTGCCGACGTTCGGCCTGCCCACGATCGCGACCCTGAGCGGACGCTTCGCCGTCTCGTTCTCGACCGCCGCCGGCAGCCGCGCGACAACATCCTGCAAAAGCGCCTCGACGCCCCTTCCGTGCTCGGCGCTCGTCGGAAAGACCGGAAGCCCGAACCGCTCGAATTCCGCCGCGCGCCAGTCGTCGTCCGCCGTGTCGCACTTGTTCGCCGCGATGACACAGGGCACGCCCGACTCGCGCACGCGCTTGATGACCTCGCTGTCGAGCGGCGTGATGCCCTCGCGCGTGTCGACCACAATCACGCAGACGGCTGAATCTTCGACCGCCAGCGCGGCCTGGCTTTTCGTCTCGTCATCGAGCGGATCCTTCGTGACGCGCCGGTCGAACGCAATGCCGCCCGTGTCGACGAGCATCACCCTCCGGCCCAGCATCTCCACCTCACGCGTCACGCGGTCGCGCGTCACGCCGGGCTGGTCGAAGACGATCGCCACGCGCTTGCGCGCAATGCGGTTAAAGAGCGCGCTCTTGCCCGTGTTCGGGCGCCCGACGAGGGAAACGACGTTCATGGCGATCACGCCTCCGGCCAGAGCGCCGCAGCCATCTGGTCCAGAAGCTGCCCGAGCGTATACTCACGGGTGATCGGCAGGTTGTGCCACGGCACACCTGTCGACACAGACTGCGCAAACGGCGCCTTCGACGGCGCCGACCCGAAAGGATTAGACAGCTTGAACGTTTTCATCGTGGGAAATATTATACCAAAATCACCCGCCCGTATGCGGAATCGGCTTCCAGGTCCGCGTCGGCCGGACGAGCGTGTAGAGGACGGACGCAGAGAGGATCAGGGAGAAGACCGGGAAGGTCAGAACCGACCGGGCCGTCGGCATGCGCTTGTCCGGAGAAAGCGCCACAGCGGCGATCGCCGTAAACCAGCCCATGACGAAGATAAAGCCAAAGACGCCGAAGAAGACCGCGAAGGCATGTCCGCCGACCTGCCCCGAACACAGCCGAAAGACAAGGCCCAGCACGTTAAAGAGGAGAATGAACGAGACGGACATGCCGGTCAGGATTGCGAAAAAGCTGTCAAACAGCCGGAGAGACGGATGCCGACAAAGCGCCCCGAGCCAAGGGAAGAGATAAAGCCGGGCAACCTGCCAGCCTCCAGTCGCCCAGCGGCGCAGCTGCCGCCACATGTACTGGAAGGTCTCCGGCTGCTCGTCCGCATAATCTGCCTCCGGCACGTAGGCGACGCGTCCGCCCCGGAAGTTGGTCTGAACGGTGAACTCGACATCCTCGACCATCGTACGAGTCTTCCAGCCTTCCGGTCCAAGCGCGGAAACAAGAAACGCAAAACCCGTTCCCGTCAGCTTGCCCGAGAGCCCGAGGTTCGTGCGCACGCGATTCGAAAGCTCGTTCATCATGTCCCAGTAGACCGTGTACCAGCCTGAAATCAGGCTGGTACACGCATTCGAGGAGCACCGTCGGCCCGTGACGACCGTCTCTCCGTCCTGCAGCGCGTCGTTCATCGCGTCAAACCAGCCGTCGGAGGCGATGTTGTCAGCATCAAAGACGGCGATGGCATCGTACTTGCCGGACGCAACGACACGCTCGATGCCCCACGCAAGCACATCGCCCTTCCCCGCACTCGGCGTCTTCTTCTCCCAGACGAGCGCACCGGCCTCCAGAGCCCGCGAAACCGTCGCATCCGTGCAGTTGTCAGCAAGGACGATCAGTTCGCGACAATCTGACGGATACTTGCTCATGAGGATGCTCTTGACCGGCAGGCGGATGACACGCTCCTCGTTGCGCGCGCAGACAAGAACGGCGAACTTCAGCTTGCGCTCGGCGCGGGGATGGCGCTTTGCCGGACGAATCAGGCCGATCATCACCACAAACGTCGACCAGAAGAAGACTATGCTCAGCCCGAGGCACAGCATGTCGAAGACAAGCGAGGCCGTCACGCTAATCATCGCGCCACCTCCGGTGCACCCAAAGATACTGCTCCGGATACCTGCGAATTGCCGCTTCAAGGCGATCGTTGAGAACCTGTGTCGCTTGGTCACGGTCCTCGTTCGGTCCGAAGACGATTGGCGCGCCACCGACCGCACGGTAACGGCAGGGTCCCACGCGGACAAACGAACCGACGACAACGGGACATCCGTACTTGATCGCCAGGCGGGCTGCGGACGTGACCGTGCGCGCAGGACGACCGAAAAACGTCAGCTTGGCGCCGTGATGGGCGTATTGGTCCGTCAAAATCGTCAGCGCGGACTTCTCCTTGCGCCACTGCTCGATGACCCCGCGACTGAAGCCGTTGTTCTTGCTGACGATTGTCACCGGGCCACGAAAATGATGCTTCGTCATCCAGTTCTGCAGAAGCTTCGAATCCATCAAGCGGGCAATGGCGATCATCGGTCGTTTGAGCGAAACGACATTCGTCGCCGCCTCCCAGCAACCATGATGCCCCGACACGATCAGAATCGGCGTGTCGAGGCGCCCGAACAATGTCTTCTCCAGTTCCGGATCGGCTTCGGAGAAATCGAAGTATTCGCGCCAGTTCTCCTTGTTGATAACCGAAGGCACGACCAACGCCTCGCACACGTGTCCGCCGAAATGGCAAAAGGACTTCTTGGCGATTCGCCGCGCCTCCTTTTCGTCAGTCGTGATACCAGCGCGCAAGATGTTCTCGGCCGAAAGCTTCCGCCGCTTCGCGAGAAACGGCCAAAAGAGTGCGGCAATGCCGCACCCGAACCCATACGCATGCCTCTGGCAAAACGTCAACCGTCAAACCTCAAACGTCAAACCTGATTGTCGCCGCGCGGCCGTGCCCGTCAAGGCCTTCCACCGCGGCGAAGGCCGCGATGGTCGACTTCGTTTCCGCTAGGTCCTTTTGCGTGAAGGCGACAAAGCTGTGACGGCGACGGAAATCATCCGGCGTCAGACCGTTGAACATGTTCGCCGCCCCGCCGGTCGGCAGGACGTGACTCGGCCCCGCGACGAAATCGCCCGCCGACTCCGGCGTCCAGGCGCCGGCGAACACCGCCCCGGCCGAACGGACGCCTTTCATGACCTTCAACGCATCCTTCGTCATGATCTCAAAATGTTCAGGCGCAAAGCGGTTGACGACTTCCAGCCCTTCCGCAACGCCCTTCGCCACGACAATCAGAATGCCGTCCCGGTCAATGACGCGCTGCACAAGCTCCTTGCGCGACAGGGTCTCCGTCTGGCGCAGGACCTCAGCACGAATCGCCTCGGCCTGTTTCGCCGATGTGCAGACGCACAGCGACTTCTCATAGCCAGAACCGTGCTCGGCCTGGGAGAGGAGGTCCGCCGCGATCCAACGGACGTCAACCGAGCCGTCGGTCAAAACCGCGATCTCGCTCGGACCCGCCACCTGGTCGATGGCGACATAGCCGTAGACCTGCCGCTTCGCCGCGGTCACGAACGCATTGCCCGGACCCGCGATTTTCTGGACCTTTCGACAGGTCTTCGTGCCAAACGCCATGAGGCCAATCGCCTGAATGCCGCCAACACGGTAAATCTCGGTCGCGCCCGCAAGCTTCAGTGCGTAAAGGAGGACCGGATTGACCTTGCCGTCCCGCCCGGCCGGCGTGCACGCGACAATCTCCTTCACACCCGCCGCCTTCGCCAGCGTCACCGTCATCACCGAAGTCGATGCGAGCGGCGCCGTTCCGCCCGGAATGTAGACACCAACACGATCCATCGGCGAGAAGAACTCACCGGCCGAACCGCCGCGCGGCGTCTTCATCGACCAGTCCTTCCGCAGCGAAGCCTTTGAAAAGCGAAGAACGCGCCGATGCGCGTCATTGACGGCACGGACGATCTTCGGATCGATCCCATCCGCCGACACGCGGGCGAGATCGACCTTGAGCTGCGACGCCTTCGTCGCCTCGAAACCCTCGAATTTCGCGACGGCGGCCAACACCGCCTTGTCGCCGTCCCGACGGATGTCCGCCAGCACCTGCGCCGCGGCCTTTTCCGCCTCTTCCGGAAACGCCGGACGCGCGTTGAACTTCTCGATGCGCCGGTCGCCCGCCTTCACAATCCTGATCATGACAATTCCTTCTTCTTCTCCACCAACCTGGCACCCATCATGCACTTCACGGTGCATTCGACCGCCGGCTCGCCCTTCTCATTCGCCTCACCGTTCAAATAACCCTTCACCTCGTAAACGCCGAGCGGCGGACGCTCGCGGACGATCTTCGCAACCGTCACAAGGCGATCCCCTGGACGAAACGGCTGGCGAAAACGCGCTCCGTCGACGGACGCAAGCGCAAAGGCGACCTGATCACCAATCACCTTCCGCGCGACCACGGAGGCGCCCGCGACCTGAGCCATCGCCTCGACGAGGATCACGCCCGGCACAATCGGAAAATCGTGGAAATGCCCCTTGAAAAAGTCGTTCTTCTCTGCCGTAAAGGTATATTCGCCCAGCGCACCCGTAGCGTCCGCGCTCAACAGCCGATCGACGAAAAGAAACGGCGGACGATGCGGCAGCAACGCCTCACCCGGCAGGTCGAATTCATGTTGAAATTTTGGAAATTCCATATCTTTCGGCTTTTAGCTGTTAGCCATTAGCGTTTTTGATTTCGCCAAACGCTAACAGCTAATCGCTTTCTTAAACACCAGGATAGAATTATGCCCGCCAAAGCCAAGTGATGAGCTGAGCGCCACGCGAATGTCACGCTTGACGCCGACGTTCGGCGTGTAGTTGAGGTCAAGCGGAACCTCTCCCTTTGTCGCGTCAATCTCGAGATCAGGTTTCTCATAGTTGATCGTCGGCGGAACGAACCCCTCCTTCACGGCAAGCGCCGTAATCGCCGCCTCAAGGGCGCCCGTCGCACCGAGTAGATGTCCGTGCATCGACTTGGTGGACGAGACGTTGATCTTCTTTGCGCCCTCTTCGCCGAAGACGGTCTTGAACGCCTTCGTCTCCATCTGATCGTTCAGGCGCGTCGATGTCCCGTGCGCGTTGATGTAATCGACGGTCGACTTGTCGGCGACGCCGGCGTCCTTGAGCGCAATCTCAATTGCCTTCACGGCGCCGGCACCGGACGGATCTGGCGCCGTGATGTGATAGGCGTCGGACGTCGCACCATAACCCGCAAGCTCCGCGTAGACCCTCGCCCCGCGCGCCTTCGCGTGCTCTTCGGACTCGAGAATCAGCACCGCAGCCCCTTCACCGATGACAAAACCGTCACGGTCCGCGTTGAACGGACGGCAAGCCTTCTCCGGCGTGTCGTTGAACTTCGTCGCCAGCGCCTTTTCCTTCATGAAGCCGCCGACGACAAACTCCGTCACACAAGCCTCGGCACCACCGGCGACCACGACGTCCGCACGGCCCGCGCGGATCATGTCCAGCGCCACGCCGAGCGCATCCGTCGAACTCGCGCACGCCGTCACGACAACCTGGCACGGCCCCTTCGCCCCAAGGGCGATCGACACGTTGCCGGCCGCCTCATTCGGAATGAGCTCCGGAACGGCCAGCGGCGACACCCGGTCAGGCCCCTTGTCAAAGAGTATCTTGTAGTTCTCGCCCGTCACTTCAATGCCACCGATGCCGACGCCGAAGAGCGTCGCGACCCGGTCCATGTCCGGCTTGTTCTCGTCCGTAAAACCGGCATCCTTCCACGCCTCCACGGCCGACGCAACGGCAAACTGGGAAAAACGCGCCATGTGTCGCGCCGCCTTCTTGTCCAGCAGACCCGAACCGATCGCATACGCGTCAAAGTCCTTGACCTCACCGGCAACTTGACTCGTGCAGCGCGAAGCGTCAAACTGGAAAATCCGCCCAATGCCAGACTTACCCGCCTTGATGTTCGCCCACGCGGCCTCTTTGCCATTGCCGTTCGCACACAGCATGCCAATACCGGTAATCAAAACTTTCTTCATGTTCTCTCCTGCCAACTACCAACTACCGACTTAATTATATCAAATTTAGGCGAAGCCGAGGACGTCCCGCATGGAATAAATGCCAGGTTTTCTCCCTTTCGCCCACGCGAGCGCCTTCAGCGCCCCAGCGGCGAAGGCCTCGCGGCCCTGCGCCTTGTGCGTCAACTCCACCCGCTCGACATCGCCGGCAAACATGACGGTATGGTCCCCGACGACCGAACCGCCGCGCAGCGCATGAATGGCGATCTCCCCGACCGGACGTTCCCCGATGTCGCCCTTTCTGCCGTAGACAAACTCGTCCTTGGCGCCACGTCCGGCCGCCGCGGACTTTGCCAACATCAAGGCCGTTCCGCTCGGCGCGTCCTTCTTGTGCCGATGGTGCATCTCCGTGACTTCGATGTCGTATTCGGGACCAAGCACCTGCGCCGCCTTCTTCACCAGCTCCAGGAGCAAGTTGACGCCAAGCGAATAGTTGCCGCTCTGCACGATCGGAATCTTCTTCGCCGCCGCATCGACGCGCGCCTGCTCGTCGGCCGTGAGACCCGTCGTTCCGATCACGTAGGCAAGCCCCTTCTCGGCCGCCTTCTCAACTGCCGCCGGAACCGCCGTGTGATAGGAGAAGTCGATGACGCCCTCAACCTCGTCCGACCACGATTTGTCATATCCCTCGGCGACATCCACCCTCGAGACAACCTCGAGCTCGGTTCCTTCGGCCAGAGCGCACAGCATCTTGCCCATGCGCCCCGCGGCGCCAACAATCGCAATTTTCATGTCTTTCAGCTCCTGATGATGATGGTTGAAACGGATTTTGACGGCAGCTGGAACCACGTGTACTTCCCGTCCAGCTTGACCTGCAGCTGATACATCTCGATCTGAGGCTCGCCGGCCACAACCGTCGTCGCCACGCCAAGCACTGCCGCCAATATGGCCTTCGTCATGTCAACCTATCCTTTCGCCTATGAGTATTTGCGGATGGGCCTCGACGATCCGGACCTTCACCAAGCTTCCCAAACCTCCCAAACCTCCCAAACCTCCCAAACCTTCCAAACCTTCCAAACCTTCCAAACCTTCCAAACCTTCCAAACCTTCCAAACCTTC
>JAEDMC010000224.1 GCA_016303225.1 Kiritimatiellia bacterium
GCACCGTACCGGTCATGCCGAAGTGAAAGACCAGCATGCGTCCATCGTCAAGGTCCGCAACCGCATAGCGCGCCCGGCGACGACAACCCGTGAACGCCCGCCCCTCGAGCTTCGCCGTACAAAGAGGCCCCAACGGCGTGCGCAGTTTCGGCGCGAAGATCTCGACCTTCTTGATCTTCCGCTTCTTCAGCGTGCGATTCAACGCCCGCGTAATGGTTTCAGCTTCCGGTAGTTCAGGCATATCATCTCCTTCACGACGAATACGGCAAGCGTGCGAAATACCACCAGGCGTACAGCCCGACGGCGGCAAGCTTGAGCCCGAGGCAGAGAACGAAGCCGAGGAATCCCAGCAGCATCGCCACAGCGCCAATCGCCATCATCAGCATCAAATCCATCCTTGCCGTTTTCGCTCATTTCGGTAATTCGCCGTCAATTTTGATTTCACCGATCGGATGCTTGTCTTTCGGCTTGTCAAGACGGAACGAGAGTATCTCGCGCTTTTCGTGATCCGTCCCCCATCCGGTGTAGACTGTCGCCGTGACTGTTGCCGCGCCCGTCAGCGACTGCTGGTGCGACGCAAAGTAATTCGCCAGAATCTTGTAGACGCCCTTGTCGGCCGTCTTGCGCAGATACTCTTCGGGGCCATACCCCGTCGTCACGTCTTCCGAAACAAAGCCACCCGACGGCGTGCGACGGTGTCCGTAGAACGCCTCCTCGCCATCCGGTTCGAGGACATGCAAGTCGACATCCGTCTCGTCCACGTCCCATGCTAGCGTGATCCTGAGCGCGAGCGGAAGATCGCGGCGGAAGGCTGCGTCCAGCGCCGGTGCGTCAACCTTCACGCCATTGGCCGCGCACCAGGCAAGGAGTCCGTTGAGTTCCTCGAGGGCGATTACGCTCGTCTGAATGTCATTGCTTCGCCGGCCCGAACGCCGCGCCGCCGGCTCAAAGGCCGCCGCATGCAGGAGGCACGCCGCCTCGGAAAGTCCTATCTCGTCCTTCGCCGCCTTGCCGGCCTCAGTCAGCACGAGCGCCAGATCGCGACGGGACTGCGGCTCCTCGCTGCGCATCTCCAACACATGACGGAAGGTTGCGATCGCCTCTTCGTAGGCGCCGGCCTCGCGGAGCCTCCAGCCCATCGTGCGCCAAAGTGCCGCGTCCTCAAGCTTCATCTCCGAGAGATTCGAAAGAATCCGGATCGCGAGCTTCGTTTCCTTCGCCTTGAAGAACCAGCCCGCGCAATCAAGATAGAACGCCGGCGCCTTGCCATGGGCCTCGCGCTGCACCAGGTATTCGGCGTAGGCGTCTTTCGCCGCGGCAAGCGCCTTCAGGTACGGCGTGTCGGGATTCCACGCGGCAATCGCGATCGTCGCCGAAGAGGCTGCCATCGGGGCGGGTTCCTCCGCCGCAATGTCCTCCGCAATGGCGCCCTCCTCTGCAGGTGCCGCCATCGAACGGTTCGCCGACCGCGCCCGGGCGCCGAATGCCGAAGAGACACGTTCCGCAGCACCCCTGAAGAGTCCGCTCGTGGGCGTCGTCTTCGGCGGAATCGGATCGTTCCACCACTTGACGCGCTCCTCCCAGAAGCGGAGCAGCGACGCGCGATGCTCGCTCTTCGCCTTTTCCGCGGCAATCGGATCATCCTCCGACGCGCGCCATTTTTTCCACTCGTCATAGAAGCTCATGCTCGTCGGCGGCTCGATCATGTTCGTCTTATATTGCTCGAGCGTCTCGAGGACGATGAGCGACGTCACCGGCGAGGCCACGCCATAGCGGCGCCCGAGAGCAATGAACTCAGCCTTCTTCTCCGCGGCCTGAGCGGCATGGTCCGCAATGTAGTCTGCCGCCCATGCGGTCGCGAGCAAGCGTCCCTCATGCGGTTCCGACGGAGCCTTTTCGTCCTTCGCGAGCTTCTTGACGCGTACGCGACGGCGAGCCGCCGCCTCGACGTCCAATTCATCCGTGAAGAGAAAATCCTCGGGTCCCATTGCGCGCTGGACCTTGTCGAGACACGTACCGCCGTCATAGACGAGCGCATCGATGGCCAGCAGCAACGATGCGCGACTGTCGAACGTCCGCGTAGGTTCGATCACGTTGCGGAAGACCACGAGCTTGTAACTCCCCTTCCCGGGCAGGCATTCGAGCAGGTTGCGGTCTGCGGCAACCCGTCCCAGGCGGGACATTGACGCATCCCACCAGACCGTCGCTTGAGAGGCCTTGCGCAAGCGATCGGCCCGCGATTCGACGGACGGCGCAAACACTTCGCCAACGAAGATGTCGTCGCCGTCCTTCTCGACAACCACAGTCCCTGCGGGCGCAGCGAGAGGCTGGATGTATTCCACGCGGGCCTTGCGCGGCACTTTGTGCAGAAGAGGATAGATGCGCGTCTTCCACACGTTGCCCTTCACATGCTCGACGAGTCCGGGGTCGACGCCCTTGCGCTTCTCGTTCTCAAAGGCGGTGCGAGCCTCCTCCTTGCCGCAGATAACGCCGGGCACCAGCGTGCCGTTGATCTCCAGCGCATAGCCGCAGACCGTAGCGCCTTCGGGAAGCGGTAACTCGAGCTCGCCCTCAAAAACGCGCTCGTTGGGATTGGTGAACGTGATGGTCGCGGAGACACGACTGAACAATCCATTCTCCGCGGCAATTTCACGGACACTCTCGACAATCACCGGTTTCTCGTTCTCGCGCAGCTCACGAGGCCTGAAGACAGGCGGCGGTATCGGCATTTCGGGCGGTTCAGGCATGACGGACTTCACTTGCGCGCCAGAAACCAGCGACAGCGACATCATTATTCCGGTTACAATCTTGTTCATGGCATGTTCTCCTTCCACCCGAAAAAGGAACTTCAGCGCGCGAATTTCCACTCAAATCCTTCTGCTCAATCAAAAACCGGGGGTCGCAGCGCATGCGACACCCCGGCTCGGTCGCTCACAGCGACTTACTTCACGTCCTGCGCGCCCTTGCCGGACATCGCGCCGAAGAGCTTGAGCGCGTCTTCGAGCGGATAGCGGTTGCAGAACATGTCGCACTTGGTCGTGATCGTGCCTTGCAGCGGCAGGCCGAGGACGGAGCGGAGACCGTTGCACTTGCCCTCGTCAAGCTTCGTCGACTCGGAATACTTCATCGAGAGGAAGTTGTTGAGGTACTTCGCGTTGATGCGGCCCTTGAAGACGGCAGGATCCTTGAGATCCTCGTTGTCTTCGATTGACTCGATGCCGTCCGTGCCTTCGAGATCTTCGAAGCCGTCGACGCGCACCTTCGCGATGGAGGGCGAGACCGTCATCTGGACGTCCGACTCGCGGTTCAGGAAGAACACGTTGTTGTCTAGGTTTGTGATCTTCGTCTTGCCGGCGCCCTTCGTATTGTCGAAGCCCGTAAGCACATTGAGACCGATCACGTTGTCGTGAATGTTCGCCTTGACACCCGTGTTGTTGCGGATGCCGAAGCCCATGTCCGCAAGGTCGTTGAGACGGCTCCACGTGAAGAGCACCGTGTTGTTCGCGAACTCCCACTCCACGTCCGGCTTCCAGCCGGCACGCGGCTTGTTCGGGCCGTCCATCGGCACCGCCGCCGAGCAGAGAACCTGCGCGCCGATCATGCGGTTGTTGCAGAAGACGCAGTTCTCGACCGTGACCTTGCCCTTGTACCAGTTGACGTTGAAAGCCATGTTGCCCGAGTTCACGAACGCGCAGTTCTTGAACGAGATGTTGCCCGTCGCGCGGTTCGCCGTCGCCGAATAGACGAGATAGCGGTTCGCGGAGGGATTCTTGTCGCGCTTCGTGTTCCACGCCGGCCCCTCGAGCCACATGCCCGTGTCGAGATCGGCGGGCTTGCCCTTCGTCTCGTGGTAGCTGTTCGCGAAACCCTCGTCGAAGATGAGTCCGTCGAAAACCATGTTCACGCCGTCCGGCGCCTTCGCCGGGAACTGGATCGTGAACACGCCCAGTCCGGTGCCCTTCTTGTCGTTGTTCTCGTTCAGAGCCTGGAACATCGTCTTGTGTTCGAGCGGCTTGCGCTCTGCGAAATCCTTCGAATAGCCGCCGAGGATCGAAACGGCCTTGTCGATGAGGAACCAGTTCTGCTTCATCTTGCCCGGGTAGACGCCCTCGGCCAGATGGATCGTAT
>JAEDMC010000027.1 GCA_016303225.1 Kiritimatiellia bacterium
GGGTTCGGCATCCGGCGCCGGCGCCTTGCAGACCGGCGGTTTCGGAGGCTTCGGAGGCTTCGGCGGCTCGGGCTTCTCGGTGTCGGACTTGGCACCGGCACCGTGGCACTGGTCGGACTTGCCATGCTGGTTGCACTTGTCGCCGAGACCGCGCTCGAGCGACGAAAGACTCATGGCGTTCGCCACCAGCGAGTAGTTGGCGAGCGTTCCCGCCGCGACAGCCGACAGCAACTTGCCGCCGAATTGCTTTCTGGTCATCATTTTCGGATTTCTCCTTTCCGTTGGTGCTTGTTCTCTTGGTCCTTCTTCAATTCAAGATACCACGCGCCCTGACAAATCCGGCGCTTCGCGTCCTCACAGACAGACGGATCCATCGCGAACGTCCCGTCCGCGCGCGCGATGCGCCAAGGGCAAGGTCCGCCGCACAGCCGATAGGCCCAGCACCCGGCGCAGTGCTCCTTCACGCACGCCCGGTAGTCGCGCCAGAATTTACGGCACCGGTCGAGGTCAGGGCCCTTCTCCACCGAGCCGAGCGTCCAGTCGCGCAGACCGACGAAACGGTGGCACGGAAAAAGCGCGCCGTCCGCGCCGACCGTCATGTTGCCGCGGCAGGCGCCGCAATGAAAGAACGACGGTGTCGGCGGTTCGGCGCTCTTGAACGCCTCCTCGATGTCCGCAAAAGGATCGTACACAGGCTTGCGTCCCGCCGCCAGCTCGGACAACATCCACGGAACGACCTTCTCCGTCAGTTGCCGTTCCTCGGACGCACGATCCTCGTCCGTAAAGTCGCAGGCGCTCGGGAACTGCGGGTTCTCCACCGAGCCGAGCACGATGCGCGTGAAGCCAAAGTCCGTGAAGAACCGCACCAGCTTCAGCATGTCGGGAACCGGATGCGCCATCGTGCAACGCACCGTCACGCGCTTGCGAACCTTCATCAGCCGCCGGATGCCCGCGACCGCAAGGTCCCACGAACCGCTCCCGTCGCGGGTCGGACACTGGGCGTCATGCAGATTCTGCGGACCGTCCAGGCTCACCATCAGTCCGAAGTTGTTCTTGGCGATGAGCTCCGCCGTCTCGTCGTCCATCAGCGTCGCGTTCGTCGTCGTCACGAAAGTCGTCTGGACGCCCTTTGCGGACGCCAGTTCCTGACTATAGGCGACGGCCCTCTTTAGGACATCCTTGTTCAGGAGCGGTTCGCCGCCGAAAAACGTAATCGAGACATCCTGCCCGCGACACCGCGCGAAGAGCCAGTCAATCGCCCGCTTCGCAGTCTCCCACGGCATCAGTCCGTTGTTCGGCAACTCGTCGCGGCAGGTGCCGCAGTAACAGTAGCGACACGCGAGATTGCAGCGTTCCGAGAGCGACAGCTCCAGATGGCTCCACGGATCCTTTTCGTAGCGGCGGGCGAGCGCCTGCTCGAATTGTTCGTCATCCGTCTCGAATCCCGTTTCCGCCGGTTCGAAAAACCCACAGTCCTCCAGCGTCTCCGTCTCGCGGACGACTGCCTCGGCGTCCGGTCGCTTCGCGAGAAACGCCTGTGTCGCCTCTTCTTTGGACATCGTCTGCCGCAAGGCCAGGAGCTCATAGGCCTCCGGAGAGACGGACAGGCACTTCCCGAGGCCAAGATGATAGACGAACGGACGTCCCTCGTAGACGAAAAGGTGATACGGCATCAGAGCTTCGCCTCCTTCCCGTCCACCCGCATGCGGCGCACCTTGCCGTCCGGCGCATACCAGATTTCCTCCAACTCCGGCAATGTGCCGTCCAGACGTTCGGACGCCCCGCGGCGAAGCCGATGAAAGACCATGCGCCGCTCGGCGTCGTACGTGTAGTCGTGACGGTGCAAGAGGTCCGCTCCGTGCGTCTTCTCCGACCACCGCATAAGCCCGTAAAGCTCGCCGGCGGGAAACCGCGCCCACGTATAGAGGTCGCCCTCCGGCGTACGGTACGTGCCCTTCCCGTTCGCCTGGTTGAACCAGTAGTTCTCGGAACGTCCGTCCGCATGCGTCCGCGAGATCGGCGCATTGTTCCAGCCCGGATCGCACGCGCCAACCTGATACGTCCAGTCGCCGATGGACAACGCCTTGCCCGTATAGCGGTCCCAACGGCAGACGACGCCGTCCGCCACCAGCTTCGCATTCTCATCGTCCATGCCCTGCACGAACGAATGCCGGGAACCGTCCGCCGCGACAATCGTCAACTCGTTGCCGTTCCGCTCGCAGACCGCTGTGCTACCGGACATCCGGAAGACGACTCGGTCGGCGTTATGCGCATCGCGTTCCACCGTCAGCAGCGTGCCGCCGTCACCCGTCACCTTGGCGATTTCGCGTCCGCGATAGGAAAAACCGAACGAGCCCTCGGCGCAGCGCAAGTTGGCCAGGCGTCCGCCGCGGAAGCCAACCTCGATCTTGCCAGCTTGCGGTCCGAAATCGGCCGACAACCGCACGTCTCCCTCCCCCTCTTCTCGTCCGAACCAAGCTCCACTCGAAAGATTTCGCGAATCTTTCCGCCCGCGCGTCAGCGTGCGCTTGAAACCGTCCGGCTGATAGAAATCGACCTGACTGCGTTCCAACGGGACGAGGCGGCTTTCCAGCAACGGCAGACACCAGCCTTCGCCCAACAGCGACGAGCGAACGCCTTCACGCGACGTCCAATAAGCACACAGCGGCAGTTTTCCCACCTCGCCCAGGCGGACAATCAGGAAAACACACCCCTGCCGGTCCACTCCTTTGAACGGACCCGCCTGTGCCGTCATCTCGGCAAATGGAAAACTTGCCGTCATTTTGGCAATATCTTATCAAAACCCCCGATTGTCCGTCAATACTGTCGCCCGCGCGATTCGTTAGCAATTTTCGTTCAGCGCGTAAGACGCGTCAGAGTGGATTGCGATTATTCCTACTCCACCATAAGGGTCTCCCTCGTCCTCTCTTCTGCCGACACCAAGAATCCCAACCGTGAAAACATCCAGCGTCACCAGCGCAGTCTTCCAACTCCTCCCGTGCAGCTGGCAAGCCCCACCTGTGAAGCACACCCAACTGGCGGCAGTTGGAAGTTAATCTGGGGGCAGTTCACCATCGAACTGCCGCCAGTTATATGCTATACTGGCGCCTGTTAGTCCACGCGCCGCACCCGTCCGGGGTGTGCGCAGCCAGATGCTCGGCAAGGGACTGGCCGTAGGCGAAGACACGCGCCAGCGCACCGGCCAATTGCGCGTCGGCCCTTTTCCCCTTCAAGATGTTTCTCTCGACGATTTGCACCGCATTGCTGATACTGGGGGCGTACTGGACCTTGTAAGCCTTGAACGACTTCAGCGCCTGTTGCCAGTTGCACGCAAAGAGCTGCTTCTCCAACTCCCGCGTCGCGACCCACGCGGAAAAGCCGCCGCCGCGGAACTTGACGGACGCCTCCCTGATGAAGCGGTCGAGTTCTCCCGTGTGCAGGGTCTGCGCGACGTCCTTCTCATACCGCATTCTGTACGCTGCCTCGACATACTTCGCGTCCTTCCCGACCGGCTCCAGCGCACACAGCTTCCGAAGCGCCTTCGCGCGCAGGGCCTCGTCCCCGAGCCGTTCAGCGCAGATTGCGGACCGGAGGATCACGTGTCCGCGCTCGCCGATCTGGCACTTCTCGCAGGATGCATACCCCTTCAGCGCCTCGGCATAGCGTTTCTCCGCAAACAGCTTGTCCACGACGGCAAGGTCGGGAAGCGCCGCCGAAAGAAGCAACGGACTCAACTGTAGAACAAACTGGAGAAGCATCTTATTCATGCCGCAAACCAATCATTGTCAATCGTTCGTCTATTATTTGAGCCATTAAAAGCGCCTTCACTGAATTCTCGATACAAACCGCCACTCCACCACAAACGAAACCAATCGTCCGCTTATTTCTACCAATAGCGCAAAAATCGCCCACTTCACCTGTTTTTACGTCGTACTGTTTTAAAACTAAACGAGTCGGCAAAGAACTCATGCCAAGACATCTTCCCAGAAACATCTGCTTCGCCATGGAATACTCGCCAGTATCATACACATACGCCTTCACTAGCAAATTTGTACCAGCCCACCCGTTTAGAGTGAAAAATTTCGCCACAACATTTGTTGTCCACCCACAAGAACTTCCTTCACCCTTGAAATAACTGACGGCTGTTACATCCTCTGTCTTTTGCGCCACAAAACAAATACCATTCGTCGAAAAGTTCAAGCATTGAGCAACACTTCCCTTTTGCAATATTGGTTTTCCCGACTTACATGGCAGACCCATCTCATCAACCAGCATTTTATCAAAATGACAAGCCTGGACTGGAGCAACAAGCATTGCCGCCACTACTGCAATTATAATTTTCCGTTTATGTCTGTGCATTTTAATTATCCTATTCAAGTTCACGCATCATCTGATTGTACAAAATCAGGGTGCCATTCCCCGCTTTTTTCCTTTCTTCTGGCGTCGACTTATCGACAACATCATTGTAATATCGCAAAGGCATCATTGTAATATCGCAAAGGATCTTTCCCGGAAACAGGTCCAGCACATGCATCAAAGACAAGCCCATCTAAAATTGCAAAGACATGCATGCCAAATGGCATCCGCGAAGGATACACATCATCCAATCCTACTATCGGGTGTCTATTGGTGCACAGCTTAAACTCATAAATAGGGTTATTGCATAGGCCTATTCCAACCAAATTAACTGGGTTCAAATATCCAAATTCCCAGATTTGCCTAATCAAACATTCAATCCCTAAAATTCGCGCAAATACAAATTGTGCCATCGCCTGATCCACACAATTGACTGTGTTTTCACCCCTTGAATCACGCCCACTCATATACAAAGTCGCCTTCAATGTCGAAGTAACAAAGTGAGATTCTGCCTTTGCTACATCATATCTCATCCCATGCCCCGAATGCAGATAAGTCGTTATCGCCGTTAGCGCACCTTTGGCCGTGCCATGCCCCTTGGCACCCGCTATGTTAATTGCGAATTCCAACGCATTCGTCCACGGGCATTGATTGCTCGTGCGCTCGTTCTTCCATGGCAATTTAGGCGCGTCTAAAATTACATATGTCTTATGAGGGCCTGTCTCGCCCATCACATGTTGGGCGGTGCCATTTCCATTGATATTTTCTATTTTCCATTGATAGGTATCCTGCCCGGTCGTAATGACAGAAGGCAAGGCCCCATCCATTTCGAACTCAACTTCCACTGGGTCTGACTTACCGTTTTTGAAATTGACGGTCTTTGACTTCAGTGCCTTGATGATCTGATTGCCGTTTTTAACCACGGCCGATATCTTTGCGGATCGGGCATTTTTTGTCTTGTCGACAAAAGACACCATTAATTTGGCTTGAGTATTAACGACGTAGCACGCCGGATAGTTCTGTTTAGGATCACGAATCCACTCGCCGTTCTTGATCCCATCAAACGGCAGATCGTAACTCTGCCAAATTTCAACCGCACCGTCCTGCATTGAATTTTCCAAGTAGTTAAACTTAATCCTTTCCACCTCGGGAACCGAGCAACAGGCATGCACGTAGTCGACCGCCCTTTCGCCGTTGACGTTGTCCGGCTCGCCCTCGAGCGTAAACTTCACGTCTGGCGCAGGTTCGAGCGCCTCGACCAGAAGTGTTTTCGACGCCCCCTGCATGATCGAGAATTTATGCCCGCTGCGAATCTCAGCAGTCCCATCGTGTACCTTGACCTTGTTCGCATTGTCCCATGAGAGCGTCACATCCGACGACGAGATGTTGAAGTCATCCTTGGGCCCATAGACGATGAGCGAACCAAAATCGGCTCTGTTTGGCGAAACGAGGATTGCCGCGGGAACAAGATCCTCGGCAAATTCCTTCGCCGCCTCACCGTGCTTCGCGTCCCAGTCAAGATTCACCTTGGGAACCGTCACGAGGAATTCCGGAAACTTGACCTCCCCCTTGCCGCTTCCCGTCGTCGGCTTGTACAACTCGCCCTTGACGACCACATACTCATTCGGGGCGTAGCCATAAGACATGTAGTACTCGTAGTCGTTCACCTTGTACCAAAGGGTCTGGTCGTCGCTCGCCTCAATGTCAGAATGGCGTATCCGCCACGGATCTTCCGGATCAAGGTGCAGGTCGCACATGCCGCTTCCCTGGTCCAGCGGAAACGCCTTGTTCTTCTCCGCCCCGGGATAGACCACGACCGTGCGAGAGACCGTCCCGGGCACCACGGGAACAGGACCTGGCAGCTCAACGGCCGACGCAAGGTGCGCCCAAGCCATCGCCGCGACAACAGCGAGCTTTTGCGCAAATCCAGCTATCAACAAAGACCTCATTCTATCTTTCTGTTCCTTATGAACCGTCCGTATTCAAAATCGGCTATGCGACGGACGCGATCCGTCTTGCAGATCTTCAGGAATCGCATCCGCGCCTCCGCCGCCTCATCCCACTTTCCGGTCATCACGTAAAGCGACATCAGGTTATACATGGCGCGTTCCGCAATCAACGACCCCTGGTATTCGTCCGCTGCCCTTTTCAGGCATCGCACGGAGTTCTTGTCATCGTTCAGGGCCCCGGCGTAAATTGTACCAAGCCGAAGCAACGCCAACGCAGACAGATCGCATCGCCCGGCGGACTTGACCAAAGACTCGTAGGCGTCACGTGCCTTCGCATATTCACGCAGTCGCGCCAGGCATCTGGCCACCTGCATCCTGGCCGAAAGAACGCACTCCCTTTCCACCCCCTTTGCAGCGACCACCTTGCCGTACTCCTTCATCGCCACACCGTAGTCCCCGGACGCGAACAGGACATCAGCCGTCCGCATGCGCCGGACCGTGTCCTTGACGCTTTTCCGTACAGGACGCGCAAGCAGCGCCAGCGCCTCTATCCGATTCCTCAACGCCAAATCCTCCTTCGCGGGTCTGATCGACGCAAGCACGGTCTGCGCCTCCTTCGGCTTCCCGCAGATGATCAGGCAGGAGACAATGCGCAGGACCGTCGCCTCGTCCTCCTTGCGGAAAGTCCCGTTCGCGTCCGCAGTAATCAGCTTCTGGTATCGCTCTCCCGCGCCCTGGTAGTCCGCAAGGTCCTCGAAGCAGATCCGAGCGGCGAGCCGCCGCGCCGCATCCCTTGGCACGTCCTTCCTATCAAGTGCCGCGATCCTGTCGCATTCGGCGATCGCCTCCGCATATCGCCCCTGACCTCGCAACCTGATGGCGACATCCAGAGTTTCCGGCTTCTCGGCCTTTTTCGCCGCCAGCGCCCGCTTGGCCTCCTCGGTCTTTTTCCTTTTCAGGTCCGCCAGCGCCTTGTTGACCTCCGGCGTGGTGTAGACCTCTCGCCAAAGACCCGACCTCTCGACAAAGGCGCAAACCTCATCCAGGCGTTTCGCGGAAATCAGCGCGTCGAACACCATCTTGCAGACGTGACCGTGCCACTTGGAATCAGGATATGTCCGAAGGAACGCCTCCCCTCGCGCCATTACATCGTCCGTCCTGCCGGGACGGGACGCGAACATCGAGACCACCTTGTACTGAACCGATTCGAGGTTGCAGTCCTTGAACTCGCTCGCACGATTGTAGAGCGAAAGCGCCTTGTCCCATTTCCCCTGTAGTAAATATTGATCCGCCAGTTTATCCCAGAAGATCCACGCGCCGCACCCGTCCGGGGTGTGCGCGGCCAGATGCTCGGCAAGGGATTGGCTGTAGGCAAAAACTCGCACCAGCTCACCGGCCGATTGCGCGTCGGCCCTTCCCCCCTTCAGGACGTTTCGCCCGACGATTTGCACCGCGTTGCTGATGCCGGGGGCGTACTGGACCTTGTACGCCTTGAACGACTTCAGCGCCTGTTGCCAGTTGCACGCGAAGAGCTGCTTCTCCAACTCCCGCGTCGTGACCCACGCGGAAAAGCCGCCGCCGCGGAACTTGGCGGACGACTCTCGGATAAAACGGTCGAGGTCGCCCGTGTGCAGGGTCTGCGCGATGTCCCTCTCATACCGCATCCTGTACGCCGCCTCGACATACTTCGCGTCCTTCCCGACCGGATCCAACGCACACAGCTTCCGAAGTGCCTTCGTGCGCAGGACCTCGTCCCCGAGCCGTTCGGCGCAGATTGCGGACCGGAGGATCACATAGCCGCGCTCGCCAATCTGGCACTTCTCGCAGGATGCATACCCCTTCAGCGCCTCGGCATAGCGTTTCTCCGCAAACAGCTTGTCCACGGCGGCAAGGTCGGGAAGCGCCGCCGAGAGAAGCGAAGGGACGAATAATAACACTAAATAAAGCAATAACTTACACATATATTAGGCACCAGTAGAAATCTCACTTTTCAATAATAGACAAAAGTAATTCATACTCTTCATCTGGCATAAGTTCTGGCAAGGCATCTCCCGCCCGACCAAGCTTGTCAAGTTGCCGAAATGCTTCGCCACGAACAATGATTGATTCATCCGACAAGAGTTTCTTTAAGATCCTCTCTCCGCGTTTAGAATCAATCCTTTGTATTTCCTTGGCTGCTTCAATCCGCAAATAGGGATTGCTCTCTTTCAGAAACGATTCAAGTGCTGCAAGATTCTTGCGCGATTCATCATGCCGAGCGGTTTTCCAGATGGGCGACATCCGGGCAAACGCCCGAGACATCAGATCTCCACCGACTCCATTTGCCTCAATCCGCGCGTAAAGATTCGTCTCGCTGTCTTTGCTTTGAGCAACAATCCATGTTGCCAACGAAACAACGACGCCATTGCTGCATGAGAGGGATTTTTCAATGTCACGGCATTCCGAAACATTAATCCTTCCATGCGAAGAAACGGATGCAAGGATTTCCTTAAGGCGCGGGATTTTTTTGGACTCTTCAAAGTCCATGGGTTTAGCCGCAACTACAGCCGAATAAGCAGCAGACAAAAGTACCGCCGCCCACACGATCAACTCTCTTTTCACATCCTTAATCGTCATACTTATCCTTTGTTTTATGTTGCATTCCAGGGTCTCCCCAGTCTTTGGAGTGATCGCCCTTAGCATCTTTGTGGCGCTGACAATTCCAGTCCTCAAAGTCATTTATAATGCCACCAGGACGATTTGGAGTTGGCGTATTAGGATTTTGCCAGTCATAAAGGTCTGTCGCATTATCATACACACCATTCAAATTGATGTCTTCTATCCTATTCTGAATTCTATCCCCGTCCTTGTCGTCCTGCGGGTTGTTACCTCCTCTATGCGCCATCCATGTCGTCACATTATTACCCCACAGATCAAGCCAATCTTTGTAATGTTGCGACTCATGTATAACTGTCCATGAAAAATTATCAATCCCGTCAAGAGGATTATTAACGCCATACGGCGCACTATAAGACACCGAATCGCCAACGCTTAAGCAAATTGTTTGCGTACCTGGATAAAATCCCGAGCTATTGCCATACACAAACCTTGGACTTGGATTCCCTAACGGAGAAACGGTCTGTAGCCAATAATACATCCAGTTTGGCCAGCTTGCATTTCCAGAGTTCGAAGGATGGTTAATCTCATTCTTCGGAAAGAACACCTCATAATCGTTCTTGTCACACACATGGGCACCGTAGGAAATCTTCGCCACCTTCTTCCCGAAATCCGAATTTTGGGCTGGCAACCCCGTGAACGTAACGGTGACCTTGAGGAATCCGTTGTCCGCGACGGCCTTTCCTCCGGGATTGTTGTTTGCCCATTTCATCGTCGACGCTCCAATGGCGTCAACCGAAAACACGCAATCTTTAGCAACTTTATCCGCCGCTTGCGCAGGCCTAACTTTGGCTTTGAGTTCCATCGTCAGAACGCCAGGGTTGGCAGGTGAAAATGTAAATTCGTTCTGCCCATCACCCGAATCGTCTGGCGCATTGACAGGATCCCCGTCAGGCGTAACAAGCTCAATCTTCACGCAACAGGCATGCACGTAGTCGACCGCCCTTTCGCCGTTGACGTTGTCCGGCTCGCCCTCGAGCGTAAACTTCACGTCTGGCGCAGGTTCGAGCGCCTCGACCAGAAGTGTTTTCGACGCCCCCTGCATGATCGAGAATTTATGCCCGCTGCGAATCTCAGCAGTCCCATCGTGTACCTTGACCTTGTTCGCATTGTCCCATGAGAGCGTCACATCCGACGACGAGATGTTGAAGTCATCCTTGGGCCCATAGACGATGAGCGAACCAAAATCGGCTCTGTTTGGCGAAACGAGGATTGCCGCGGGAACAAGATCCTCGGCAAATTCCTTCGCCGCCTCACCGTGCTTCGCGTCCCAGTCAAGATTCACCTTGGGAACCGTCACGAGGAATTCCGGAAACTTGACCTCCCCCTTGCCGCTTCCCGTCGTCGGCTTGTACAACTCGCCCTTGACGACCACATACTCATTCGGGGCGTAGCCATAAGACATGTAGTACTCGTAGTCGTTCACCTTGTACCAAAGGGTCTGGTCGTCGCTCGCCTCAATGTCAGAATGGCGTATCCGCCACGGATCTTCCGGATCAAGGTGCAGGTCGCACATGCCGCTTCCCTGGTCCAGCGGAAACGCCTTGTTCTTCTCCGCCCCGGGATAGACCTCGACCGTGCGGGAGACCGTCCCAGGCAGCGCCTGTCCAAACGCGGTCATCGTCGGCAAGGCCGCGAGCGCGACCCGCAGCAACGCGGCACAAAGATTGCACGTCACATTCTCCTACTTCATGTTATTTGAACTTTACCGCTTTTTCACTGTTGAAAATCCAGGACCTCCGGTATCGCCTTGCGCACCCTGCGATGCGTGAAACAACACCTTTAGACTATGGGTATAATAGCACAATCGCAGCACGAAAGCAATCGGAAAGTTTGGTATCTGAAAGTTTGGTATAATATGCAGTCATGTATTCGGATCATTCCAGTACATCTACCGAACTTCCGGCTGGAGAACTTGCAGAAGCCGTCGCGGCCTGCCGCAAGCTGGACCGTCGGCTGGACATGTACTACAAGTTCGCCTCGCCGACGGCGCGGCGCTTCGTCGAGCTCGGTTTCTACTCCAATCACTTTGGCGAACGGACTGATCCCGCGCTCTATGCCCGCTGCCGCGACGCCATCGCCCCGACACTGACCGAAACCGACATCCTCTATCTGCTCCGCTTCGAAAGCGATCCCGACACCAAGGCCTATCTGCACGGTCTCCTGACGCAGCTTCATGCGCCCAAGCCACAGGCTGCGCCAGAGCCACAACCCACACCCGTTTCCCCCAAGTCCACGTCCAAGCCGCGATTCCCTGCCAAGCGGAAGAAGAAAGCCCAGCGGAGATTGGCACAAAGATGGTCCGCTGGACAAGACTCCTCCGGAGGCATCTTCGGACCGAAGACTCTTGCGGTGCTGTCCGTCGTCAGCCTCGTGCTCGTCATCGGCGGCATCCGGGCCTACCTCAACGACTTGCGGGAAACCGAAACCGCGCAGCTCACGACAAGCGTCGACGATGACTTCACGCCGCTGCCCGACACACAGCCCAAACAGCAGCAGAAGAGACTCGTGTCCCGTCCGAAGCCGACCGTCCAGACCACGACCGATCTCCCCGTCGTCGCTGAAGCGGCGCCTGTTGTCGTTGCCCAAACGATCGAAGACCTGTCACCAACGAACGACACGCCGGTCATTGTGGCGAAAACATCGAAGAAGCAAAAGCTCGTCCTCACGGACGGCACGCGCATCCGCACGCGTCCGGACGGGACGATTGAAGTGCCGCGCACATTCTCCTATGCCGGCGCCGGTCTCAAGAAGCCCTTCTGGATCTATGACCGACAGCTGGAGAAGTCCGGCCGCATCGAGCACGAAGCCCGCGCCGAGAAGGCCGCCCGCGACAAGTGGAAGGCCCTCTACGACGAGGCTATCTCACTTCACGAACAGGAGTAGGCCCGCCGGATAAGGCTCCAGTGCGCCGAGCCACGGATCTGTCTCGCAGAGCACCGTCACTGCATCCAGTCGCGGATCATGTCCTTGACCATCGCCCAACGAACGGACGACAGTCGCTTCAAATCCATGGAAATCTTCATCCGGCGGAGATCCGCCTCGGGATCGCCCGCCGCCGGGAGCCCCCCGCGCTCGCGCTTGAGGGCGTCCGCCCAGAGCGCACGGACGAAATCCTCCAGAATGTCCGTCGTCTTCAGCGCGCTCGCCTGCGTCTTGCCCGCATTGAGAAGAACCTCGTCGAACCATGCGCGCGCGTGTCCGTCGAGCTTTGCGGCGAAGTCCTGCATCAGGTCCTCGCCCTTGGCGTTCTCCGCCCGCCAGGTTTCGACAAACTGCCGCGTGAAGTCGTGCGCAAAGGCCTTGTCCGGCAAGAACTCGCCGACCATCCCGTCCAGCGTCTTGTCGTACTCGTTCGCCATCAGGAACTCGCAGAGCGCCAGTTCCTTCGGCGGCGGCGGCACGACGGCCGCGGCCTCTTCGCCCTCGAAATCGCCTTCGTCAAAGCAGTCCCCCTCCCCGTCTTCCGTCTCAGGTCTAAAGTCCTCTTCTGGGTCGAAGTCACCCGCGTCAGGACTTGAGACGCTAGACGGGAGACGCGGTGACGGAGTGGCCGGGCGACGGGCGGTCGCCTCGACCTTCACCTTACCGAGTTCTTCGTTCAGCGCAGCGGTCGGCAGGTTCAGGAGCTTCGCCGCCTCGCCGACCATGCCGGCGCGCAAGACCGCGTTCGGGCACTGCGAGATCGTCAGGAGAATCTCGCGGACGATGCGGTTCATCGCGTCGACGGTATTGGGGTTCGTCTCCTTCGCGCGCTCGGCGCGCACCTGAAAGGCCATGATCGACTCGGCATGGTCGAGCATCTGGCGGAACTCGTCCGCGGGATGCGTCCGCAGGAAGGAGTCGGGATCGTCTCCGCCGGGAAGCGACACGACTCTTACGGGCAACTCGGCAGCAAGGCAGAGTCTGGCGGACTTGATCGTCGCCTTGTGTCCGGCCCCGTCATCGTCGTAGACGAGCGCCACCTGGTCGGCGACCTTCTTGAGCATCTTCACGTGCTCGTCGGTGAAGGCCGTGCCCTGTCCCGCGACGGCATTCGCGAAGCCGCTCGTCTGCAAGCGGATGCAGTCAATCTGCCCTTCGCAGACAATGACTTCGTGGTTCGGCGTCTTGGTGACGGCGCCGGCGGCCTTGTCGAATCCGTAGAGAATGTTTGACTTCTTGAAGACGAGCGTCTCCGGCGAATTGACGTACTTGCCGGAGTTCTTGGACGCGACGAGCTGTCGTCCGGAAAAGCCGACGACACGCCCCTGCTTGTCCTTGATGGAGAACATGAGACGTCCCCCGAAGCGGTGGTAGCCGAGGTCGCCGGGACGCGTCGGCCCCTTGATGATGCCGGCGGCCTCCAGTTCTTCGGACGTATAGCCGTACTTCTCCGCCCACTTGAGGATGTTCGCGACGCCGTTCGGCGCGTAGCCGATGAGATAGTCCGCCTGAATCTGCTCGCCGAGATCGCGCTTCTTCAGGTACTCGCGCGCAAGCTCGCCCTCCTTCGCCTGCTGGAGACAACGGCGGTAGAACTGCGTGATTTCGGCGAGGAGCGCGAGGATCCGCTTGCGCTTGCCGGCGGCCGGGTCCTCCTTCTCCTCGATCTTCACGCCGCATTGTTCGGCCAGCTTCTTGACGGCCTCGACGAAGGTGAGGCCGTCCATCTTCTGGACGAACTTGATGGCGTCCCCCGACTCGCCGCAACCGAAGCAGTGGTAATAGCCGCGGTTCTCGTTGATGTTGAACGAGGGCGTCTTCTCGTGATGGAACGGACAGCACGCCTTCTTCGACACACCTGCCGTCTTCACCTGAATGCCATACGAGGCAATCAAGTCCGCCAAATCAATGCGCGCCTTGATTTCCTCAACGGTCGACTCTGTTATCCCCTTTGCCACAGGTTCTCCATTATAGCAAAATTCAGCTGCGGGAAGCTGACGTCACTTCTGCAACAGGACAAAAAGCGCCCGATGGTCGGAGAGCCCGTCATTGGGCACGATACGGGGAAGTCCGCTGACGGAAAAGCCGCGGAAAAACACATAGTCGAGCGCAGAGTCGCCGTATTTGCGCGACGGATGCGTGCCCCGCGACTTGGGCGGCAGCGATTCGAGCGCATTGCCGAAGCCTGCTCCTTCAAGAATCTTGAAAAGATGCTCGTCGGCGAAATTCTTGTTCCACTTGTCGGCGTTCATGTCGCCGGCGACGATGACGGGACTGCCCGGACGCTTCTTCCCGCGCGGCGGTTTCACGCTCTCGACCAGCTGCTGCGCAGCGACCGTCCGCTTCGCCCGATTGCTTGCCTTGAGCTCTGGCGTCGTCGCGCCGTAGTTCGACTTGAGATGCACGGCATAGACGCTGGCGGTCGTCGCCGGATCAATGACCACGGCGGCAAAGGCGTACCCGCGCGGAGGCGTCTCCTTGCCTGCACCCTTCCACTTGCTCCAGTGCGCATTGGCGACCGGCAGCGTCGTCGCGATCACATCCTGCTGCTGGTCGAAACGATCGCGGCGGCGATAGCCCGAAATCACGGCCATGCGCAGGTCCTTTCGTCCGATCTGCGCGAGAAGGTTCGTCGCCGCGCGCGGCCCGCGAATCTCGTTGAGGCAGAGGATGACGTCGTTCGTGCCCTCGGGATCGACTTCCTTCAGCCCCTCGGCCAGCATCTTTGCCGCCGCCGCCGAAGTCGCAGCCTCGACGTCAGGATGCGCGCGGTGTTCGGCTCGCCCGGACGGAAACCAGTTCCCGTTCCAGGTGCCGACCACAACAGCGGCGAAGATGAAGGGGAAAAACGTCATATACCAAGTTCACAAGTTAGAGGCACATGTCCTACGACCTTTTGTTCCAACATGTTCCAACATCCCCCATTGGACGTCCGGACGGAACACAGCACATTATAGCACAAAGAGACGGGTGATGCGGGCTTCAGCCGAACACGGATTATCCCGGCGGGGGTGGCTTACACATCCGCGGCATTTATGCTATAATACGGGTCAGCGGTTCTCGGTTCAACCGCTCAAGAAAAGAAAGGGAGCAAGTAAGTTATGGCACGTTTCTGTCTTCCACGCGATATCTACCACGGCAAGGGCGCCCTGGAGACGCTCAAGACCCTGAAGGGCAAGCGGGCGATTGTCTGCGTCGGCGGCGGCTCCATGAAGCGCGGCGGCTTTCTGCAGCGTGCCGAAGGCTATCTTCGCGAAGCCGGCATGGAGGTGAGGCTCTTCGAGGGCATCGAGTCCGACCCGTCGGTCGAGACGGTGATGAAGGGTGCGGCGGTGATGCAGGAGTTCCAGCCCGACTGGATCGTCGCAATGGGCGGCGGTTCGCCGATCGATGCGGCGAAGGCGATGTGGATCAAGTACGAGCATCCCGAGTGCTCGTTCGAGGACATGTGCAAGGTCTTCGGGCTGCCGAAGCTTCGCACCAAGGCGCGCTTTGTCGCCATCTCCTCGACTTCCGGCACGGCGACGGAGGTGACCGCGTTCTCAATCATCACCGATTACGCCAAGGGCATCAAGTTCCCGATCGCCGATTTCGAGATCACGCCCGACATCGCCATTGTCGATCCCGAGCTGGCGCTCACGATGCCGCAGAAGCTCTGCGCGCACACGGGCATGGACGCGCTCACCCACGACCTCGAGGCCATCGTTGCGGTCGCGCACAGCCCGTATTCGGACGCGCTGGCGATTCATTCGATGAAGATGATCCGCGATTCGCTCGTCAAGAGCTTCGGCGGCGACGCCGCCGCGCGCGCCGTGATGCACGATGCGCAGTGCCTCGCCGGCATGTCGTTCTCGAACGCGCTCCTCGGCATCGTCCATTCGCTCGCGCACAAGACGGGCGCGGCCTTTGCGGGCGGCCATATCATCCACGGCGCGGCCAATGCGATGTATCTGCCGAAGGTGATCAAGTTCAACGCCGCCGTTCCGTTCGCGGCCGCGCGCTATGCGCAGTGCGCGGGCGAACTCGCTCTGGCGGGCGCGGAGAGTTCGCAGGAGGCGAAGATCGCCGCGCTCATCGCGTGGGTGCGCAAGCTCAACGACGAGCTGAACATCCCGCACTGCATCCGGGACTACGCCGCGAACGGACTGCCTGGCGAGGGTATGGTTACGGCGGCGGAGTTCGAGTCCAAGGCCGCGCAGATCGCCGAGAACGCGATGGGTGACGCCTGCACCGGCTGCAACCCGCGGCAGATGGACGCGAAACTCATGGAACGAGTGTTGCGTTGCTGCTGGGACGACTCCGAGGTGGATTTCTAGGTCGGTTCGTCCGCTGTGCTTCGCTTCGGCGGAAGCGAGAGGGTACGGAATGCGCAGCCAGCCGGCCGGATCGCGATTCGCCGCGACCCGGCCGGGCCCCGCCCCGAACGGCGGAGCGACCGGCCCCGGCCAGGGAAAGGACGCCGTGACGCTCAGAACGAATAGCCGAGCGCAAACATGAAACTGCGTCCGCAGGCCGGGTAGTAGTAGGCGCCGGTGTAGTCCGACCAGCCGGCGAAGTCGCAGTAGTCGCGGTCGAGGAGATTGTCCATCACGAACGAGGCCTTCCACCCCTCCGCCCAGGACGGCGTGTAGTACAGGCCCACGTCGAAGACCGAGTAGCCGGCGAGCCGGTCGTGCTCGTTGCCGAAGTCGCCCGCCAGCACCTGGGACGACACGTAGCGGTAGCCGCCCTTCACCTCGAGGTCGTCGCAGATCCACACGCCGACTTCCGCCCGGACGCGGCTCTCGGGCACGAGCGGCACCGTCTCGCCATCGTACTGCCCGTCGCAAAAGCGCGACTTGACGAACGAGTAGCGCACCGAGGCCTCGGCCGTACCCTCGCGGAGCCAGGCCAGCCCCGTCTGGAAGCCGAGCCGCTCGATGCGGTCTGGGCTGTTGCAGTTGTAGCCACCCCAGCCCCACGGGGACGAGACGGCGTAAGGATTGTAGAAGATCTCGTCCTTCGTCACCGTCCAGTAGCCCGACAGGTCGAAGCGGAACTCCTCGGCGAACGCCCAGTCGAGCCCGAGGTCGAGCGAGGCGCCCGTCTCCGGATCGAGGAAGGATCCGTCCTCCGTGTAGCTGAGTTCGTCGCAGAAGGCGCTGCGGTGGTAGCACGTCCCCTTGACGAACGTCTTCAGACCGTCGAGCGGACGGCAGACGAGGCCCAGCTCGTAGTCGCCCATGCAGTCATGCGACGAGCTTTCGCTGAGCCCGCGGCAGCGCTCCCACCGGCTGTCGATGTACTCCCCGCGCGCGCCCGCGACCAGTGACAGCCACTCCGTCAGCCCGAACTCCTCCTCGGCGAAGAGGGCGTAGCGGCCGCGGCCGAAGTTGTAGTGCGGGTTGTTCCACCCCGACCGGTCCGTAACCTCGTAGCGGTCGTACCGGAAGTCGAAGCCGAAGGTGAACTTGCTGTCGAAGCCGAAGATCGGCCGGCCGTTCACGTAGCGCGGCGACAGCTGGTAGGAGTACAGGTCGTATTCGTTCGCATAGCCGTAGTCGCCCCAGCTGGCCCGACGGTGCTTCACGGAGAACGCGCCGTCGAGATAGAGCCACTGGTCCTCCGCCAGCCGCAGCTTCGAGTCGACCGCCAGGCCGTAGTTCCACTGCCGGCACCAGTCGTTTGCGTAGTTCGCCTGCGTGCGGTCGCGCCGCCACTGTTCGAGGGAAAGCGAGCCGGGCAGCTCGTAGAGCGCGTTGAAGTAGTTCGCCTTCAGGCCGACCGTCGAGCCGTTCGCGAACTCCTTCCGCAGCGCGGCGACGAATGCGTGCGTGTCGTACCCCGCCCGGTCGCGGAAGCCGTCCGATCGACCGTAGTCGTAGGCGGCCGAGTAGAGCAGGCCTTCATCAGCCAACCCGCCCTTCGTCCGGACGTTCGCCCCGAAGGTACCGTGCGACCCGCCCCGCGCCGTGACGCTCGTCTTCCGCTCGCTGTCGCGCGAATCGGTGGTGACGACGATGACGCCGGCGACCGCGCCGTCGCCGTAGAGCACCGGGCTCGGGCCGTCGATCACCTCGACGCGTTCGATGCTCTCGATCGGAATGCGCACGAGATTCGGCGCGTCCATGTCGACGGGGTTGATCTCCTCGCCGTCGATGACGATCTTGACGCGGCCGAACGAGTTCTCGCCGTAGCCGCGCATCGCGACCTGCGACTGGAGTGGGTTCGCGTTTAGCGTGCGGATCTGCAGGCCGGCCGCCTTGTCCAGCAGCTCGGGCAGGCTGCGCGCGCCGGAGCGCGCGATCGCCGGCGCTTCGAAGACGCGCACGGGCGACGCCATGGACTCCGCCGTGTCGTCGACTCGCGACCCGTAGATGACGACCGGCGCCAGTTCGCCGATCCGGTTGGTGACAGCGGCGCCGGGGCCGACCTCATCGGCCCGTACGCCTGCGGTGGCCGCGGCAAAGGCCGCGAACAGCAGTTTCTTCATTGTTGGCTTTCCCCCTCATGCGAGAGTACTTGACTGTATGGAGGGGCGGCCCGTCTTCCGACTTTTACGGCTGCGCGACAGCGCCTGGTTTGCACAGGCCTTTCCGGTTACCGTCCCGTTGGCCGCGAATTATCCTATAAATCGCGGCCGCTGTCAAGGCGACGCCCGGGCTCGGTCAGTCAACACCGCTTGCGCGGTCTTGACCGACCTCGGCATCTGAGCATCTGAGCAAAAGTGCATCTGAGCTTTTTCGAATGGTCGAGTTCGAAGCCGCAGTCGACCTTCAGATGTTTACCATCGACTGAAAGGCATATGCGGCTTCTCCCCGCTTTTCTACGATTTGCAGTAGAGCCCATTTTCCCGCATACGGCTCTCCGTGTGGGACCCGTGACGTGTCACTTCCGCCTCCGTTGAAGCCTATGTAGCCCCATTGCCTGTAATTCCGAGTAGAAGTTCGGCGCATATTTCAGAACGTTGACCCTCTGCACCACTTCCTCGTTCTTCACGGGCTTGAAGATGCTTAGTGTCTGTTCCTTGACTTTCGCGCAAACCTTCTTGACCGATTTCATCGACGGGCCGTAAGTCAGGTAGTTGCCCCGCCGCGCCCGCGCGTCCAAAACCGATTCGGACGCTCGGCGTCGGCTTCACAGCGTTTGAACTGCTGGCCGCGCGGAACTCAAGTAACGAGACTTTACGAAGAAGGTTCATTTGCATTGCGACTCACCTCTTTGTCCGGCAGGACTCCCGCATTCGGGTCGCCCCTCTCACGGCCTGCCGTCCTAATCACATCTCGGTTTGTTTGTGATTCATGTTCCTTTCATCATGATAGTTCAACCAAGCTTGTCTTGGCGTACCTGACCTCGAAGCCTTCTATCGCTCCATTCGATGTTCTTTCGCCTTGAAATGTATCACGAAGCCGCCTCCGGGCGCAAGGTGGAGCATCAGTTCGTCCCCGCGCGCGACCATACGCCGTTCGTGGACGTAGTGCGTCGGCTCGCGGTCCGAATCCGCCGCATCGCGGAAAATCTCGGCCTCCCACGCGCCTTCGCCGAGGAACGGCAACCGCAGTCTATACGGCTGCGGACGGGACGTTCCGATGCCCGCCGCATACCAAGAGCCGTCCTTCGACTGGCGCGCACAGGCCGCGACCGTATCCGGCGAACCGGCGAGCGCGACCGTGTTCGACCAGACGACCGGGATCCGACTCATGAACCGGAAGCACTCCCCGTTCCGATCATAGTTCGTCGGGCTGTCGCACAGCATCTGGAGCGGTGCCTCGAAAAGCGCCAGCATCGCCATCTGGCGACTCCTTGTGCCGAACGCACCCGGCCGGTTCCCCGCCTTCTCGCCGAGATAGGGGGAATCCACCGGATGGTTCAGCATCGCTCCTGGCGTGTAGTCCATCGGCCCCGCCGTCAGGCGCAAATAGAACGCCCGAACGTCCGCCGTCATCATGTCGTACCCGCCCTTGTACCACTTCATTTGCTCGAGACCGTGGACACCCTCGTAGTTGAGGACGTTCGGATAGGCGCAGGACAAGCCCGTGGGACGGCACGCGCCGTGAAAATCGACGACGAGCCGCTCCGCCGCACACGCCGCCGCGAAACGTTCCATGAAGCGGGCAGACTCCGCATCGCCGCGGTCGATGAAATCGACCTTAAGCCCCTTCACGCCGAGTTGCGCGAAACGCCGCGCTACCGTCGCCTCGTCTCCGCAGGCCTGCGCCCACGAGAGCCAGAGAACCAGCCCAACATTCCGCTCGGTCGCATAGGCGACGAGATGCGGCACGTCGACCTTCGGGCTGAACTTCCATGGCCGACGCTCGTCATTCCAGTCGAAGATATCGAGTCCGTCGCTCCAGCCGCCGTCGAGAATAACGTATTCTATGGCATTCGTTGCGGCGAAGTCGATGAACCGCCTGTAGGTCGCCGTGTTGCAACCCGCCGCCTTGCCCCGGTTGTCCCAGTCGTTCCACCATTCCCATGCGGCCTTGCCGGGCTTCACCCACGAGAAGTCCGCTGCGGGATCCGCCGGTGTGGAGAGCGCCCAGACGATGTCGGCCTCGCACAGTTGCGCGGGCGTGTCAGCGAGTGCGAAGACGCGCCACGGGAACGTCCGCGCCCCTTTCGTGCGCGTCAGGTAGGGCGCGTGCTCCGCGATGCGCACGAACTGCCCACGCGCGAAGGGCCGCTGGTCAACCCAGGGGGAAATCGCGTACTTCGTCTTCAGGGGCGCGCACTCGAAACGCACGGCGAGCCGCCCCGCGCCATTCGCCGCGAGATAGAGGAACGGGTAGTCGCGCACGTCCGCGTCCATGACGGCGACGGTCGTACTCGTCGTCGAATAGACGAACGGCAGGTAGGCGACCTCGTTCGTCGCGAGCGCGAGGTGCGCGGCCTCGACGCGGCGCGGCACAGTCTCCTCGCAGCCGAACTCGGGCGTCGCCGCGTACCAGCAGACCGCGTCCACCCCCGGGATCTGGATGTCGGCGCATTCCCCGTCCACGGTGATTTCACCCTGCCGCCGCGTCTCGAAGCGGTAGGC
>JAEDMC010000028.1 GCA_016303225.1 Kiritimatiellia bacterium
TCAGCGGCTCCAGGGCCATCATCACGAACGAAGCGTTCTCGTACTCGTCGGGACACGCGAAGATGCGCATCTCGTCCGAAAGGACGCCGAAGTAGGGAATATCATACGGCAAAATCGGATCCTGCGTGAGCGGCGGAACGACGAACGTCGCCGCGCCGTCGGCCAGGCCCCGCTTGCCCGCGGCCGCATCCGTCGCAATGCGCTTCGCATGCGCCGCGTCGCGCTGGAGCGCCTTCAGCTCGGCCAGCGTCACGACCGGCAGCTCGCCCTTCGCGTTGGCCGCGAGGAACCCCGTGCCGCGCGCCTTGAGCGCCGCGATCCAGGTCGCAAGGCCCTTTGACCTCGCGCCCGCCTTCTCCGCCGCGGCGAGGTCCGCCGCCGCCGCCTTCACGCGACGCTCGGCCTCAGCCTTAAACGCGACGGATATCTTTTCGGAGTCAGCCGCCTCGTTCCAGCGGCGCAGGCCCCAGACCTCGCCCTTGAAGTCAGCGGACGGCTCGGCAGTCAGCCCGCCTTTCAGGTGAGGCACGTTGAGATTGTCGTTCTCCCACTGGAACTTGCCGTCCAGGTAGAAGGTCGCGCGCTGCTGCATCATCGAGAAATTCGCCTCGACGTGATGCCATTCGCCCGCCTTTACCGTGTCCATCGCCGTCATCGCGAGGTCGCCGACAATCTCGGTCGGCAGCGCCTTCCACGTGACGAGGAGACGCCCCTTTGCATCAGCCTTGCACCCGAGGAGCCCGGTCGGCTCGCCGACGGACGGGAGCTTGTCGAACTTCACCCAGAACGAGACCGCCTGCTCGTCAGGCGTCACGACCGGCTTCGGCGCAGGCGCGGACTTGACCGCCGCCAGACCGGACAACCCGGCCAGCGCCACCATGGACATGAGCATTCTTCGCATGTTTTTCCTTTCGTTGGACTCGAAAACAGTTCTTTTAGATGACAATGCGCGATTTGGAGCGAGGTTCAACCTGCGTCATCGGCGGACGGGCAAAGATTTCGCCTTGGCATCCTTCGGAATCACCACGAAACCCGTCACTGGACGCGGCCCCGCACAGGTGACGGAAAAGGCCTGCGCGATGTGCGTCGTCTGGTGACTCTTCGGCAGCTTGTTCGTCGGCACGTCCACGAGCGTCGCCTTCACCGGCACGGCGGCGAGCTCCGCGAGTGCCTTCTGCCAGTAGACGTCAAAGTCAACCGGCTCCTCGTACGCCGGCACGAGCTTGTCGACGTCCGCGCCCGCCGAACCCTCGAACGAGAGCGGCACGCGGTTGTAGTCGTCCGGGAACCAGCACCAGTTTCACCCCTTCAGTTCTTGAATTTTCAGCGACAAGAGGCGCCGATACGCAAGACGAAACGCTCCTCACGCGGGAGGCAGCGGTACTGCTCGAGCGGACGATAGCTCATGTCGCCGAGACCAGACTGCCCGATGTCGAGGTTGAGGTAAATCTCGTCCCGCGGCTTGAGCGGCACGTTGCGGCGCACTTCGCCAGACTGATGACGCGAGAAGTAAAGGTCCTCCCACGTGTAGCGCTGCGCCTGGACGAAGAGCGGACGATCCGCCGCGAAGCGGACCCCCTTCCCGTCCTTGTCCTTCAGCTCGAACCAGCGGACGTCGCAACGGTACCCGTTGTCCTGCGGCCGCACATAGAACTGGTACATGTCCGACACCGTGTCAGTCCAGACGCCGAAAAAACTCGCCGTCTTACGGTCCGCATAGTTCTCCCCAGGTCCACGTCCGTAATAGGCGACGCGCTCAAGCGCCGTGTCGAGAACCCAGCTCAACCCGAGCCGCGGCAGTTCCGGCATGGGACCGAACGGCGCGACCGCGTTCGTGACCTCGCACCCCGCACAGGGACGGAACACCCAGTCCTCTCGATGCTGGAATCCGCACGACTTCGTGCCCAGCACACGCCGGACGACGCTCACCGTCCTGACGCCCTTCGCATCCGTGCGGTCTTCGAAACTCTCCAGCTCGGCCTTGAGTCTCGCAAGGCCCGCGTCAAAGCAGTCTTTCGCGTACTTTCTCCGGTCATTGTCCAGGAACGCACGCACACAACTCAAATCCGGCCCCTTCTTCACAATCTCCCGTCCATCGACCTTCAACGACACCAACCGTCCCGTCTTCTCATCAAACCCACCTTCCACATTTCCCCGCTTCCCCATTTCCTCATTCCCACAGTTCCATACTCCCATAGCCCCACATTTCACCTGGTCACGTGCAACGACAAACCCCTTCTCCGCCCACTTGCACCCCTCCTTGAGCGCGAATTCGAAGTTGAAGAAACACTCTTTCCCTTCGGCCGTTTTGGACGGCAGCCTGTTCAGCTTGCCGCGTTCGCCCGGTTGCAGCAGCGGCAGCTGCAGCTCGCCGCTCTTCACCTTGACGCCGTTTTCAAGGAGTTCCCAGCGTCCCGTGAAGCGGTCCGTCGGCGTGAAGGCGTAGCGGTTCCACAGCTCATACGCGCCGTCCGGCCGCTGCGTGACGACGAGGTTGCGGTGGACGTGCGCGACTTCGCGAAGCTTCGGCGTCTCGCGGCGGAGCGGATCGGTGATGCCGTTCACACAGAACGGACCGTCGTTCGGCTGTTCGTCGAAATCGCCGCCGTAGCACCAGGTGCCGTCCTTGAGGATCGTCTGGTCCACCCAGTCCCAGATGCAACCGCCCATCAGCGAATCGGACGAGTAAAAGCCGTCCCAGAACTCCTGAAAGCCGCCGAGCGCATTGCCCATCGCATGAGCATACTCGCAGACGAAGACAGGATGGTTGCGGTCGTGATGCTGCTTGCCGCCGCGGAAGAGCGGACACTCCGCACGCGTGCCGTCCGCCCATTCGCCGCGCTCGCGCACATACGTCCAGTCGGGATACATCACCGAGTCGACGTCCGCAAACGGCAAGTCCCGCTTCGACGGCGGCGCCCACGGATTGCACGCGCTCTCGTAGTGAACAGGACGCGACGAATCGAGCTTCTTCACCTCGGCATACGCGTCCTCGAACGCCTCGCCCGCGCCGGCCTCGTTGCCGAGCGACCAGAACACGATTGACGGATGGTTGCGATGCGTCATCACGTTGCGGACGTTCCGCTCGACGACCGTATCGCGCCACTTGGGGTCACGCGCCAGGCACTCGTCCTTGTATCCCATGCCGTGGCTCTCGACGTTCGCCTCGGCCATCACGTAGAGTCCGTACTCGTCGCAGAGGTCGTAGAAGTAGGGATCGTGCGGATAATGCGCCAGCCGCACCGTGTCAATGTTGTGCCGCTTCATCAGGAGAACGTCCTTCAGCATGATTTCACGCGAGACGGTGCGTCCGTTGTCGTATGTCGTCTCATGCCGGTTCACGCCCTTGAACTTGATCGCCTTGCCGTTGTAAAAGAGGACGTTCCCCTTGATCTCGATCTTGCGGAAGCCCGTCCGCCAGACGCGTCCGTTCACCTCGACTGAATAGAGGTACGGATCTTCCGCGCTCCACAGTCTGGGATGTTCGACCTCCTGACGCTTCAGGACCTTCCCGTTCTCGTCCGTCGCCACGATGACGCCACGGGAGAAATCGTCCGACAGCGTCGCCTCGATCCGCACGTCCCACGGCGCGTCCTTCGCCTCCGCGACGAGCGATACGTTGCGGAAGATGCCCGAGAGCCGGAACATGTCCTGATCCTCGTAATAGCTTCCGTCGCACCACTTCAGCACCTGGACCGCAAGAGAGTTGTTAGCTTGCAGACAGCTGTTGGCAGATGACGCGATGAGATACGAAGTGATGTCAAACTCCGAGGGGAGCATCGAGTCTTCGGCATAGCCAACCTTCCATCCGTTGACCCAGACGGTATAGGCCGCAGCGACGCCTTCGAAGCGCAGGATGACGCGTCGGCCCTTCCAGGCCTCGGGAACCGTAAAGGTCGTCCGATAGGACGAGACGGGATTGTAGTCGGGCTTTTCCGTCGCATAGTTGAGAATGAACGGCGGCTTCTTGGCATGGGGATAGGTGACGTTGGTGTAATGCGCGATGCCGTGTCCGCGGTACTCGACGCAGCTCGGCACGTCGATCGTACTCCAGTGAGAATCGTCAAAGTCAGGGCGCTCGAAGCCCGCGACGCACTGTTCGGGCGCACCGCACCAGCGGTATTTCCAGATGCCGTTCAGCGACTTTGTCCATTCTGCGGCGGGCGGAACGAAATTACGGGCCGGCAGGCGGTTGATGGAATTGACCGCAGGATCCTCCCACGGCAGGGCGAGCGCCAACAAGGCAGCAAGAATGTTGCACATGGCATTTGTCTCCTAGTTCTTCAACAGCTTCAAGATGAGAATGCACGTGTCGGCGAGCGCATCGTCGCTCGGACGTACGGTGGTGACGCGCCCTGCGTATGTTCCGTTTCGGCTTTCCATGTCAGAAGACGATTCCCTGCACTTCGGGTTCGAGCCGGACTCCGAAGCGGAAGAAGACGCGATTGCGCATGAGGCGGGCGAGCGCGATGACGTCCGACGCCGTCGCGCCTTCGCCGCGGACGATGACGTTCGCGTGTTCGCTCCAGACAGACGCGCCGCCAACGCGGAGCTCCTTCGCACCGGCCGCCTCGAGAAGCCGTCCCGCAAAGTCGCCCTCGGGATTCTTGAAGAAGCTACCATAGGTACCTGCGGGAAACTTCTTGCGTTTGGCGAGATAAGCTTCAGCCGAAGGCGAAGTCGGAAGCCGAACGGCGGAATAATTCGAATTCAGCTTGAAGTCCTGGATTTCACCGGTGATGTCCGAATGACGGTAGGAGAAGCCGCAGGCGGACGCGGGAAGCCAGCGCCCGTCAACCTTCACCTCGGCGAGAACTTCCGAAATCGAATGCCCGAACGCGCCGGCGTTCATCTTGATCCAACCGCCGACAGTGCCGGGGATGCCGGCCATCCACGGGATGCCGAGTGACGCGCCCGGCGCACCCGCGGGGCCGGACGTCTTCACGTATTCGACGGAGAGGTTCATATCCGACTTCCATGTGTTCGAACCTTGTCCGATCCATATCTTCCGAAGCCGAGGGGTGGGGTTGCTCGCGCAGAGTCGCAGAGACGCAGAGTCGAGGTCTCGGTGAATCTGCGGAACGAGATTGATGATGTCGCCAGCTCCCAGCAAAAGCGTCAGATCGCCCTCACGCATCGAATTGAACGCATGTTCCCATGCTTCGTCGCAACTTCGGCTCAAAAACAGCGACACTTTTCCGCGCCGCCGTGTCTCTGCGTTAAAACGCTCTCGGCACGCCCGATACAGGTCCGCGATGTCGCCGCCCTCGACCGGTTGCTCGAAGGCCGCATAGGTCGGACAAAGCACAACTTCGTCCGCGCCCTCGAAGGCCGCGGGGAAGTCCCGGAGAAGCGCCTTGGTGCGCGAATAGCGGTGCGGCTGGAAGAGGACGCGCAGCGTCCCGCGGCAAATCTGCCGCGCCATGCCGACGGCGCAGGCCATTTCCGTCGGATGATGCGCGTAGTCAGTGTAGACAAGAAGATTGTTCGGCTGCTCGACTGTTTGATTGTTCGATTGCGGCCAGACTCTCTCGAAGCGACGGTCGGGAAGTTTGGCGACAATTTGGGGCAAGGCCTTGGCGATGTCCGTCATCGCATGCCCGCGCCGCAAAGCGACCTCGACGGCCGCTCGCATGTTCTTCAGGTTGTGTTCCGGCAAACCGTTCGAACATTCGAACGTTCGAACCATCGAACAATCCAGACTCTCGCTTTCGATCACTGTCTCCGCGTTGCGTTTCGCCGTCTCGTAGCAGGCGAAGTAATCGGCTTCGGTCTTGAAGTGATCGGGATGGTCATACTCGCACTTGTTGACGACGAGTGTCTTCGCACGGTAGAGCGCGAGCGTACCGTCGCTCTCATCCGCCTCGACAACGAGAGGTCCGGATGCGGCGGCATGGGCGACAGGAAAGGCGCCGGTTTCGCCGCCGATGCACCAGGAGACGGACTCGCCGAGGGCCTGAAGAAGCTTGGCGATCCAGGTGGCAGTCGTGGTCTTGCCGTGGGAACCGCAGACGGCAATACCATCAGTGGAGTTGACGAGCTCTGCCAGTACTTCGCCGCGAAAACGCGGATTGACGCAAGCCTGACGTTCAGGATTGTCTCGGGCGACTGCCGGAGTGACAATCACTTCGTCCGCATCCTTCAGATGATCGGGAGAATGCCCGACAAAAACGGGAATGCCCTGCGACTCCAGCCAGCGCGTACGAGGCGTCGCCTTCAGGTCGCAGCCGGAAACTTCATGCCCCCGCGCCTTCAAAAGGACGGCGAGGCCAGCCATGCCGACCCCGCCAATGCCAATGAGGTGAATCTTCACAGGCTTCACTTGGCCTTGAACTCCTCGACGGACATCTTGAGCTTTTTCACCATCGAATCATCCTTTCTTGAGTAAAACATTATAGCATATTCGCCGGGCGTTTATGGTATAATTTGTCTTATGAAAAAAATCGCAGTTTTGATGGGAGGCCGGTCAAGTGAAAGAGAGGTCTCCCTCCAGTCCGGAAGGAACGTGGCGGAGGCCCTAGCCAGCCTCGGCAAATACGAGGTCGTTCCCGTGGACGTGACGGACGACACCCTTGCAGCACTGCCGCGTGATGTTGATGCGGCCTACATCGCGCTGCACGGCGGCTGGGGCGAGAACGGCGGTGTGCAGGCCGCATTGGACGCGCTCAAGATTCCCTACACCGGTCCGGGCGTCCAGGCCTCCCAGATCGCGATGGACAAGGTGAAGACGAAGATGGTTCTGGAGATGAAAAACGTCCCAACAGCCAAGTGGAGCCTCGCCAGTCCCGACACGGAGAAGCCTCCTTTGCCCCTTCCCGTCGTCGTGAAGCCGCCGTGCGACGGTTCTTCCGTCGGCATCTCGAAGGTCTCCACGGAATCCGACTGGCCCAAAGCCCGAGACCTGGCCTTCTCCGCAATCACCTCAAGTTCTCAAGTCCTCAAAACCTCAGCGCCTCCGACGGTCCTCGTCGAGGAATTCATTCCCGGTCGTGAGTTCACGGTGGCCGTCGTCGACGGCAAAGCGTGGCCGGTGATTGAGATCGTCGCCAAGGACGGCTGGTACGGCTACGAGGAAAAGTACACCTCGAACGAGACGCGCTATCCGTTCCTTGAGGACGGGGAGCTCTCGTCGAAGATGCAGAAGATCGCCGTCGACGCCTACCGGGCCGTCGGCTGCCGTGGTGTGACGCGCGTCGACTTCAGGGTCTCCCCGCTCGGCCGCTGTTACGTGCTCGAACTCAACACCTCGCCCGGCTTCACCTCCCATTCGCTCGTGCCGAAGGCCGGCATCAAGACCGGGCTCACCTTCGCCGGCGTGTGCGATCGCATTCTCCAGAGCGCGGACTACGACCGATGAAAACGAACAAGATCGAACGCAAGGGAAAAATGCCGATGGTGGTGACGGCGATCGTGGCCCTCGCCCTGTTGGGCGTCGGCGCCGTCGTCTGCTATGACAAGCTTAAGGCCCTCTACCTCGAGCAATGCGTCATCACCAATCTGGCCGAGCAGGTGTCCATCACCTCCGGCAAGATGGTCAAGGCGGACGTCATTGCCGAGAATCTGGGGCTCCGCAAGGGCGCCAATCTGGCGATGATCGACTTTTCGGAGAAACGCAGGGAGTTGCTGGCAAAGGTCCCGAATCTGAAGTCAATCCGCATTTCACGACAGCTTCCCGACAAGGTCACCGTCACTGCCGAGGAACGGTCGCCCGTCGCACGTCTCGGGCTCTGCAGGGCTCAAGACCCATCCGGACGCGTCGTCGACACGGAAGGCATGGTGTTCGTCTGGCAGCGGGGCACTCAGACTCTACCGCTCATCCGCGAGAGCCAGGCGCCCGGAACGTCCAGGGGCTGTTTCATCCGGGGGCGGACGATGGCCGCGCTTCGCCTCGTCGAAGTCTGCCGTGAGGCCGAGTTCCTTGAGCTTGGCCTGCTGGAAGTCGACACATCCAAGCACGATTTCCTCTTCGCCACGCTCGGCAACTACTCGAAACTCAAGATCCTCTGGAACGGGATGGACGATCCGACGCCTGAATCCGCCGCCGACCTCAGGAAGCGCCTGACACAACTTCGCGACGCGATCCGCGCGAAGGTCGTGCCGAATGCCGTCATCTGGAACGCGACGATTCCCGACCGCATCTTCCTCGACACCCAGGAAAAATTCTGACACTATGAGCGACCTTTACGCAGCCCTTGAAATTGGCACGACGCGGACCGTCCTCGCCGTCGGCGAGACGGACGGCAACGGACGACTGAAAATAACCAGCCATGCCGAGATTCCCTCGACCGGCGTCCGCAAGAGCCAGATTCTCGACATCACCCAGGCGACACAATCCATTCGATCCGTTCTCCAGAAGACCGAAAAGCTTCAGGACGAGAACGGTTCGAAAGTGACCATTGGCAATGTCTTCCTGGCCGTATCCGGCCAACACATCAAGTCGGATTCATTCTTCGGTTCCGTCCAAGTGGAGAAATCTCGCGTCGGCAACGAGGACATGAACGCCGTCCTGAACTCCGCGCGCACGATGACCTTGCCCAAAGACCGCGAACTTCTGGATATCGTCGACCAGGACTATGTCCTTGACAATCGCGGCGGCATTTCCGCTCCCTTGGGCATGGCCGGCAGCGTGCTGAAGCTCAACACGCTCCAGATCCACGCCGACCGCAACCGCATCATGGATGCGCGCACGGCGGCCGAAGCCGCCCATCTGGAGATTCGCGAACCCCTCTTCGCCATCACCTGCGCCGCCGACGCCGTGCTGCAAGACCACGAGAAGAAGAACGGTACGCTGGTCATCGACCTCGGTGGCGGTTCGACCGGCTATGCCTTCTATTGCGACGGCTATGTGGTCGCCACCGGCGTCATCGGCGTCGGCGGCGACCACATCACCAACGACATCGCCCACGCGTTCCAGACGACCAATGCGCAGGCCGAAGGGCTGAAGATCAATTCGGCCTGCGCCATCATCAGATCGGCAGATGGCGAGCCGGCCCGAGTCCGTGTCGAACAAGGCGAAAACACGCTGATGGACAACCGGACGATTTCCCGTCGCGCGCTCGACACCGTCGTCAACGCCCGGCTGATGGAGCTCTTCACGGTCATCCGCGAGACCCTGGAAGACCAGGACATCCTCCACCGACTCCACTCTGGCATCGTCCTCACAGGCGGCGGAGCTCGCCTGCGCGAAATCGACACACTGGCCGAACAGATTCTCGGAGCCTCCGTCCGGATCGGACGTCCCCTTCACATTGACGGACTGGAAAACGAGGATTTCCCCGCCGCATATGCGACCATCGCCGGGGCTTTGCTCTACGCCTGCCGCAATTACGAAGAGAAGTCCACGTTCGGCGGCCTTTTCGAGAGGTTATTCAAATGAACAGCGACTCACCTATGCTTCTCATCGGAATCGGCACGGCCGGTTCCAACATCGCCCGCGGCGTCAGCCGCGCCTTTGGCGACGGCCTGCGCTACGTTCTCGCCGACACCGACGCCGTCTCCGGCCAAGGCGGCGGTCCCTTCTCCCTGCTCGGCGGCGATCGTCTTTCCGGACGCGGTGCGGGCGGCGACGTCGTCGCCGGGCGCCTGGCCGTCGAGGATTCCGTCCGAGGGCTCGACGAACACCTGCAAGGCGTACGTCTTGCCGTCATCGTCACGGCATTAGGCGGCGGCACGGGCGGCGGCGGCACGCTGGAAACCGCCAAGTACCTCGGCAACCACGGCATCCCGACCGTTGTCTTCGCAACGACGCCATTCGCCTTCGAAGGCGAAGACCGCCAGCGCAACGCACGCGGCGTCATGGCCATGATCGAAGAGGCGGCGAATGCCACGTTCTTCCTGCCCCTCGACAAACTGATCGGCGAGGTCACTAACATGAACGAGGCCCTGCGGCAGGCCGTCGACACCGTCGCCACCGGCGTGACGTTCTTCTGGCGACTGGTCGAGAAGCCGGGCTACATCCGCCTCGACACCGAGCGCCTCAGGCATCTTCTCGCCGGCGCCGGTCGCGGACGGTTCGCCACAACGACAGTCCAGGGCCCTGCGCGCGCGAAGGAGGCCGTCGACCAGTTGATCCGTTCCGAACTGCTGGCGACCTCCTCCGGCCCCGTGCAGTCGACGCTATGCGGCATTCTGGGCGGCGACGACCTGCTGCTGAACGAAGTCGGCACGATTGCCGACGGCATCCGCAGCGCATTCGGGGGGCTCTCCTTCGAGTTGGCTACGGTCAACGACGAGCAGACGTTTTCCGGACGGCTGACGGTCGTCGTAATGCTGTTCGAGTCCGGTTCCAAGTCCGGCAACTCCGATACGCCCGTCAGCGTCATGAGTACGCGCCGCCGCAAGAACAAGGGCGCCCTCGCGGCAGGTCCCAACGGCCGCGGCCGATTCAAGAACGCCGAGCCTACGATCTGGAACGGCGAAGACCTGGACGTCCCGACATTCATCCGAAGGAACATCAGCCTTGATCTCTAACCGCGACGGACACGTGCGGGTTCTCCCGCTTCATGTGGCGAACAAAATCGCCGCAGGGGAGGTCGTCGAACGTCCCGCCTCCGTCGTCAAGGAGCTCGTCGAGAACGCTCTGGACGCGGGCGCTCGCAAGATTTCCGTATCCGTCACCCAGGGCGGACGCAAACTTATCGCCGTTCAGGACGACGGCTGCGGCATGACGAAGGACGACGCCGTCCTTTCACTCGAGCGCCAAGCGACATCCAAGATCCGCGACGTCACCGACATCGAAGAGATCGACACGCTCGGTTTCCGTGGCGAGGCCATTCCGTCGATCGCCTCAGTCTCACGCTTCACGCTGACGACACGCCGCGCCGATGACGACGAAGGCACGCTCATCCAGGTCAACGCCGGCATCCTCGCCGAAGTGCGCGCCGCCGGATGCCCTCCGGGCACCCTGGTCGAGGTGCGAGACCTCTTCTGCAACGTTCCCGCGCGGCGAAAGTTCCTGCGCGCCTACGCAACGGAAGAGAGTCATGTCCGCGAAGTCTTCACCGTCCATGCCCTAGCCCATCCGTCCGTCGGCTTCTCGCTGTCCGTCGACGGGCGCGAACTCTACCGCCTCGCGCCCGCAGACAACCTCGCCGACCGCATCCGCGAACTCTTCGGCGACGAGTTCCTTGCCAATACGCTCACTCTCGGCGGCAATCAAACAGTCGGACATTCGAACATTCACGTTTCCGGCCTCATCGAAATGCCGAATCTCTCGACACCGACGCGCCGCGACCAATACGTCTTCGTCAACGGACGGCCCGCGACCTCGGCCTCGATCGCCTATGCGCTTCGCGAAGCGTATCAGCGCCGCGCGGGCGACGCACGACCGGCTGCGGTCATCTTCATCGAGCTTCCGCCGAACCAAGTCGACGTCAACGTCCATCCGACCAAGCGCGAGGTCCGTTTCCGCGACAACGTGGCGGTCAAGAGCGCCATTATGGAAGCCATCGGCGAGGCTTTGAACAATCGCCCCGCGACAGCGACCTTGCCGATCGGCGATTGCTCGTCGGAGCATTCGAGCATCGCGACATCCGAGCATCCAAGTCCTGCGGCAAGCGCCTCACCTAAAGCAGGACAAGAGCTTTCCGCTAACGATCAGAAGCTCCGACACCTTGATGCTCCAATGAACAGCCGGATCCCTGCGCAAGTTCCGCTGAAACGCGATTGTCCGGCCGCATCTCCCGTTCCGCAGCCAGTTCCCGTCGAGACCGAGTTCGTTCTGTCCGATGACGGCAAACGCTCAAAGCCCTGGCAGTGGTTCAAGTTTCTCGCCCAGTCCGCGTCCGGCTACCTCCTCGTCGAAACCGACTCCGGTATCGTGACGATCAACCCCCATGCCGCCCGCGAACGCATCGCCTACGAAAAGCTCCTCCAAACGTCAAACGCCAAACCTCAAACGTCAAACGTCCAACCCCTCCTCATCCCCGAAACCGTCCACCTCTCCCCCGTGGATGCCGCACGCATCAAGGCGTCTCTTCCGACGATTGTGGCGATGGGCTTCCAACTGGAGGAGTTCGGACGCGACACGTTCAAGATCGACGCCGTCCCGCAGTTGATTGGCTCGCTATCCCCTACTGCGATTCTCTCAACCATTGCCGGCGATCTTTCCGAAAGCGGCGCCAAGCGAGGCGATCGCTGGCGTGAGGAACTGATTGCGAAGTCCATCGCCAAGTCCTTTGCGGGCGCATCCCTCGCGCTCACGGAAGACGGCGCGGTCAAGCTCGTCGAGGAGCTCTGCCTCTGCCGCATGCCCTATGTCTGCCCTCGCGGCAAGCCCGTGATGATCTTCACCTCTACCCGCGAACTCGACCGGAAGTTTGCGAGAGGCTAGCGGCCTCGTTCAGACCAGATCCGCCAGGATGGAGTCGCAAACCTCCATCCCGCGCTCCGTCAGTCGGTAGACCGTCCCTGATTTCGTCAACAGGCCCGTTTTGACATTGAGGTCAAGCGAGGAAACTATGGACGGATAGGATGACAGGGACGAAAAGGACGAGACATCCAGCCCCTCCCGCGTGCGCAGGCGAAAGATCGTCCGCTCCTTCAAGTTCTCTTCCGGCGAGACCGTCGTCTCGGAAATTCGAGACCTGAGATTGGAAGTCCTTCTAAGTCCAATGCGTCCGCAAGCGCCTTCGCCAAGTCCGAGGTAATCCTCACCACGCCAAACTGCAAAATTATGGCGACACTCGTATCCCGGCTCGGCGTAGTTGGAAATCTCGTACCGTTCAAGCCCCATCTCCCGTAGACATATTGCAATATGTCGCAGTCGATCCAGAACGATGTCGTCATCTGGCACGTTTTTGAGCCCCCGCTCGTTCTGCAGGGAATAAACCGAACAATGCCTCAGCCCCCAAGATCCAAGCCGTTGCAAATTCCATCGTTCACCTACACCTGCACCTACACCCACACCTACAACCTTCACCTCATCCCCCGGATACCCGACAATCAGATCAATCCCCGCATTGTCGAAAAAGCGCTTCACCCGCGCAAACGCACGCGCCGCCTCGTCAATGGTGTAGCCGCGCCCCATGTCCGCAAGCGTCGCGTCGTCAAGCGACTGCACGCCCATCGAAATGCGGTTGACGCCAAGGTCCTTCAGTTCCTGCAGCTTCCGCTCGGTGACGTCAAGCGGATGCAATTCGACGGTAAACTCCAGACCTTCACCGCAGAGCGGACGCAAAACCGGAGCCAACACGCTCAAATCACATAGCGCCGGCGAGCCGCCGCCGAAATAGACCGTCTTCAGACTGGCGCAAGATGTCGGACACTTCGCGCCGATTTCAGCGGCCAGCCGACGGACATAGGCATCGCGGTCGGATTGCGAAACGCCTGCACGCGAATACAAAGCGCAGTAGCTGCACTTCGTCCGGCAAAACGGGAAATGGACGTAAAGATTGTCAGGCAATACGGAAAAGCTTCTTCAGCTTCGGTACGCGGTCAAGGCGCTCCCAGGGAAACACGTCGCGGCCAAAGTGTCCGTAGGCCGCAGTCTCCTCGTAGTGCCAGCCCTTCGGCTTCAGGAGCCCGAGGTCGTCGATGAGCGCGTAGGGACGGAAGTCGAATATCTTTCCGGACGCCAGCATCTTCTCGAGCGCCTCGTTGGTCACTCCGTCCTTCGCCGTACCAAAGGTCTTCACGCAGAAGCTGACCGGCTTGTCGACGCCGATCGCATAGGCAACCTGGATCTGGCAGCGTTCGGCGAGACCCGCCGCGACGATGTTCTTCGCCGCGTAGCGCGCATAGTAGGCCGCGCTGCGGTCAACCTTCGAAGGATCCTTGCCGCTAAACGCGCCGCCGCCGTGCGCCGCCATGCCACCGTACGTGTCGACGATGATCTTGCGCCCCGTAAGGCCGCTGTCGCCGCTAGGACCGCCCACGACGAACTTGCCGGTCGGGTTGACAAGAAACTTCGTCTTGGCGTCCAGCAGACCCGTCTTGGACAGGAAATTCTTCGCCAGACGTTCGATCTGGGCATAGTGCAGCTTGTCCGCCCCCGCCTCCGTCGTCTGGTGAGAGATGACGACCGTATCGATCCGCACGGGCTTGCCGTCCTCATAGACGACGGAAAGCTGGCACTTGGCGTCGGGACGGAGCCACGGACATTCGCCGCGCTTGCGCAGGTTCGCGAACATCTTCAGAAGCCCGTGCGAATAGATGACGGCCGCCGGCATAAAGCTCTTCGTCTCGTTCGTCGCATAGCCGAACATCATGCCCTGATCACCGGCACCCTGCTTCGCCTTCGCCTTGCGGTTGACGCCTTGTGCGATATCGGGAGACTGCCCGTGCAGGCGAGAGACATACTCAAACGTCTTCCAGCTGAAATGCTCGCTCTCTCGGTCGTAACCGATCCTCTTCACAACCTTCGCGGCAATGGACTTCGTGTCGATCTTCGCAAAGCCGCGGCACGTGATCTCGCCCATGTTGACGACGATGTCGGGGCCAACCATCGTCTCGCACGCAACGTGCGCCTGACGATCGGCTTTGAGACACGCGTCAAGAATCGCATCGGAAATCTGGTCCGCCACCTTGTCGGGATGTCCTTCCGAAACGGACTCCGACGTAAAGACGTGGCAATGTTCTTTCTTCACTTTCATCCCCTGTAGACTGATTGAGCCCGTCACACGCCTAGCACCGCGCCAGGTCGTCACAGACTGAAATGATTAGTGTGTAGTATATCAAAAATGGTCGTGAAGCGAAAGCTTGAACGGCAAATCGAGGCAAAGTGGACGTAAAAAGCGAAAAACACGTCCAGATCTCGTCTTGATTTCGCCGGGGACCTTGCCGAGACGGATGAGCTCCTTGAGCACCTGCGCAGGCATCGATTCCCAGAGTCCGCGAAGTCCCGCTTCGGGATGAACGGACACCCGGCTCGCGACAACGACAGTGCGCGTCTTCGGATCAACCGCCTTCAGCTCGTAGACGCAACGCGGACGCGCCTCTTTCGTCATGATATTCGGCAGAAGTCCGAAATCAAGCTCGAGAACATCCTCTTTCGCGAACGGCAGGTCCTGCGCGGTCTTGATGTCCTGCTTGGGGAAAGACACCTTTTCCGTGTAGGGCGGCGGATCGGGAATCTCCAGAGGACGATCCTCCCATTGTCCGTCGGCCGTTTCGACACGGGCGAAGATCGCCTTGTCGGCGGAGAATCTCATCGGAAGTCTGGCATCCCCTTCAACGCGCATCATCACGCCATAGGCCTCCCAGAGGATGCGTGCGGCAAGGTCTCGCTGCGCACCAGCCGCCTCAAGCGGCATGTAGCCTGTGTCATGGCGGAAAACCTTCGTCTCGCCATTCGTCAGGACGACGAGCTCGAGATGCGGCAGCTCTACGGGGGTCGAATAGATGCCGAAGTTCCGGTCAATGCGCGTGCGTACGTAGTCGTGCAGCGTCTGCCAGCCCTCTAGCATCAAAAACCGCACCTTAACTGGCTTGCCGTCGCCCTTCAAAATCGTGCAGAAATAAGAAAACGCGGTTCCTTTCGGCTTGACGGCGAAATTGTACGGCTCCAGGACATTCCAGAGACCGAGGGCGTTCATCTTGGCGCCGATTTCCTCGGGCAAGCGCTTCATGGGAAGAGTCGCCTCACGTGCCGCTCGCAGATGCCGAAAGAATACTTGCTGATTTCCATTTTGTCTTATCCCAGCGAGCTCGAGACCTTGAATACGGCCATCAGAATGGCAATGGCGACAAAGCCGACGACGCCGGCAATGAGGACAATGAGAATCGGTTCAAGGGCATTGGTGAACGTCGTGATGTTGCGGTCCATGTCCTTCTGGTAGCGCTTGCCGATGTGTTCGAGCGAGGCAACCATGTCGCCGGCCTGTTCGCCGACGGCAAGCATGTCCGTCATCATGCGCGGGAAGACACCCGACCCCGCCAGCGGACCCGAGATCGTGGTGCCGTCCGTCACGCGCTGGCGCGCGTCCCGGAGCGCGTCGCCGATCACGGCGTTGTTGCAGGTCTCCTCGCAGATCTTGAGCGCCTGCAAGACGTTGACGCCATTCGAAAGGAGCGTCTTCAGCGTATAGGCCAAGGACGAGTAGGCCCCGCAGGCGACAATGCCCTTGACGAGCGGCGCCCTCAGCTTCCAGCCGTCGACCTTGCGCATGCCGGCCTCGGTCTTCAGCCATTTGCGGAACCAGAGAACGAACACCACAACGCCGATGGCCATCAGCCAGCCGTAGTGGACGACCGCGTTCGACAGCCCGATCAGCACCAGGGTCGGCAACGGCAGTGATGCGCCCATGGAGTCGAACACCTTCTGGAACTGAGGGATGATCCACACCAACGCGCCGATCACGGCGAGAATGCCGATGACCAAGACGACGCACGGATAGGTGAGCGCGCTCTTGATCTTGCCGCGCATGTTGTCGTCGCGCTCGTAGTGGTCTCCCAGTCGTCTCAGGACCTCAACCATCGCGCCGGACGCCTCGCCGGCGCGGAGCATGTTCGAAAAGAGCGGCGGGAAGGTCTTCGGATGGTGCGCGCAGGCGTCGGAAAAGTTTTCGCCGCGCACAATGCGCTCGCAAAGGTCCTGACAGACAAAATGCTGCGCACTCGTCTCCTCGCCTTGGTTCGCCAGCGCCTGCAGCGCCTGCCCGAGCGTCATGCCAGCCTCGAGCAGGTCGGCCAGCTCCGAGACGAACAGCAAGACCTCGACGCGCTTCATGTCGGTTTTCTGCTTCGCGCCGCCGATCTGCATATTCCAGATGCTGGAACTCTCCGCCTTCTTTGCGGACGAAACCTTGGCCGACTGCGCCACCCTCGGCGCAGTGCCAGCCGCAGCTCCCGTTCTCTTCTTCGCGTATCCCATTCGTTTTCTGCTGGACCTGAAGCCCGTCTTCCTTACATCACTCAGCTCCTGACGACATTATAGCATATTATGCACGCGGATGGGCCTTCGCATACTCGTCGCGAAGGCGCTCGACGGACACGTGCGTGTAGACCTGCGTCGTCGAGAGCGAAGCGTGTCCGAGCATCTCCTGCACGGCCCGGAGATCGGCTCCCGCGTCCAGAAGATGCGTCGCGAAGCTGTGCCTCAGCTTGTGCGGCGTGACGTCCAGGGGAAGACCAGCCTCGGCGAGGTAGCGCTTCATCCGGCGCTCGACGAAACGCGGCGTCAGCTTCCCCATCCGGTCCGAGAGGAAGACCGCCGCCTTTTCCTGCGCCAACGCTGGATCTAGCGACTCGACCATTTCCCGCAGACGGCGAAGCGCCTCGAGGGCCGGACGACCGAGAATGACCAGGCGATCCTTTGAACCCTTGCCCGTCACGACAAGCGTTCCGCGCCCGAAGTCGATTTCACCCCAGACGACTGGCGTCATCTCGCTGATACGGCACCCGGTCGAATAGAGCGATTCGAAGAGTGCCGTGTCGCGCAAGAAGGGATATTCGTCCAATGTCCCCTCGTCGTAATCACGGCGGGGACAGGCGAGGAAACGCTCGATTTCCCCGACGGACAGGACCTTGGGCAGGGTCTTTGCCTTCCGCGGCCCCCGCAGAAGCGCAAAGGGATTGTCGAGGATCGTCTCCTCGCGCTGAAGGAACCGGCAGAACGATCGCGCAGCGGCCAGCTTGCGCTGCATCGTCGCCGGCGTCGAACCGTCTTGCGCGAAGGACAGCACGAACGCGCGCGCCTCCCGCTCGGACACCTCCCTCCACGGATAGGGCGGCGCGGCATCGCCCCCCCAGACGGACGTGACCAGCTGCCCGAGGTCCGACGCATAGCCGGAAAGCGTATGCGGGGAAACGTTGCGCTCGGCCATCAGATAGCGCATGAAGCGCGCGAGCGCAGGATCCTCCGTTGCCCGGCTATTGGGCCTGAGCTTCATTTTCTGCGGCCTTCGTCAAGGCGGCGATCCGATTCTCGCAGTCGGGAATCTGACTCTTGTAGATGGTCGCAACCCGCTTCAGCGCGGCAATCTGCCGGCTTGACAGCGAATGGCGGCGGGAATACTGGTCGGCCAACGAGCGCACGAACTCGTGATCGTCGTAGACTTTCTTCCCCTTCTTCGCCGCAGGACGCCATTCGGTGACGTCGTCAAAGAGCTTCAAGAGGCTGGGGATGGACGGATCCTCTGCTTTCGGCGCGAAACCGCCAGGCACGAACTCGGCCAGCTTCGCCCGCACCTGCTCGCAATCCTCCAGCGCACCCGCATTCTCTCCAACGGCACGAGCCAGAATGCCAAACTGCTTCGGCGACAGGCCGCGGCCCTTCTCGAACTGCTCATAGAGGGACTTGAGGAAAGGATTCTCCATCATTCCGCCGATGCGGTCCATCGTCTCGAAGCAGAACTTGACGAGCTCCGGATCGGCCTTCTGCACGAGCGAAGCGCCCGCGCCCAGCCCGGCCTCCTTGAGCTGCGATTCGCACTGGGGAATCTGGTCGGCGTACTGGACGGCCATCTTGACGAGAAACTCCAGCTGCCGGCCGGACAGCGGACGCTGTCCGCCGGCGGCCTGCTCCTTGACGCTTTCGAAAAAGGCCTTGTCGTCGTAAATCCGCTTACCGACCTTCTTCGCCGGCTTCCAGGTGCGGACCTGACCCAGCAACCCGAAGACAAACTCGAACTTGGAACGGTCCGGCGGCGGTTCGGCGCAGGCGCCGACTTCCTTCAGGAACCGAGCGTAGAACTCGGACAACATCTGGTTCATCGGCTCGCCCTTCTCCGCGACCTTGTCGAGCTCAGATTCCATCTGCGCCGTGTAACCGACGTTGAAGAGCGAATCCAGCTTCTTCACCAGCCAGTCGCAGACCAGGATTCCCCGCTCAAGCGGCACCAGCTTCTTCTTCTCGGTCTTGGCGTACTCACGAGTCTTCAGCGTCTCGATTGTCGCCGCATAGGTAGACGGACGCCCAACGCCATTCTCCTCCAACGCCTTGATGAGACTCGCCTCTGAATAGTGTACGGGGCCCTTCGTCTGCTTCTCGTCGGAAATCCAGCGCACGGCCTCCAGCTTGTCGCCGACCGAAACGTTCGGGAGATACGCGACTTCGTCGGAATCCGCATCGTCCTCGCCGTCGGCGCCCTTCTTCTTGAGCGAAAGCTTCATGACCTTGAGAAACCCCTCGAAGTCTATGACCGTCGCGGAAGCGGAGAACACGTAGTCATGCGCAATCGCCGGCTTGACCGCCTTCACGAGAATCGTCTTCACGGTCGTCTTCGCATCCGCCATCTGGCTCGCAACGAACCGACGCCAGATCAGGTCATAGAGCTTGAGCGCGGCCGGCTCGAGCGATGCCGTCTTCGGCGTCAGGGCGACGTCGGTCGGACGAATCGCCTCGTGCGCGCCCTGCGCGTCGGCCTTGGACTTGAAGAAGTTCGGCTTCTCGGGATAGTACTCAGGGCCGCAGGCCGAGACGATGAACTCCTTCGCCGCGGCACGCGCCTGCTCGGAGACGTTGACCGAGTCCGTTCGCATGTAGGTGATGCGCCCCTGCTCGTAGAGCGCCTGCGCGAGCTTCATGGTCTTCCCCGGCGAGAAGCCGAGCACGCTGGAAGCGGCCTGTTGCAGCGTCGAGGTGGTGAACGGCGGCAGCGCGTGGCGGACCTTCGGCTGCGCCTTCACGTCCGCAACGACAAGCCCCGCGTCGGCAAGATCCAGAAGAACGTTGTTCGCCGCATCCCGGCTGCGAATCTCCGGCTTTTTACCGTCCAGTTTGGCCAGCTTGGCGACAAACGACTTCTCGTCGGCGGGCTTGCGCGCCTCAACGCCCATCAGGAAGTAGGTCTCGGGCTTGAAGCCGTCGATCTCCCGCTGACGCTCGACCAGAAGTCGCAAGGCGACGGACTGCACGCGTCCCGCCGAAAGCGAACGGTTGTTCGCGCAGCTGATGTTCTTCCACAGGAGCGGCGACACCTTGTAGCCGACAAGCCGGTCAAGGATACGCCGCGCCTGCTGAGCGTCGACAAGCGGCATGTCAATGTCCCGCGGCTCCGCCACGGCCTTGAGCACGGCCGACTTCGTGATTTCGTTGTAGGTGACGCGGCGGAACGGCTTGTCTCCCGCGACCGGGCCCAAGACTTCCTTCAGATGCCAGGCGATGGCCTCTCCCTCGCGGTCAGGGTCGCTTGCCAGATAGATTTCGGACGAGGCCTTGACGGCGGCCTTGAGCTCGGAAACGACCTTCTCCTTGCCCTCCGAGACGACATATGACGGAACGAACTCCCACGCGCCTGGCCCCTTCTCGACGACCTTGATCGCCCCGTTCTCCTTCGGCAGGTCGCGAATGTGCCCAACCGAGGACTTGACGACAAAATCCGAACCGAGATACTTGGCAATGGTCTTCGCCTTCGCAGGAGACTCCACAATCAACAGCTTCTTACCCATCTTTCTCTATCTCCCAAGCAAACCCTTGATGTCCTTCGCCGACGCACCCGACCGTTGCACCGGAATCCAAGCGTCCTGAACCTCGACCTGCTGCGTCTTCGTCCAGAACTTGATCTTCTTTCCGCGAACGACCTGGGCTCCTTCCCGAGCTTCGTCACGAACCTCAGCCGGCGCGTCCTCGGACGCTTCGAGAACCACCATCCCCGACTTGCGGTAATAGGAGGCCTTCCCGCCATAGGCACGCTTCGTTTCGTTCGTGACCGCGACGTTACCGAGCGCAACGATCCGCTTGAGATCGTTCGTTCCGTCCATGAAGACATAGGCGCGATCGGCATGCAGCTGATACTCCGCATCATCAACGAACACCCGTCCGCTGAAATAGGCGTACCCCTCACCGTGGTCGTAATAGGCCCTATCGGCCGTCACCCTCGCCGTACCGCCTGTCGTGACGGAGGTCGTCGGAACAGCCTGATCCGCGGAAACCGCGGCAAACAGCAATGCAATTAACAGATTCATGCCTCGTATTATATCACAAACGAGGCG
>JAEDMC010000029.1 GCA_016303225.1 Kiritimatiellia bacterium
GACAAGCGGCGAGACGCCGCTTCCCCTTTGGAAGAAGCCGCTTCCCCTTTGGAAGGAGCCGCTTCCCTCTCTTGGTATTCGCCTTGATCGTCTCCAGCTCAGCGACATTACCAACCAGTTATGGTTATTTGCTATAATTTACACTGTATTGGCAAAACATAAGAGGATGGATGACGAATGGGAAAGGCACATCGAGCGACGGGCAATCCGCAGATGATGCGGCGAGCCGCAAACTGCTTGTCCAAGTTGAACGATGCCGTCGTGACCAAAGTGAAACGATTCTGAAAAGGTTCGGGGAACGGGAGCGATGAATACAAACTTCCACACGGAGAGCCGTATGCGGGAAATCTGCACGTACGGTTCGATGAGGGGGCGGGCGTTCCCCACGGGGCGTCCCGCTCAACTCTACACCCTCGGAGTCCTCTGTCCGTATATTGAGCGTATGCAAGAATCAGTTCGGGCGGCATATCGTTCATATGCGGCGGCGTATGGGTATGAGTTATGACAATATTTAAGAACAGATGTTTGGCATTCCTTCGGTTTTGGACCCGCCCGAAAATATTTTTCGCCCAATGTTTTCGGGGGTCTCGTGAAAATCCGGGATAAATTATCCCTGAAAATCCGGGATAAGCGTGGACTACGGTGGGCCATTGACTTTTTGAGAAAAAAACTGTATCCTACACTAGTTTTTCGGCGATCCAGCGGGTCGGACCGGGGGACAGTGTTTGATTTTTGACAGAAAAGGAGCGAAAAAAATGGCGATGAACAATCAGTTGCTGGCGGTCGTTCAGCATATCGAGAGCGAGCGCGGCGTGAGCCGTGAGATCGTTTTGACTGCGATCGAACAGGCGATTAGCCAGGCGGCGCGTAAGAACCAGAGTGTCACGAACGATCTTCGGGTCGCCATTGACCGCAAGGACCTTTCGCTCCATGTCTACGATACGCTGGTCGTGTCCGATGAAGAGACCGGCCCCGGCTTCATTTCGTCCGCGCGGGCGGTTCGCTTCAATCACGGCAATCCCGTGCAGGAGGGCGACGCGATTGAGATTGAGATGCCGGCGTCGCGTCTTGGGCGCATTGCGGCGCAGACTTCCCGTCAGATGATCATGCAGAAGATCCGCGAGGCCGAGCGCACGAACACCTTTGCCGAGTACAAGGACCGTGTCGGTGACATCGTCTCCGGCACCGTGTCCGCCGTCTCGCACCGTGACACGTACGTGACGGTTGGCAAGACGGAGATGATTCTTCCGGGCAAGGAGCGCATCCCGACCGAAGACTATCAGGTCGGCGACACGATCCGGGCGATCATTCTGCGCGTCGACCCCGAGGCAAAGGGACCGAACGTGATCCTTTCCCGTGCGAGCGGCAAGTTTGTCGAGGCGCTTTTCCGCCTGGAGGTGAGCGAGATCGCCGACGGCATCGTCGAGATTATGGGCGTTAGCCGCGATCCGGGTTACCGGGCGAAGCTTGCGGTCCGCACGGCGAACGAGAACGTCGACCCGGTCGGCGCGTGCGTCGGCCAGCGTGGCAGCCGCGTCCGCTCCATCGTGAACGAGCTTTCCGGCGAGAAGATCGACATCGTCCGCTGGAACGAGGACATCCGTCAGTATGTCGCGCAGGCGCTGGCGCCGGCGAAGCTGGAGTCCATAGAGGTTGATCCGGCGCAGCCGAACACGGTGCACATCGTCGCGGCGGCCGACCAGTATTCGCTGGCAATCGGTAAGCGCGGGCAGAACGTTCGCCTCGCGACAAAGCTCACGGGCTGGCATGTCGAGGTGAAGAAGTCGATGGCGACGGCGTCGTTCGAGGACCAGAAGGCCGAGGCGATCAAGGAGCTCGCGGAGATGTTCTCCGTCTCGACGGCCGTTGCCACGCAGATGGCCGATGCCGGCTATCTCACGGTCGACGGCATCGCCGAGGAGGACGAGGCGAGCTTCATCGCCGCGACGGGGCTTGACGAAGTCGCCGCGAAGGGCATTTACGCCGCGGCGAAGGCGGTAGCGGAGCTGACTTCACAGAACAAGGAGTGAAGGGGCAAGGGTTAAGAGTGGCGGATTCGAACTTAAGCTTATGAGAATTTACGAGATAGCGAAGGAAACGGGCGTTTCGAGCGCCGATGTGCTGGAGGCCGCGAAGGCGGCGGGTGTTGCCGCATCAAGTGCGATCAGCAACGTCAACGGCGACGAGGCCAGGAAGTTGCGTGAGGCCCTGAAGGGGGCGGACGCGGCAGCCGTCGCGGCAAAACGTCAGCAGAAGATGTCGAAGGCCGCCGAACTCAACGCGCAGTTCTTCGCCGAGCAGAAGGCCAAGCTCGAGGAGCATCTGAAGATCGCGAAGGAGGCTGCGGAGGGCGTCAAGCCGAAGTTGGCGGCGAAAGTTGGAGTTGGAGAAGGGAAGCTTGCGAGTCCCGCTCTCAAACTTGACACTCCAGCGCCAACGCAAAAGCCGGTGATCCGCATGGCGCCGGGTTACAAGCCGAAACCGCTTCCGACCGTGTCGGCGGCGGCGACGGGACTGAAGGCGTCGTCCGGCTTTAAGCCGCTCGCCCACGCGAAGCCTGTGGCGTCCATTTCGATTTCCGTGGCCGCGGCGCCGAAGGTGCGTCCGCCGAAGCCGGAGAGCTTTGACGACTTCGAGCGCGGCAACCGCAAGGGCAAGAAGGACCGCGAGGGGCAGAAGAGCTTTGACAAGCGCGTACCGCGTATCGTCCCGACCGTGCCCCAGCAGGGCGGTCACATCTCGGTGAACGAGGAGTCGAAGGAAATCTCAATCCGCGGCGCCGTCATCGTGAAGGATCTCGCGGCGAAGCTGAACATCAAGCCGAACCGGTTGATTGCGGACCTGATGGGCCTCAAGATCCTGGCGTCCATCAACCAGCGCGTCGAGCCGGCCATTGCGACGAAGGTCGCGGAGAAGTACGGTTTCAAGGTGACGATCGAGCATGCGCGCGACAAGGCCGCGGCCAAGCCGGTCCTGAAGGCGATTGATGCGGACGACCTGATTCCTGAAGATCCGCCGGAGACGCTGAAGCCGCGCGCGCCGGTCATTACGTTCCTCGGTCACGTCGACCACGGCAAGACGACGCTCATGGACTGGATTCGCAAGGAGCACGTCGCCGCGGGCGAAGCGGGCGGCATTACCCAGCAGATCTCGGCCTATCAGGTCGAGCTTGCGGGCAAGAAGATCACGTTCCTCGACACCCCGGGCCATGCCGCGTTCAGCGCGATGCGCGCCCGCGGTGCCCAGATCACCGACATCGCCGTCCTCATCGTGGCGGCGGACGACGGCATTATGCCGCAGACCGAGGAGTGCATCAAGGTCTGCCGTCAGACTGGCGTTCAGATCATGGTGGCGATCACGAAGGCGGACAAGCCGACCGCGAACATCGACCGCGTCAAGCAGCAGCTGCAGAAGCGCGGCCTCACGCCGGAAGACTGGGGCGGCGACATCATCTGCTGTCCCGTCTCGGGCGTGACCGGCCAGGGCGTGGACTCGCTTCTCGAGAACATTCTCGTGCAGGCGGAGGTCCTGGAGCTTCAGGCGAATCCGGATCGCCGCGCGAACGGTTTCGTGATCGAGTCCGAGCTGCAGCAGGGCCTCGGTCCGTGCGCGACGCTGCTCGTCACGGGCGGCACGCTGAAGGTCGGCGATGCGATTCTGATCGGCGAGCATTTCGGCAAGGTCCGTGCGCTCATCGACGATCACGGTCGCCGCATCAAGGAGGCTCCGCCGGCGACGCCGGTGAAGTGCACGGGCCTTTCGGGCGTTCCGGAGGCGGGGTCCGAGTTCCGCGTGATGCTGGACGAGAAACGTGCGCGTACGCTCGCCGAGCAGACGGCGCAGGAGAAGAAGGAGCAGGAGCTCTCGACCTCGAAGGCGGCGACGCTGGACGCGCTCATGAGCGCGATGGCGGCCGAAGGCAAGCGCGAGCTGAACGTCATCGTGAAGTCCGACACGCAGGGCTCGCTGGAGGCGATCGTACAGGCCCTGAACGAGATCAAGTCCGAGAAGGTCGGTCTCAACATTATCGGCACGGGTACGGGCAACGTTTCGCTGACGGACGTCAAGTCCGCCGCGGCGGGCAAGTCGATCGTGGTTGGCTTTGACATCGGCACCGATTCGGGCGTCCAGCAGCAGGCGCGCCATGACGGCGTTCGCATTAACTCGTTCCGCATCATCTACGAGCTTCTCGACCACGTCAAGAACTCGATGCTCGACCTGCTCCCGCCGGAATACAAGGAGGTCGTCCTCGGCCATGCCGAGATCAAGGCGATCTACGACATTGGCAAGCTCGGCAAGATCGCAGGTTCGCAGATGCTTGACGGCAAGCTCGTTGCCAAGGAGAAGTACCGCATCCTCCGCAACAAGGCCCAGGTCTGGGACGGCAAGGTCCAGACGCTTCGCCACTTCAAGGACGAAGTGAAGGAAGTGACCGGTCAGCAGGAGTGCGGCGTTTGCTTTGCGAACTTCGAGGGCTTCCAGGCCGGCGATACGATCGAGTGCTATTCGCTGGAGGAGCTGCCGCGTTCATTATAAGATGGCAGATGGTAGATGGTCGTGAGAGCGCAACCGACTACCACCTGCCAGCTACCAACGACCAACTGTTATGGCTGTAGATCGTTTAGAGCGAGTTAATTCACTTCTTAAAAGGGTCATTGCCGAGGCGATGTTCTCGGTCATGCAGGGTGACACCGTGCAGCCGGGGCTGATTACGGTGACGAACGTCGCGTGTGGCAAGGATCTGCGCGACGCGACGGTGAAGGTGTCTGTCTTTGGCGACGATGCTCTGAAGGAAACGGCGCTCCAGCACTTGAAACACAACGCGAAGCGCTTTCAGCAAATCATCAACCGCGAGGTGAAGCTCAAGTTCACGCCGCGACTCATGTTCCAGCTTGACCTTTCGCTCGAGAAGGGTGACGAGGTCCTGGCGATCCTGAACAACCTTCCTCCTGTGGAGGGTTGATGACTGATTTCTCCAAGCTTCTGAATCCGGAGCAGTGCGCTGCGGCGACGGCGGGCGAGGGTCCGCTCTTGGTGCTGGCTGCGGCGGGGACGGGCAAGACGCGGACCTTGGTGCATCGCGTCGCGTATTTGATCGAGCAGGGCGTGCCGCCGGAGCGGATTCTCCTGCTGACGTTCACGAACCGCGCGGCGCGGGAGATGCTCGAGCGGGCGGAGAAAGTGGTCGGTGACGCGGCGCAGTCAATCTGGTCCGGCACGTTTCACTCGATCTGCGCGCGGTTCCTGCGGCGTTACGGACGGGCGCTCGGCTACGAGCCTGGCTTCCAGATCATCGACGAGGACGACCAGAAGAAGCTCGTCAATGACATCATCAAGACCACGGTGAAGGATCCGAAGGACTTCCCGAAGAAGGAGATCGTCCTCAAGATGATCTCCGAGGCCGCGAACGAGTCGAAGCCGATTCGCTTCATCGCGTCCCGCTGGCAGACGCGCGCGGCGGGCTTCACGCCGGAGGAGATCGAGAAGGTCGCGGAGAAGTACGAGGCCCGCAAGCGTGAACTGGGGGCGATGGACTTCGACGATCTGCTCGTGAACGGACTCCGTCTCCTCAAGGAGAAGGACCAGATCCGCGAAATGCTGCAGAACCACTTTGCCTTCGTGCTCGTGGACGAATATCAGGACACGAACGGCCTGCAGGCGGAGTTCACGGACATTCTCGCGGCAAAGCACCGCAACATCATGGCCGTCGGCGACGACTTCCAGTGTATCTACACGTGGCGCGGTGCGCAGATCGAGAACATCATGGAGTTTCCGAAGCGCTGGGAGGGATGCCGCGTCATCAAGCTCGAGCGCAACTACCGAAGCGTCCCCGGCGTCCTCGATGTCGCGAACGTGGTGATGCGCGACGCGCCGAACCAGTTCGAGAAGACGCTGCGACCGTTCCGCGGCGGACAGGGCGAGAAGCCGTATCTCTACAAGGTCTACGACGGCAAGACGCAGGCGAACGAGATCCTGAAGATCGTGAACCAGATGCACGACTTCGGCTACCGCTACAGCGACATCGCCGTCCTCTACCGCAGCCATTTCCAGTCCATCGACGTACAGATGACGCTCGCGCGGATGAAGGTTCCCTACCGGATCACGTCCGGTGTCGGCGTCTTCGAGCAGATTCACGTGAAGGACGTTCTCGCCTATCTCCGCCTGGTGATCAATCCGATGGACGAGCTGTCGTTCCTGCGGCTGGTGGAGCTCTTCCCCGGTGTCGGCGAGAAGAGTGCGAAAAGCTACTGGGATAAGCTCGGACGCAGTTTTGACGGACGTTCGAAGGACTGCCGCGACGCGCTGGGCGGGCTCCTCTGCGCGAAGGCGAAGCCGATCTGGCCGCCGCTCGCAAAATGCTTCGAATGCGCTGGAGAGCACATCGACGAGAACGAGATCGGCGAACTGATCGAGGACTTCTGCGACCTCTTCTACGAAGACCATTTGCGCGACGAGTACGAGGACAGCGAAGCCGAGGACCGGCTGGACGACCTCAAGGAGCTGGCGAGCCAGATCGCGGGCAATCCGACCGGGCTCGAGGGGTTCCTTGCGGACGTTGCGCTGATGACGAACCTGGATGTCCGGAAGAACGACCCCGACCTCGACCGCGTGACTCTCTCGACGGTTCATCAGGCGAAAGGCATGGAATGGCCGGTCGTGCTCGTGCCGTGGCTCTCGGCGGGCATGTTCCCGAGCGCGAAGGCGGATGAAGAGGGTCGGGCGGACGAGGAACGCCGACTCTTCTACGTTGTCGTGACGCGGGCGAAGGATCACCTCTATCTTTTCTCGCCGTCAGTCCGCAAGATGTCTGACGGCGGCATGTTCCCGGTTGATCCGTCCGTCTTTGTGAAGGAGATTCCGCCGGAGCTCGTCGTCACCAAGCGCGTGATGGGAGACTGGTCCGGCGGCGCCTACGGGGCCTATGGGGGCCACGGGTCATATGGGACGGGTGGCGGCTACGGCGGTTATCGCAAGCCGGTCACGAAAACAGTCTTATCGACGAGTTGGCGCCGTTGACGGCGCGGGGCTTGAACTTGTTGCCCGCCTCAACTTCCTGACACATGGTAAAGACGTCGCTCCAGTTGGCGACGCGATAGTCTCGGTTCTTGACGAGCATGGACTCAAGGAGCTGGCAAAAGCCTTCCGAAAGCTCAGGATGGTAGGCGCGCGGATCGCGCGCCTGAGTTGCCTCGTCGCAATGTGCGCGCATGGTGTTTTCGGTGTCGTAGTCGGGGAAGAGGATGCGCCCTGTCGCCAGGTGATAAATCGTCGCGGCGAGCGAATAGACGTCTGACCGGCAGTCAAGCTCAAAGTCGCCGTAGACCTGCTCGGGTGAGATGTAGGCGGGCGTGCCGAGCACGTGTTCGGGGACGGCCTGAGGGCCTTCCTTGAACTCGTAGCGATGGGAGATGCCGAGATCCAGCAGCTTGATGACGCCCTCGGTGTTGATCATGATGTTCTCTGGCTTCAGATCGCAATGAACGAGACCATGGTTGTTCCAGGCGTAGTCGAGGGCGACGGCGACAGATTCGCAGATCAGCAGGCAGTCGGATTCCCTGACATGCTGTTTGCGCTTCAGGAGCTCGGCGAACGAATAGCCGTCGACATACTCCATGATGTAGTACCAGTTGCCGTTGCCGTTGTCGAAGTTGTAGGCCTGCACGATGCCCGGATGGTGGATTTCCTCCATCAGGCGCTCTTCGGAGCGGAACTGCCGGATTTCTGCGCCGTCGGAGGCGAATTCCTTGTTGAGGATCTTCACGGCGACAACGCGCTGGTTGACGATGTCCCAGGCTTTCCAGACGGTTGACATGCCGCCGTCGCCGATCTTCGAAATGAGCTTGAGGTTCGGAATCTTGAGAATGCGGCTGCGGATCGTCAGCTGTGCGTCGGGAAGGTTATCGTAATAGGCGTTGGACATAAGAAAGGGATCAGGGATTAGGGGGTAGGGGTTAGGGGGTAGGTGTTAGGTGTTAGGTGTTAGGTGAGACCCCAATCCTTTAACTTGCGATGAATGGTGCGGCGGGAGATGCCGAGTTCGTCGGCGGCCTTCGATTTGTTGCCGCCGCAGCGCTCGAGCGCCGCGAGGATTTGCTCGCGCTCGCCTGCGGCGAGCGTGGAGTTGGTAGTTGGTAGAGGGTAGTTGGTAATCGGAGAAGCGGCGCTGTCGCCGTCTTCCGCCTTCCGTCTTCCGTCCTGACCGTCCGTGACTTCTATCGGCAAGTCCTCGACAGTCAGCTTTGGCCCTGTCGCCAAGACGACCATCTTCTCGATGACGTTGCGGAGCTGGCGGACGTTGCCCGGCCAGTCGTAGTCCTCGAGCGTCTTGAGGGCGGCCGGTTCGATGCCGGATACGACGCCTCCGTTTGCTGCGGAGAACTCCTTGAGGAAGCGTGAGACCAGAAGGGCGATGTCCTCCTTATGGTCCTTGAGGGCGGGCGTGCGGATATCGATGACGTTCAGACGGTAGTAGAGGTCTTCGCGGAACGTCCCCTCGGCGAGCATCTTTAGGAGATTCTTGTTGGTGGCGGTGACGAGCCGGAAGTCGACGGGAATCGCCTGTGCGCTGCCGAGGCGGACGACGGAGCGCGATTCGATCGCCCTGAGAAGCTTCACCTGCGTGTCGAGGTCGATTTCGCCGATTTCGTCCAGAAAGAGCGTGCCGCCGTTGGCGGCTTCGAAGCAGCCGGCCTTGCCGTCCTTAAGTCCGCCCGTGAATGTGCCGGGCACATAGCCGAAGAGCTCCGACTCCAAGAGATCCTTCGACAGGGCCGCGCATTCGACGGCGACGAAGGGGCCCTTGGCGCGGGGCGAGAGGTTGTGGAGCGCGCGGGCGACGAGTTCCTTGCCGGTGCCGCTCGGGCCTTCGACAAGGACGGTGGCGTTTGTCGGCGCGACCTTGCGGATGAGGCGGTAGACCTTTTCCATTGCCGGAGACTTGCCGGTGAAAGTTTCGATTTCTCCACTCAGCTGGTTCTTGAGGTCGGAGACTTCCTTTTCGAGCGCGGCGGTCTTGAGGGCCTTTTGCATCCTGAGCTCGAGCTGGCTTAAGTCGGTGACGGGCTTCTGGAAGAAGTCGTCGACGCCGTCCCGGAGCGCCTCGATGACGAGGTTGACGTCCGCATGCGCGGTGAGGATGATGACGGCAAGGTTGGGATTCGCGACCTTCGCCTTCTTCGCGAGGTCGAGTCCGCTCTCGCCGGGCATCTTGAAGTCGGTGATCATCAGCGCGGTGTCCGGGTTTGCCTCGAGCGCTTTCATTGCCTCGGCCGCGTCGGGGGCGGTCTGGCAGTCGTAGGTCTTCCCGAACCACTTGGCGAGCATGTCGCGCAGGGGCTTTTCGTCGTCAACGATGAGGATCTTATGCTTCATTTGAGGGCGCGGATTCGGCGTTCGAGACGCGGGAGGGTGACGGTAAAGGCGGTTCCGTTGCCGGGCGCGGATTCGGCGGAAATCGAACCGCCGTGTTCGGTGACGATGCGCTTGGAGATCATCAGGCCGAGGCCAGTGCCTTTTTCCTTCGTCGTCCGGTAGGGCTCGAAGAGATGGGCAAGCTGTTCGGCGGACATGCCGAGGCCCGTATCGCGGAATGTGACGGAGACGTCCTGATCGTCCGCGTCAAGGGCGATTGCGACCGTGCCGCCGTCCTTCATCGCCTCCAGGGCGTTCTTGAGAAGGTTAAAGAAGACCTGCTCCATCTGCTCGGCGTCGAGGGCGACGTTCGGGAGCGCGGCGGGAATGTCCAGCGCAATGGCAATGCGGCGTTCCTCGAACTGCGGTTTCAGCGTCGCGAGGCAGCTCTTGAGCGGTTCGGCCAGCGAACCGGGCAACAGGTTCGGCCGGCGGGGACGGAGGGCGTTCAGGAAGTCGCGGGTGATGTCGTTCAGGCGTTTGAGCTGGACGATGGCCGTGTCAATCGATTCCGTGTCCGTCGGATCGCGCTTGACAAGCTGAAGGGCGAGGGCGATAGCGTTGAGCGGATTGCCGATTTCGTGCGCGACGCCGGCGGCGAGGTCGCTGATGGCCTTGGTCGCGCCTGCACGGAGCTCCTCTTCGGAACGGGCCTTCTCGGCCGTGACGTCGCGCAGGTAGACGACGGTTTCGCCGGCGTCGGGGATGGTCTGGATTTCAAGCGTGCGGGCGTCGGGATAGGTGACGGCGATTTCGCGTCGAGAGGCTTTGCCGAGCGGCAGCCCGAGGTCGGGAAGGACATCCGCCGGCTCCGCGCCGAGCAATGTCTTTGCCGCGGGATTGGACTGCAGGACCTCGCCGTTCGCGGCGAGACGGACGACGCCGTCTTTCAGGATCTCTATGAGTTTTTCGGAGCGTGCGAGTTCATCGGCGACGAGCTCGTATTGCTCTCGCAGCTTTTCGGCGTCCAGCCGACCGATGTGCTTGCGCACGCCTTTAAAGAAATCCTTCATCTACCAACTACCAACTATCTCCGATTGTCAATCACGCGCTTGATCTTGCCTTCGGAGCGGGGAAGGGACCCGGGTTCGACGAGGGTGATCTTCGGGGAGAGTCCGGTGATCTGCTTGACGGCGGCGAAGATCTTCTTGCGGAGGGCTTCGAGCGCGCTGATGCCGTCCGAGAACGACTCGGCCTTGAGCTCGACCTTGATTTCGAAGAGATCGAGGGTCTCGGTCGGAGTGAGAACGATTTGGTAATGGGGCTCAACTTCGGGCACTGAGAGAAGGGCGGTTTCGATCTGGCTCGGGAAGAGGTTGACGCCGTGGACAATCAGCATGTCGTCGGAGCGGGCTTTGATGCGGTCCATCACGCGGATGGTGCGACCGCACTTGCAGCGCTCGGCGTGGAGGCGCGAGAGGTCGCGGGTGCGGTAGCGGATCATGGGCGTGCCGAAGCGGTCGAGCGTCGTAAGGACGAGCTCGCCCTCTTCGCCGTCCGGCAGGGGGTCGAGCGTTTCGGGGTCGACGATCTCGGGATAGTAATGGTCCTCGAAGACGTGGAGGCCGGGCGTTTCGGATTCGCAGTACGGACACGACGCGGCGACACCGGGTCCGGAGATCTCGGTGAGGCCGTAGATGTCATGCGGTATGATGCCGGAAAGCTCGGCGATCTTGCGGCGCATCTCGTCCGTCCACGGTTCGGCGCCGAAGATGCCGTGCCGGAGCTTCGTGTCGCGGCGGAAGTCGATGTCGGCCTTCTTGGCGACTTCAATGACGTGGAGGAAGTAGCTCGGGGTGCAGGCGATGGCGGTCGAGCCGAGATCGCGCATCAGCATGAGCTGCTTCTCGGTGTTGCCGGCGGAGGTTGGCAACACCGCGCAGCCGAGGTGCTCGCCGCCGTAGTGGAGGCCGAGGCCGCCGGTGAAGAGTCCGTAGCCGTAGGAGACCTGGAGGACGTCCTCGTCTCCGAGCCCGTACATCGCGAGCGAGCGCGCGGCCGCGTCCGTCCAGACCTCGATGTCACCCTTCGTGTTGGGGATGCAGATGGGCTTGCCGGTCGTGCCGGACGAGCAGTGGAAGCGGACGATCTCCTTGAGCGGAGCGGCGGTCAGGCCGGTCGGATACTGGTCGCGGAGGTCCGTCTTTTTCATGAACGGGAACCTCGCGAGATCCTTGAGCGTGACGAGATCGCGGGGCTTGACGCCTTTTTCGTCGCAGCGTGTCCGGAACAGGGCGACGCGGTCATATTCGTAGGCGACGATGGTCTGGAGCTTCTTCAGTTGAAGGGCCCGCAGCTCGTCGACGGGCATGAAATCGGGTTGTGACAGAACGTTCATTTGCTTAATGGATCAGCTCGGCGCTGGTGTGAAAGGTATGGCGGCTGAAGAGGATCAGCATGTTCTCCTTCGTCTTGTAGCTGGAGACGTTCGCAACCGAACGGCAGTTGTTCTGGCGCATGACGTCATCCAGCATCATCAGGTTGACGTCGAGGAGCAGGGAGTCGCGGAACCAGAGGCATGTGTTTCGGTTTGGCTTTTCGGGGTTGCCCGAGGCGATGGCCCAAAGGCCAAGAAAACGCCAGGATGAATTGGAGACCTCGATAACGTCGCGCCCACCCTCGCGGCAAACGCGTGTATTGCAGCAACCGGCCAAGGCGGAAGCAAGGATGATGAAAATGGTCTTTTTCATTGCAAGGTACCTGAAAGCTGGATTTCGTGATAGCAGAAGAGATAGGGAATCGGGATAGAAATGATGAGGGGAATCTCGAACAGCACGTTTTCGTAATTGTGAGAGACGATGCCGGAGACCGTCTTCCCGCGTTTTGCGGCGGCTGCGGCCATCTCCTTCTGCACACGGTCCTGCGAAATGTCTTGGGTGAAGACCGGGATGCAGTTGAAGAGCTTCCAGCAGCAGTCAGACCCGTAGATGTACTCGACGCCGGAGACTTCTGACCGAGCAATCTCCGTCGAAAGGCATCCGGTGAGACACAATGTCGCACAAATGGCAAGAAAGCAAAAAGACTTCATGTGCTGAAAAACCTCCTACGCGTATTATAGAAAATTTCGCGCGCACGCGCAAGTCGGCGGAAGTCGGCGCATTGACTATTCCCCGTTTTTGCGATATAATTCCAACAATAAACCACTCAAAAGGAGTTGTCCAGATGGAAACACAGAACAAGCAGGGCGGAAACGTTGCGGCCATCATCACGATGTTCGCGTTGTTTTTCATGATAGCTTTCGTGACGAATTTCGCGAGCCCGATGGGCGTTATTGCGAAGAATCAGTTCAATGCGTCCAACGCGCTCAGCCAGCTCGGCAACTTTGCGAACTTTTTCGCCTATCTCTTCATGGGCATTCCAGGCGGGCTCATCCTGAAGCGCAAGGGCTACAAGTTCACGGCGCTCACGGCGGTTGCGGTCGGTTTCACGGGGCTTGCGGTCCAGTTGCTTTCGGGGTTCGTCAGCTCCTTCGCCGTCTACGTGATCGGCGCGTTCATCGCGGGCTTTTCGATGTGCATGCTGAACCTCGTCACCAATCCGCTTCTCAACACGCTCGGCGGCGGCGGTAACAAGGGCAACCAGCTCGTGCAGTTCGGCTGCTCGCTCAACTCGGTTGGAGCAACGCTCTCGCCGATGGTCCTCGGCCTGCTGATTGGCGAAATCACGAAGGACACGTCGTTCGGCGACGCGCGTCCGGCGCTCATGATCGCGATGGGCATCTTTGCGGTCGCGTTCCTGATCGTCGCGTGCTCGCGCATCCCCGAGCCGCACATGGAGACGGCAGAGGAGAAGGCGGCGCGCCTTTCGGGTCAGACGTCCGTCCTCAAGGACGTCGTCGCGACGCTCAAGTACCGTCACTTCACGCTCGGCGCGCTCGCGATCTTCTTCTACATTGTCATTGAAGTCGGTGTTCCGTCGATGGGCATGCTGTATATGACCGATTGCACGAAGGATCCTCTGACGGGTGCGATCATCTCGAAGGGCCCGGGTTATGTCGGCGGCGCGATTGCCGGGTCGGTTTGCGCCGCCTACTGGTTCCTCATGATGTGCGGTCGTCTCCTGGGCGGCGTGGTGGGCGGCAAGTTCTCGTCTCGCGCGCAGGTCTCGTTCCTCGCCCTCGTGGGCATTGCGCTGTTGGCGGCGGCGATGTTCGTGCCCGTTCAAATGGTCACGGTCTTCGGCAAGGAGTTCCCCCTGTCGATGGCGTTCATGGCTGCTGTCGGCCTCTGCACGTCGGTGATGTGGGGCGGTATCTTCAACATGGCCGCAGAGGGGCTTGGCAAATATGTGCCGATGGGTTCGGGCATCTTCATGGCGATGGTGTTCGGCGGCGTGCTCATTCCGGTGCAGGGCTTCATCGCTGACAAGATCGGAATCTTGAACAGCTATTGGTTCTCGATTGCGCTCTTGGCGTATGTGCTCTTTTATGCGCTGGTCGGTTCCAGGGTGAAGAAGAATTAAGAGTTGGGAATTGGTCGGCAGAGACCCGATAGAGGAGGTGCTGAAATGCTGAATCAGGAAGTTTACGACAAGGTTGTTGCGACGTTTGAGGCGAAGTTCGGTGCGAAGCCGGCGAAGGTCGCGTATGCGCCGGGCCGCATTGAGGTCCTGGGCAACCACACTGACTACAACGAGGGTTTCGTCTTCTCGGCGGCGATTGACAAGGGGACGTTCTTTGCGGCGTCGCCAGCTGACGACGACAAGATCACGCTCGTGGCGCTAGACATGGACGAGACGTACGAGGTCGAGCTCTCTGCCGTTGCGCCGGTCAAGAGCGGCATGACGTGGGCGAACTACCCGCTCGGCACGTTCAACTGGCTTTTTGAAGGTCGTCCGACGGAAGCGAACCTCGGTTTCAAGGCCGTCTTCGGCGGCAACATCCCGCTCGGCGCGGGGCTTTCCTCATCCGCCGCGTTGGAGATGGCGACGGTGCTCGCGCTCCAAAAGATTTATGGGACGTCCTTCGGCAGGACCGAGCTCGCGAAAATCGGGCAGAAGGCCGAGCATACGTTCGCGGGTTGCCCGTGCGGGCTTCTCGACCAGGCGTCTTCTCTTTATGGCAAGGCTGGCGCGCTCGTCAAGAGCGATTTCCGCTCAAATGAGTTCGAGACGGTGAATTTGGGCGACAAGGTTGCGTTCATGATGGTGAAGTCGAACGCGAAGCACGCGCTCGTGGACGGGGCGTACGCCTCGCGCCGCCAGGCGTGCGAAGACGCAGCGAAGTACTTCGCGGGCGTCCTCAAGAAGGGTGGAGTCACGCATCTGCGCGACGTCACGGCGGCGGAGTGGATTCTCTACCGCGGCGGGCTCTCCGAGACGACGGCGAAGCGGGCAATCCATCCGATCGGCGAGGACGAGCGCGTCCTCCAGGGTGCGTCCCTTCTCGCGAAGGGTGACCTCAAGGGCTTTGGTGCGCTGATGTACGATTCGCACGAGTCGAGCCGCAACTGGTTCGAGAACTCCTGTGAGGAGCTGGATGCGATTGTTGATGCGGCGAAGGCGATTCCCGAAGTCTATGGGGCTCGTCTTTCCGGCGGTGGATTCGGCGGCAGCTGCTGCCTGTTGGTGAATCCGGCGGCGGCGGACAAGATCGCTGCGCAGATTTCCAAGGAATACAAGGCGAAGTTCGGCGATGAGCCCGTCTGCTCGGTGATTCAGCCGTCCGACGGCGCGCATCTTGTGTAAACTCATACAAGGAGTCGTTTATGAACAAGCTTCTGATGTCGCTCGCGGTTGTGTTGACGTTTTCCGTTGCTTTTGCGGATGACGACGCTCTTCCGGTGGTGGCGACAAACACGCCGCTGGCGAAGACCTATACGACGTTGCCGCTCTGTCGGCGCGTTGAGCACGGCGCGTCGGTGCGCAAGCCTGGCGGCGAATGGCAGGCGGCCGAGGAGGGCAAGTTCTATCCCTTCGGCACCTCGTTTCGTGCGGAAAAGGGCGGTCTTCTTGTCGTGGCGTTTGGTGCCGGCGCGACCGTAACGGTTGCCGATGGTTCCGAGTTCGGCACGCGGCAGCAGAAGATCGGCGTGGAGTCGCGGACGATTTCGCTTGTGCGCGGCACGGTCGAGATCAAGTTGCCGGACAACCTGCCCGTGGGCATGTTTTTCGTGACGGCGCCCGGTTTCGTGGCCAAGAATCCTGCCGGAGAATCGCGTTTTGACTATGTGGACAAGGGGGACGGAGACGAAGCCATCGTCCGTTGCGTGACGGGTTCTTTGGCGGTCGAGGGTCGTCACTTCAACATCCCGGTCATGCATGCTGCGAACGAGCTGAAGATCCGCACGAGCAAAGACCATCTCTCGACCATCCTCTACGGGACGAGCGGCGATTATGCCGTCAAGGTCGATCAGGGGCTGATGGCGCGTGAGGAGTTTGACGACGAGGGCAAGGTGAAGACAGTGGTCGAGAAGAGCGAACTCGAGTGGCGCCTGACGCCTTTTACGAAGATTATCATCAATCGTTCCGTGCCTGCAATCGGAGAGCGCATGAGTGTCCATACGATGGCCTTTGACGCGTCCGGCGAGCGCAAGAGCGAGCGTTCCTTCTGCGAGGGGCGGGCCGAGGTCAATTCCGGTGAGCTCATCCCGAAGGAGAACGTCAGCGGCGAGGAGCTTGCCAAGCGCGCTGCCGAGATGACGGAAACGACGGCTGCGGCCGATGCCGAAGAGACATCGGAGACAACCGACGAGACGGCTTCAACCGAAGAAGAGTAAGTTCAACAACGACAAGTACAAAAAAATGGTTATTCATCAGTTCAACAAGCTTATCCGGAACAAGTGGGTCTGGGGCGTTTTTGCAATTGCGATTTCAGCGTTTTTTGCGTTTGATTTCCTTGTTGCGGACATTGGCCGCGAGGCGCCAGAGCGTGGCTCGGGGGCGGGACTCCTGGGCGGCGAGCAGGTTTCCGCCAGCGTCTTCTCTGATATTGCTGAGGAAATTCGCGGGTTCGGCCAGCAGCGCGATTGGAAGCGCAGCGCCGCCGAGGTCAATCTCGAGGCGTGGGAAAACTACGCGGCGCTGAAGGTCGCCGGACAGGACGGCCTTGAGGCGACGGACTCCGAAGTCCAGGCGATGATTCGCCGCGATCCGTCCTTCCAGCGAAACGGCGGCTTCAGCTTCGCCCTTTATCAGGCCTTGCTGCGCCAGAACGGCCTGACGCCCGAGCGGTTTGAGGCCTATCTGAAGCGCCGCGTCACCCTGATGCGCATCGGTCAGGCCGTGCTCGCTTCGGCTGTGTGGGCCTCTCCGATGGAGCTTGACAGCGCGATTGCGGACATGACTGACACCTTCACGGTGAAGGTCGCCAAGTTTACGCAGGACAAGAAGGACGCCGATGCCGTCAAGTTGGACGATGCCGGGCTCAAGAAGTGGTATGAGGACAACAAGAAGACCCTCGAGCTTCCAGAGCGCATCAAGATCCGCTCTGTCAAGTTCAGCGCGACGGATCCGATGGTCCTCGCGAAGATGACGGTTTCCACGAACGAGATGCAGGACTACTTCGACGTCAACGTCGACAAGTACACGGTCAAGGGCACCAACGGAGAGGAAACGGTCCGCAAGTTCGAGGAACTCACGAAGGCCGAGAAAGACGGCATTGAGAAGGAACTCCGCACGATTGCGGCTGTTCAGTACTTTGAGACCAATCTCAATGCGCGTGCGTTCGGTGAAAAGTCGATGAACAACGCCTCGCGTCTGGATGAGATTGCCAAGGAGGAGAAGGCCAAGGTCGAGATCAGCGACTGGTTTGCTGTCGACGGGTCCTATAAGGAAGGCTTCATGAAGCGCGTATCCCAGATCTGTCCGGGTGCTGAGGGCTTTGTCGAGGCGGTCGCCGAGCTGGATCCGTCCAGCGAGGATCTCCGCTATGCGGTCATTTCCTCGCCGAAGGCCGTCTGGCTCGTGGAGAAGGCCGAGACGAGCGCCAAGCACACGCCGACCTTTGAGGAGGCGAAGGAGATCATCCGTCCGCGTGCGCTGCGTGACGCCAAGGCCGATGCGTTCAAGGCGCAGGTCGAGGCGATTGCCGCGAAGGGCGCGGCGGCCGTCGAGGCCGTCAAGGACATCTCGACCAACATCGTCTTCAGTGTCTCCGATCTCCGGACGTCGGCCTCCACCTTCGAGAATCAGATGGCGGTTGCGCGAGCGGCGATGAAGCTCTACAAGGGCGAAGTCTCTGAGTTCACGCTGACGGGCACGGGCAAGGCGATTCTCGTCGTTTGCGTCGACCGTACGGCTGGCGATGCCGCCAAGGCTATGGTGCTGCGCAACCAGGTCAAGGACGAGGTGACGATGCTCCAGCTCCGCCAGATTCCCGAGTCCTGGAGGAAGTGGAATCTCAAGCGCCTCGGTTTTGAGCCGAACGAATACTCGTCCGTCACGCCGGTGGAAGAGGAAGAATGACACTTCGCTTCAAGAAGGTCCATCCCGACGCGGTTTTGCCGTCGTATGCGCATCCGAGCGATGCTGGGATGGACTTGAGGAGCGTTGACGATCTCACGCTTGCGCCCGGTCAGCGGGCGCTTGTGCATACCGGGCTCGTGATGCTGCTGCCGCCCCTCTATGAGGCGCAGGTTCGTCCGCGCTCCGGCCTTGCGCTGAAGAACGGCGTGACTGTCTTGAACACGCCCGGTACGATTGACTCTGGCTATCGCGGCGAGGTCGGCGTCATCTTGATCAACCTCGGTCAAGCCGCGTTTGACGTCAGAAAGGGCGATAAGATCGCTCAAATGGTCATTGCGCCCGTGACGCAGCCCAACATTGAGGAGACCGATGTCGTTGACGAGACAGATCGTGGTTCCGGCGGTTTCGGCTCGACGGGCGTTTGATGTTTGAGGTTTGACATTTGCTGTTTGTGGTTGCGTTTGAAGTTTGAAGTTTGCTGTGTGGTTGCGTTTGAAGTTTGCTGTTTGTGGTTGCGTTTGAAGTTTGAGATTTGAAATCTGAGATTTGAGATTTGAAATTGAAAGTCTATAAGTACGGCGAGCAGGTGCTGCGTGAAAAGGCGACGCCAGTGGCGGTTGTCGACGACAATTTGCGCAAGCTTGCGGAGGACATGATCGAGACCATGCATGCGGCGAAGGGCGTTGGCCTCGCCGCCGAGCAGGTCGGGCACCTTGAGAAGATGTGCGTCATTGACATTCCCGAAGGCTGCGACGAGCCCGAAGACGAGATGTTCAATGCGCCGATTCAGATGCCGCTCGTTCTTTTCAATCCCGAAATCATCGCCCAGGAGGGCAGTCAGCGCGACAAGGAGGGCTGTCTCAGCTTTCCGAACGTGGGAGGATCCCTCACGCGTGCAGCGCAAGTAACTTGTCAGTATCTGGACGCCGACAATCGTCCCCAGATAATTACGGCTCGTGGCTTTCTTGCGCGCGCGTTGCAACACGAAATCGACCACCTCAACGGTATCCTCTACATAGACCACATGTCGGCTGTCGAGCGCCTTGCCTGTGCGGCAAAACTCAAGAAGCTCGCCAAGGCCAACGGCGGAACGCGATAAGGACGCTATAATGCGCGGCATGGAAAATTTGAAGACACCCCCGAACAGCGTTGAGGCCGAGCGAGCTGTGCTCGGTTCGATTCTGCTCGACACGACGGGACGGAGCGATGACCGCGTGATGGACGAATGCCGCACGCGCGGCATCGTCCCTGAGGCCTTTTACGATCCCGCGAACCGTTCGATTTACACGGTCATGCTTGAGATGTCGATGGCGTCGAAGCCGCTTGATGCGCTTGCGCTCATCGAGGAGCTTCGGCGGACGAGCAAGATCGACGCAGTCGGTGGCGTCGGCTATATCCAATCGCTCATCGACCAGGTGCCGACGACGGCGCATGCCGAGCACTACATCGGCATTCTCCGAGGCAAGTATTTAAGGAGGCTCATGATCGAGCGCGCGACGAAGGTCGTGGAGAAGTGCTTTGACGAAGGGGAGTATCCTGATCCGCAGGTCGTCCTCGGCGACGCGGAGAAAACGTTCCTTGAGATTGGTGGCTCGGCGGGCAATACGATGCCGTGGTCCGCGGCGGTCGACGACAGCTTCAAGCGCATCGACCGCATGTTTGAGTCCGGCGGCAAGCTGATGGAAGGCCTTTCGACCGGATACAAGTACCTGGACGAGACGCTGCAGGGGCTCAAGCCCGGCGAAATGATCGTCATCGCGGCCCGTCCGTCCGTCGGCAAGACGTCGCTTGCGATGAACATTGCCGAGAGCTGTGCGCTGGGGATGGACATGAACAACGTGCCCGTCCGCTATGACAACGGCAAGCGACATCCGGTCGCGATCTTCTCGCTGGAAATGCCGGTTGAGCAGCTGACGAAGCGCATGTTGGCGGGCCGTGCGCATCTCAACATGTGGCGGCTCAACCGCAATCTCGTGCCTCGAAGCGAGAAGCAGATGCTCACCAACAACCTGATGCAAGCGATGGGTGAGCTGAAGTCCGCTCCGATCTACGTGGACGATACGGCTGGTCTCGACGTCATGGACCTCCGTGCGCGCGCGCGCCGCATGAAGAAGCAACACGGCATCGAGCTCATCGTGATTGACTACCTGCAGCTTTGCTGCTGCCGCGAGGGCGCACGCCAGAGCCGTCAGATCGAAGTCAGCATGATCTCCCAGCAGATCAAGGCGATGGCAAAGGAGCTGAAGGTGCCGGTCATCGTCCTCTCGCAGCTGTCGCGTGCGAACGAACAGCGCGGCGACAAGTACGAGAAGCCGAAGCTCTCCGACCTCCGCGATTCGGGCGCAATCGAACAGGACGCGGACGTCGTATTCCTCCTGCGGCGTCCTTCGCGCAACTCGAACGATCCGGAGAGCCAGGACCAGACGCTCGCCTACGTAGACATCGCGAAGAACCGCAACGGCGAGACGGGTGAGGTGAAAATGAACTTCATTCGCGAATGGACCCGCTTCCTTGACCGTGAGCCGGAGCACAAGGAAGGCGACAACTTCCAGTCGTCCGAGCAGGAGCCCGAGCACAGCGAATTCGTCCAGGATCCGATGATCTAAATCATCGCCTGTCCAAAATCAACATGGTAGTGAAAAATCTAAAATTCCCTATTGCACACTGGTGGGGCAAGGTGTATAATAGTGTCACGAAATGTCAAAGAAGGCAGAGCAGT